>DASRSW010000027.1:0-23851 GCA_035656275.1 Thermoplasmata archaeon
CACGACGTCTCCCTCGTGCGGAGAGCTGCGCGACTGCCGCACGACGCCCTGGACCGCCTGGGCGATGCGGAAGAGCGCCTCGATGTCGGGGAGCGCACCACCAGCCACGGCCGCGGGGACCGCGAGCCCTCCTAATAGTCCTGACCGCCGCCCGGGCGCCCGCGCGGGGCGGGGACCGCGGAGCCCAGAGGTTAAATCACGCACGAAACTCGCCGCCGAAATGGAATTCCAATTCCTCGGCGGCGCCTCGGAGGTCGGCTCGCTCGGACTCGTCGTACGAGACCAAGGGCGGACGCTCCTCTTCGACTACGGCATGACGCCCACCGACCCCCCCACGTATCCCCAGCCCGCCCCGGCCCGCGTGGACGCGGCGTTCCTCTCCCACGCGCACCTCGACCACTCCGGCATGATGCCGGTGATCAGTCGACTTCCCGGGACCCGCGTCGTCGCAACGCCGGTCACCATCGCGGTCGCGAACCTGCTCACCCGCGACGCGCTCAAGGTCGCCCGGATGGAAGGGTACGTGCCCCCCTACGACGCGATGGACATCCGCGCCCTGGACGCCCGCTTCCTCGCCGTCGACCGCCACGGGACGTTCCGGCATCGGGGGATCGAGGTCGACCTCACGCCGGCGGGGCACATTCCGGGGGCCACCATGTACCTCTACCGGGGCGAGAAGGACGTTCTATTCACGGGGGACCTCCAGACGATCCCGACCCACCTCGTCCGGGGGGCGGAGCCGGTCAATTGTGATGTGCTCGTGATGGAATCGACCTACGCCGGTCGCGACCACCCGGACCGCAAGGAGACCGAGCGACGGTTCCGAGACAAGGTGGCGGAGACGGTGGAGCGCGGAGGCAAGGCCGTGGTTCCCGCTTTCGCCGTCGGCCGAGCCCAGGAAGTGTTGATGGCGCTCGCCGCGAGCGGGTTCGAGATCTGGCTCGACGGAATGGCGCGCAGCGTGAACGACATCTACCGCAGCTCCCCCGAGTACCTCGCGGACTCCCGCCGGTTCCGACGCGCCGTGGACTCGGTCCATGTCGTCCAACATTCGTCCGAGCGGCGGCGCGCCCTCCGGGAGGCCGAGGTCCTCGTGACGACGGGGGGAATGCTGGACGGCGGCCCCGTGCTCTACTACATCGGGGAGCTCTACCGGGATCCCAAGAGCTCGATCCTCCTCACGGGGTTTCAGGTGGATGGTTCCAACGGTCGTCAGCTGATGGACGAGGGCACGCTGACGATCGACGGGATCACGGTCCGCCCCGAGTGTGAGGTCATGAAGTTCGATTTCTCGGCGCACGCAGGGCACACCGAGCTCGTGGGGCTCGTGCGGAAGACCGAGGCGAAGAAGCTCGTCCTCATGCACGGCGACCACCGGCAAAAGCTCGCCGACGCGCTCGGCAGCGAGTGCGAGGTCCTCCAACCGGAGAACGGCCCGCGGTTCGTCGTCTAGGCGGGCCGGACCCGCCGCGAGCAGGGGGGTTAAGTGCTTAACCCACGTCGATCTCGATCTGCCCCTGAGTGACCCGGGTCTCGAAACGCGTGAGCGGCGAGGTCCCGCCCTGCGGCGGTTCGATGCCGTCCGGGTCGACGAGGACGGCGCCGTCCGTCACATCGTACGTGGCGCCGTGCTCCGGACACTTTACCCGGTTCCGCTCGAGCGCTCCGTCCGCGAGCACGCCCCCGGCATGGGGGCAGATGCCATCGACCGCATGGACCGCGTCCCCGAGTCGCACGACGAGGATCGAGCGGCCGTCGATCGTCACTTCGCGCATCGTTCCGGACGGAAGGCTCGCGAGCGCCAACCCCGACGACTTCCACGCCATGGTCCTCTACCGGTCGACCCTACTTACGTTCTAACCGTGGGACGAGGGGGCGCTGTCTTCGTCCGGGACTTCCACGCTCTCCTCGATCGGGGGCAACGCGGGGCGGCGGTCCTTCAGGATCTGTTCAAGCCGCGTTCGCAGCTCGGCCACGCCCTCGCCCGTCTTGGCCGATACCCGCAGACGCCGGGTCGGCCCCGAGGGAAGGTCGGCCTTCGTCTCCACCTCGAGGATGGGTAAGGAAGGGAACTCGTGCTGCCACCGGGCCAGCAGCGCCTCCTGTTCCGCCACCGGATAGCCGCACGTCGCCGTGGGGTCGATGAGGAACACCACGGCATCGACCCCGTGAGCGACCGCGGCGCGGGTCTCGGCCTCGGCGGGGTTGACCCTCTGGGGTCGTCCCAGCACGCCCGGGGTGTCGACGACCTCGAGCCGGTCAAAGCCCAGGTCGGTGTGACCCACGGCGAGCGCGAGCGTCGTGAACGGGTAGTCCGCCACCTTGGGGTGCGCCGAGGAGAGCCGGGCGACGAGCGACGACTTACCGACGTTGGGAAACCCTGCGATCGCGATCGTCGGGAGGGTGCGATCGAGCCGGGGACGGTCTTCCAGGAACCGGGCCATCTGGGCCAAATGGCGCAGGTCCGGGTCCACCTCTCGAAGGAAGCTCGCGAGGCGGCCGTAGGCGATGCGAACGGCCCCGGCGAACTCCTCCGAGGTGGCCTGCCGGCGGAGCGCGTCCTGTTGCTCCCGTGAGAGCCCGCGGATCCGCTCCTCGGCCCGACGCAGGCGAAGGAGGGAGCGGCCGAGGGTTCCGGAACCGAACCGCTGGTCGAGCAGGGCGCGCTGCGCTTCGCTCACTCCGGGGCGCCCGAACGGCCGGGAGGCGAGTCGAAGGTGGCGGATCACCACCGCGGCAGAGCGGATGATCTTCAGCTGGGCTCGCCGGCGGGCCCGGTCGACCTTCTGCTGGCCGTGGGGAGTGGCCCGGTAGGCGGTGCGGAACGCGGAATCTAGGATCGCCGCCGAGGGGGGAGCGTCGGGACGGGTGGAGCGCGCGGCCCCCCGGTCCTCCCGCCCTTTCCTGCGGGCCGGGACAGGCTCCCGGCGCCGTCGCAGCGACCTGGCCATGCCTCGGCGACCTCCGGACCCCAATGGCTTTTATGGGTCGTCCTTCTCGCACGACACCCGGGGTCGATTGTGGCGCGCTGGATTCCGGGCGACGCGGACGAGGAGGCGGCGCTCCTCAAGGAACTGGGGCTTTCGGATATCGATGAGCTGTTCACCGATGTCCCCCGGAAGGTGCGACTGGGGCGACTCGGTCTCGGCGCCGCCCACGAAGAACCGGAGGTCGTCCGGACGGTCGACGCCATGCTCGACCGGAACAAGCCGTACACCAAGTTCGCGGCGTTTCTCGGCGGACGAGTCTCGATCCGATACCAGCCGGCCCTCGTCGATGCGATCCTTTCCCGCAGCGAGTTCTACACGTCGTACACGCCGTATCAACCCGAGGCGAGCCAGGGGATGCTGCAGTCCCTCTTCGAGTTCCAGAGCCTCTGGGTCGAGCTCACGGGTCTCGCTGCGGCGAACGCCTCCCTCTACGACGGCGCGACGGCCGCCGGGGAGGCGCTCCTTCTTGCGCACCGGATCAAGGACGGCCGACGCTTTCTGATCCCCGCCAGCCTCCCGTGGGAGGAGAAGAGCGTCCTCCAGAACTACGCCTCGGGCTTCCACATCCAGATCGACGAGGTCCCGTTCGACCCGAAAACCGGCCGCTTGGACCTCGACTTCGTCCGTCGCGAGGTCGCGACCCACGAAGTGTTCGGGCTCTTGGCGGACCTTCCGAACGGGTTCGGCGTCGTGGACGAGGGGCTCCTCGACCTCAAGGGGATTCTCGGGGATGTACCGCTGGTCGTCGCCGCCGACCCGCTCGCCCTCACGGTCCTAGAACCTCCGGGGGAGTGGGGGGCCGACATCGTCATCGGGGAGGGCCAGGGGTTCGGCATGACCCCGTCGTTCGGCGGGCCCCTCCTGGGCCTCTTCGCGTGTCGCGCCGAGCACCTCCGACTTTCTCCGGGGCGGATCGTCGGAGCCACGACTGATGCGAGCGGTCGGCGCGCGTTCACCCTTACACTCCAGACACGCGAGCAGCACATCCGGCGGTCGCGCGCGACGTCGAATATCTGCACGAACCAGTCGTTGCTCGCCCTCGCGTTCGTCGTGTACGCCAGCACCCTAGGCCCCCGGGGGTTGGCCCAACTGCAGAGCCGCATCACGGAGAAGGCCCGAACGCTTGCCTCGGCGCTCGCGGGCGTGGAAGGGCTGTCCTCGCCGCGGTTTGACGCCCCCTACCTCGGCGAGTTCGCCCTCGAGGTCCGCCGCGGGACGGCGCGGGAGTTCTTGGACCGGTTGCGCCGTCGCAAGGTCCTCGGGGGCCATTCGCTGGCCGACCCCCGCCCGGGTCGCCCCGCCTTGGGCGGAGAGCTGCTCCTCACCGCCGCGACGGAGCTCACGACGGACAAGGACATCCAGAAGTACGCCCGGGCCGCGCGCGCGGCCTTGGAATCCGTCGGAGGGCAGCGATGACCTTCCGACAGGCCCAATGGGATGAACCGCTGATTTGGGAGATCGCCCCGCCGCCCGCCGAACCGAGCGCCCCCGAGGCCGTTCCCGGTATCCCCGAGCGATTCCGTCGAAAGCGCGGCGTGGCGTGGCCCGAATTGAGCGAGATCGAGGTCGCCCGCCACTTCACCCGCCTCTCTCAGATGAATTTCGGGATCGACACGAGCGCCTACCCCCTCGGGTCGTGCACGATGAAGTACAACCCGAAGGTCTCCGAACGACTCGCCCGGCGCCCGGGCGCCGCCGAAGTTCATCCGTACCAACCCGAAGAGACGACCCAGGGCTCCCTCGAGATTTTGTGGCGCCTCGAACGTGCGCTGGCGAAGTTGACAGCGCTTCCGGAGGTGTCGCTCCAACCTGCGGCCGGCGCGCACGGGGAGTACGCGGCCCTGCTCATGACACGCGCCTACTTCCGGGAGAAAGGGGAACTCGACCGGCGCACGGAGGTCCTCCTCCCCGACACGGCCCACGGGACGAATCCGGCGTCCGCCATGATGGCCGGGTTCACCACGCGCGAGATCCCCTCCAAAGACGGCTGCGTGGAGCTGGCCGCCCTCAAGGCCGCCGTCAGCGACCGGACGGCCGCGTTCATGCTGACCAATCCCAACACGGCGGGCCTCTTCGAGTCCGAGATCGTGGAGATCGCCGAGACCGTCCATGACGCCGGCGGGATCCTCTACTACGATGGCGCGAACCTGAACGCGATCCTCGGGGTCACCGCTCCCGGACGGATGGGCTTCGACATCGCTCACCTCAATCTTCACAAGACCTTTGCCACGCCCCACGGCGGCGGCGGTCCGGGGGCGGGGGTCCTCGCCGCCGACGAGAAGATGGCGCCCTATCTCCCGGTGCCGCGGGTCGTCAAGCGCGGCCGGCGCTACACGCTCGACTACGACCGGCCGCACTCGATCGGCAAGATCAAGACCGGTTTCGGCAACTTCGGGCTCGACCTGCGGGCCTACGCGTTCATCCTCTCCCACGGCGAGGAGGGCCTGCGGCACGTCGCCCGACGCTCGGTCCTCAACGCCAACTATCTCGGGAAGCGTCTGGGCGAGTTCCTCCCCCGCCCGTTCCGACCGCTCGTGAAGCACGAGTTCCTGCTGTCGGGGGCGCCCCTCAAAGCCCACGGCGTCCGGACCCTGGACCTCGCCAAGCGCCTGTTGGACGAAGGGGTCCACGCCCCGACCATCTACTTCCCCTCCCTCGTCGAGGAAGCGCTCATGATCGAGTTCCCGGAAACCGAAAGCCGTCGGGAGCTCGACCAGTTCGTCGCCGCCTTCGACCGGGCGGTCCACGACACCCCCGAGAACCTGCACGCCGCGCCGCGCTCCCTCTCCGTCGGGCGCGTGGACGAGGTGAAGGCGGCCCGTGAGCTCCTCCTTTCTTGGCGAGACCTCCGGGTTGCCCAGCGCAAAGGTTGAAACCCCCTGACCGGTGGCCGGCCGCCCATGAAGGCCCGCGTCCAGAAGATCTTCGAAGCGCTCCCCAGCGGCACCGAGGCCTTGGTCCTAGCGAACTCGACCGACCCCCACCTCGACCAGAGCTTCTTCTACGTGTTCGACGTCGCGAGCGGTCTCTTCGAGGGCTCCGTGGCCGTCGCCTTCCCTGACGGTCGTCTCCACGTCCTGAGTTCGCCCCTGGAGGAGGAGAGCGCGCGGCAGGCGGCCAAGCTCGACCCGTCGGTCGAGGTCCACGTCCCCCAGCGGCGAGAGGAGAGCGACCAGCTGATCCAGTCGCTCATCCCCCGCTCCGGAGCGGTCGCGCTCAACTATCGCGAGCTGACCCACGAAGGGTTTCTCAAGTTCGACAAGCTCGTCCCCGGGGCCCACTGGAGCGACGCGAGCCAGGCGATCCGCAAGGCCCGCGGGATCAAGGACGCCGTCGAGATCGAACGGCTCGAACGCGCGGGGGCGATCGGCTCCGCCGTGGCCCGCGACATCCCTGGCCTTCTCAAGACCGGGATCACCGAGCTCGAGCTGGCCGCGGAGATGGAGTACCGCATGATGAAGCACGGGGCCTCCGGGCGGAGCTTCTCCACGATCGTGGGCTTCGGCTCGAACGGCGCCGAGCCCCACTACCACCCCCAGGAGCGGAAGCTCGCGAGCGGGATGTCGATCGTCTGCGACTTCGGGGCGTACTACCACCGCTACGCGAGCGACATCACGCGCTCCTTCCATTTCGGAAAGACCGATGACGAGCTGAAGAAGGTCCACGAGACGGTGGAGAAGGCCCAGTCCGCGGCGCTCGAACGGATCCGCGCGGGAGTGGCGTCCAAGGAGGTGCACCTCGCGGCCCAGCGGGTGGTGGACGAATCACCCTGGAAGGGGAGGTTCACGCACGGCCTCGGGCACTCCATCGGGCTCGCGGTGCACGACGGGTTCGGGATGAACCATCTCACGGACGAACCCCTGGAGGCGGGCATGACGATCACTGTCGAGCCGGGGATCTACCTTCCCGGCCGCGGGGGCGTGCGGATCGAAGATGACATCCTCGTGACCGAGACGGGGTATCGTTTCCTGACGACGGCCCCCCGCGGGTACATCGAGGTATCGGCGTGAGATTCGGGGTCCTGACGGGAGGCGGGGATTGCCCCGGCCTCAATGCGGCCATCCGGGGGATCGTCTACCGGGCCCATCGGGCCGGTCACGACTCGTTGGGGTTCCTCGACGGCTGGAAGGGATTGCGCGACGACCTGACCCGGCCTCTGGCCCCGTCGGACCTCGTCGGCGCCGTCCGTCGCGGTGGGACGCTCCTGGGGAGCTCCCGTACGAATCCCTTTCTCAAGGAAGCCGACGCGAGTCGGGTCCTCGCGACCCTCGACCGGCATGAGGTGGAGGTCCTGGTGGCCATTGGCGGCGACGACACGCTCCGGGCCGCACTCGAGCTCCACCGTCGGGGGCGGAAGGTGGTCGGGGTCCCCAAGACCATGGACAACGACGTCGTGGGGACAGATTGGACGTTCGGGTTCGACACGGCCTCGAGCGTCGCCATGGATGCGCTCGAGCGGCTCCACGACACGGCGCAGAGCCACCACCGGGCGCTGGTGCTCGAGGTGATGGGGCGCGACGCCGGCTGGGTCGCCCTCGCCACGGGCCTCGCGGGCGGGGCCGATTTCACGCTGGTTCCCGAGGAGGCGTACGACGAGGGGCGGCTGATCGCCGCGGTCCGTGCCGCGGTGCAGGCCCGGGGATTCGCCCTTGTCGTGGTCTCCGAGGGAATCGACCTGGGTCGACCCAGGGGCGAAGGAGCCCAGGGAGACGAGTTCGGCCATGAGCTCCTGCGCGAACGGGGGGTCGGAGCCGCCGTCGCCAAGCGGATCGAGGCGGCGACCGGCGTCGAGAGCCGATCGGCCCAGATCGGCCACATCCAACGCGGGGGGCCGCCGACGCTCTTCGACCGGCTTCTGGCGACACGCCTCGGGGTCGAGGCGGTCGACCTCGCCCTCGCGGGTCGGTTTGGCGAGGTCGCGGTGGTGCGCGGCGACGAGGTCCGGGGCATCCCGCTCGAGGACGCCGTCGCGTCCAACAAGCTCGTCTCCCCGGTCTGGCTCGACCTCCTCCATACCTTTGACGCGCGGTAGGTCGATGGCGGTCCGCGCGCTCTGGTTCGAGGGGGGGCGGCTCCATCTCGTCGACCAGCGGGCGCTGCCGGGCCGCACCACGATCCTCCACCTCCGGGACCCGAAGGCCGTCGCGGAGGCGATCCGGACTCTCACGGTCCGAGGGGCGCCTTCGATCGGGGTGGCCGCGGCTTATGGGATGGCGCTCGCGGCGCGGGCAGGCTGGACCCCGGCGCGCGCCGCCCGGCTGCTCGCCGCGACCCGGCCGACGGCCCACGATCTGTTCGTGGGCATCGACCGGGTCCGGCGGGCCTGGGAACATGGAGACGACCCGCTCGCGGCGGCGGGGGAATACCGGGACGAGATCGTCGAGGAGTGTCACCAGATCGGGGAGGCGGGGGCTCCGCTTTTCCGGCGCGCCTCCAAGGTGCTGACCCATTGCAATGCGGGAGCCCTGGCGACCGTCGAGTGGGGAACGGCGCTCGCGCCGATCCGGGTGGCCCGGGATCGGGGGGCGCGGCTGTTCGTGTGGGTCGATGAGACGCGTCCTCTCCTCCAAGGTTCCCGATTGACGGCGTGGGAACTCGCCCAGGAACGGATCCCCCACGCGGTGATCGTCGACAACGCCGCGGGCCATTTCATGCGGACGGGACAGGTCGATGCCGTCGTCGTCGGAGCCGACCGGATAGCTCGGAACGGGGATTTCGCGAACAAGATCGGGACGTACGAAAAGGCGGTGGTGGCGCACGAGAACCGGATTCCATTCTACGTGGCGGCCCCCTGGAGCACGTTTGAAGCGGGCCGACCCTCGGGTAGTTCGATCCCCGTCGAGGAGCGCGGCCCTGACGAGGTGGTCCGCTTCGCCGAGCGCGCAACGGCCCCCAGCGGGAGCCCGTCGCGGAACCCCGCCTTCGACGTCACCCCCGCCCGATACGTCACCGCGTTTGTGACTCCGGCCGGCATCATCCGACCCGCTCGACTCGCGGCAATCCTGCGCCTGCAGGGCTCGGCGTAGCCTCCCGAACCCCCTTCGGAGGGGATTTCCGGCCGAACCGGCGACTTATCTACCCCCTCCGCCGAGTGATTGGGAGACCCGGGAGGGTCACGAGGAACAAAATGGCAGGGCAGGTACCAACGGCGGGCGCGGTGTTGTCTCTGGTCGGAGGGATTTTCATTCTGTTGGGCGGACTCGTCCTGGCGTTTATCGGAGCGATCTTCTCGTTCCTGCTCGGGGCGTATGCGGGCATCCTGTTCATCGGGCTCGTCCTCGGGATCCTCATCATCGTGATGTCGATCCTGATGTTCGTCATGCCGCGGATGAAGGTCGCCTGGGGCGCGCTTGTGATCGTGCTCGCGATCGTCAGTCTGCCGTTCACGATCTTTGGCGGATTCGTCCTGGGGTTCATCCTCTGTCTCGTCGGTGGAATCCTGGCGATCGTCTACAAGGCCCCGGCCCCCATGATGGGCTCGCCGATGATGGCCCCCCCGCCTATGGGTGGAGCCGTTCCGGCGGTCTGCCCGGCGTGCGGTGGCCCCGTCGACCAGGCCCGCCGGGTCTGCACGCGCTGCGGCCGAGCGGTCTAACCGAGCACCGCCGCCCCACACCAAACCCTTTCCCCCCTTTCCCTTCCGCGTTCCCGTGCACGTCCTCTTCGCCAGCCATCGTTACCATCCGGTCCCGGGGGGCACCGAGCGGATCGCGCAGTTGCTCGCGGAGTCCGTTGTCCGCGGCGGCGGCGAGGCCACGCTCATCACGCAATCAGAGCCCGGAACGGCCGATCGGGAGGACGTCAATGGGGTCGACGTCCGTCGCTTGAGGATGCGCCCGGTCGCAGGAGTCCGGTTCCCGTCGGGGTATCTTCGACTTCTCCGCGGACTCAGGGCCGACGTGTTTCACGTGCAAGGGAACCGGATCTGGTGTGCGGACTTTTACTTCCCCGTCGCTCCGTTGTTCCCCTGGCGGCAGATGGTCACCGGCCACGGGTTCTACCAGTACGCGATCCACCGGCGGGCGTGGGATCGCTGGTACTTCGAGCGGTACTTCCCGAAGGTGCTTCGCGCCTTCGACCACTACGTCTGCGACACCGAGTATGAGCGGCAACAGCTGCTCGGCTGGGGAGTTCCGGCCGAGCGGCTCCTTCGGATCCCCCTGGGGGCCGACCTGGACGAATTCCGGAACGCCCCAACGAACGCGGAGTCGGTGCGGGCGGGTTGGAACCTCCGCGCGCCGCTCGTGGGCGTGTATGTCGGCGGCTTCTTCGAGAACAAGCGCGTCGACCGGTTGATCGAGGCCGCGGCCGGGCGCCGCGGGAAGTGGGCGCTCGTGCTCATCGGTCGGGACATCCCGGGGTCCCCCTACGACCGGGCCCACTGCGAGGACCTGGCTCGGAAGCTCGGGGTCGAGGTCCGGGTGCCGGGGGTTCTCTCACGGGCCGACACGGTGGCGTCGCTCCTGGCCGCGGACGCCGTAGTGAGCGGGAGCGATTACGAGGGTTTCGGGGTCTCCCTGGCCGAGTCGATGGCCGCGGGTCGGCCCTTCCTCGCATGGTCGGCCGGGGCTGCGCCGGAGATGGCGGCGACCGGTGCCGGGATCGTCGCCCATTCCCTCGAAGAGCTCGGGCAGGGCCTGGAACGTCTGGAGGACGACGCGGAGCGGAGGCGGATGAGCCGCCGCTCGACGGAGGCGTCGCCGGAGTGGTCGACTGAAACGATGTGCCGACGCTACGGGGCGCTCTACACGCGGCTCGCCGCGTCCGGGCCGCGCTGGCAACGGCACGGGGACTAGAGCGGCTGCCCCAGTGCGTGCTCGACGCCGTGCACGGCCGTCGAGACGATCGGCCCGATTTCGACTCCGAGATGGTGCAGAACCAGGACGAGGCTCAGCACGAGGACGATCGCCGTGAACCAGGCGAGAATGACTCCCATGGTCTCCCTCCGCGAGAAGCTGGTACGGCGGGGGAGTCGTAGATAAATCAACGGGTCCACCGGCAAGGGAGGGGTCGGCGGATCCCCCTCCGGGCAAATTGCACAGGGAAGATTCAAGAAGGGACGCGGTTACGACCTTCGGGCGCTGCCCTGGTAGTCTAGTGGTCTAGGATCTAGGTCTGTCGAGCCTGGGACTCGGGTTCGAAGGAAGTGCCGGCAATCCCCGGCGTTCCGAAACTCCCGACCAGGGCGTCCGCCCCCACTATCCCGACACAGTTACCGCTGGAGCCCCGGACGCGCGCACCTCGTCCGCCTCGCTGAGCGACCGCAACGGAGTGCCCGCCAGGACGGCTCGGTAGACGGCCAGAAGTCGGTCAACATGGAGCTCGGGCGTAAAACGCGCGAACACCCGCTGCCGCCCGGCCGCACCCATCCTGGAAGCGGTGTCCGGGTCCGCCAGCAGCTTCTCGATCGCATCCGCGAGGGCCCCGGGGGAAGAAAGGGGGACCAACCACCCGGTCTGGCCGTCGACAACAATGTCCGGCAGTCCCCCAAAGTTCGTTGCGACGACGGGGCGTCCCCGCGCATGCGCTTCGAGCGCTACTAGACCGAAGTTCTCCCACTGGCTCGACGGGACCGCCAAGAGGTGGATGCGCCGGAACCAGTCCTCCTTGGCCTCGCCCCGAAGGTCCCCACGGAAGGTGGTCCGTTCCACGATCCCGCGTCGTCGGGCCCGCGCTTCCAGTTCGGCGCGCAACGACCCTTCCCCGGCGATCTCGAGCTGGACCGAAGGAATTCGGCGCGCCAGAAGCGCAATCGCGTCAATCAGGTCGTCCACGCCCTTGTACCACTCGAGTCGCCCCAGAAAACCCACGGTGGGCGGCACGGAGGCCGTCGGCCCCGGGTAGACCGCCCCGGCCACGGCGGGGGGAATCCTCGCGAAGGAGGGAAGGTGAACCGCCGGACGGAATCCGTTGGAATCCAGGTAGCGTGCGAGGAGGGTGCTTGGGCACAGAAAGGCCCGAATGTGCGGAAGCACCGCCCGTTCGAACGTTCGGGCGCGATAGAGGCTGAGCGGTCCCCCGACTCCGACCGGACATCCCGTGAAGAGGCAGCGTGGGCGAATCCCCCCATCGCATATCGTCGGACCCGGCTGCACGAGCGTCGACACCGGGCAGACTAGTTCGGCGTCATGGGCCGTGAACACGAGTGGGACGTGCATCGACGGGAGCACCCGGGCGATGGTTCCGAATCCGGCCCCGAAGTGGTGAAGATGCACGATGTCCGGCTGAAAGGTCGTGACAAGCCGGCCCAATTCCCGTTCGAGCGCACGGTTGCCGAGAAGGTCGGTGGGGAAGCGGCGGGCCGGAGCGCGAGGAATCGGCGCGTAAGACTCATCGGGCCGAGTCAGCGAAGGGGGACTGTCGGTGATGTTGAGAAGCCAGTTCTCGTGACCTCGCGCCTCCAGCTCATCCGAGACCGACCGCACATACTCCTGGCCCCCACCAGGAGCCCCGCTCCAATCGTCGATGCGAAGAATTCGCACGAGGCTCCCTGGACCCTGAGCGACTAGGGACAGATAAGGCCCGCACGGAACCCTCGCATCCGGGGCGGCCCTCCGACTTCCCCAACTCTTAATCCACCACGCTGGCTCCCTTCCGTGTGCCCGACCCTCCACGGAACCGCCCGCCGCGACCGTACCTATCGGACGTTGTCGCTGGGGCGTTCCGCGACGCGACCGAACGGCGGCTGCTTGAGCTCGTCCACACGGCCGCCGTCCCGCGGCACCTCGCGATCATCATGGACGGAAACCGTCGCTTTGCGGCCAGCCATGGGCTGTTGGTGGCGGAGGGCCATCTCAAGGGTCGCGAGAAGCTCGAGGACCTCCTCAACTGGTGTCTCGAAGTCGGAGTCCGGATTCTCACAGTGTACGCACTGTCAACGGAGAATCTGGGCCGCCCCAAGGAAGAGGTCGACCGACTCCTGGAACTATTCGACCAGGGGTTCCGGGACATCGCTGTGGACGAGCGAGTCCACAAGCACCGGATCCGCGTCCGCGCCATTGGAAATCGAGAGGCGCTGCCCGCCCACGTGCGAGAGGCGATCGCTGTCGCGGAAGCGGCCACGAAGGACTACGACCAGTACGCGTACAACGTGGCCATTGCCTACGGGGGCCGGGAGGAGATCTTAACCGCCATTCGCGCGCTCGCTCGAGACGTACAGCAGGGTCGGCTCGACCCCGGCGCGATCGACCAGAAGGCCGTGGCGAGCCGACTGTACACTGCGGACCTGCCTGACCCCGACCTCATCTTCCGAACGAGCGGAGAGGAGCGGATCTCCAATTTCCTGCTATGGCAGGCCGCCTATGCCGAACTCTACTTCGCGGACGTCATGTGGCCCGGCCTCACGAAGCTGGACTTCCTGCGGGCGATCCGCGCGTTCCAGGACCGACAGCGTCGGTTCGGCGAGTGAACGCCCCTCCGCGGCACTGGTCGGCGTGCGGCCCCCCGTGGCGTGCAGGCTCTGGGATTTTATCAAGACCGCGAGCTCAGATTCGGCGACTTGATTCACAGGTCGCCGATTACATTCACAGAGAGAAAGGGTTGGACTCCTCCGGCCCTAGGCCCAGGTTGGTGGCGGGGGAATGTCGTTCGTCGTCCCGCCGATTACAACGCCGTGCCCGCGGAAGGTCCCCTTCCGAATCATCGGCCGAGAGGATTTTCGCGACAATTTCGCCGTCATGAGGCGACCCCCGAAGCGAGCCTGGCGCGAGCGCCGCCCTGCCCGGGGATGAAGTCGAGCGGTTCAGGGCGGAGGCCGTGGATCTCCGACTGCTGGATCACCACCCCCACGTTGTAGGCGACTACCTTCGCCAGGAGCTCAGCGAACCTGGCGAGCGGGTTCTTCGAGAGTAGCGGCTCGCCCAGCTTGCGCTTGATGGCAGAGAACGTCGATTCTACGTTGCTGCGCTCGTGGTACGCCTCGTCGAACTCTTCTCGCCTGAGTTCGAACTCGTGGAACTTCTTGTTCCACATCGGGGAGCCCCTCGAAAGGCCACGTGAGTTGACCTTGAACGGGATGAACGGATCTACGGCCAACTGGTCGGCGGCGGCCAGGTTGTCCCTCGACAGGTACGCCTTGTCCGCGACGACGCGCGAGGGCGTGTGACCAACGGCCCTGACCCTCTGAAGCAACGGAATGAACTGCGGGCAGTCCCCGCCGTGTTCGTCCGTTACGGTCGCGGAGAGGACGATGTGCGTCTTGACTCCGATCGCGAGGTGTGCCTTGATGAACGAATGGCGGCGGGACGGCTCGTACTTCTCTGTGAAGTACGACCCCATCCTGGAGGTCGAGAAGCCCGAAGAGTCGATCGCCACCGTCCCTTGATCCTCGATGCCGGCGAGGACCATCCCGCTGCGATCGACGAGGCCAAGCAGAATCGGGATTGCCTGCGGCCGGTTGAAGAACCGGGCGGGGACCGAATAGTTGGGTATTCGCGCGAGTAGTCCCTTGCCGTCCTGGTTGAGTGCAACCAAGAGTCCTCGGGCTCGCCGCGTAGAAAGGTTTAGGTGAACCTTTCGGACGGACACCATCACCTGCGTCCTCAAAGGGATCGCCGGGCGGCCCTTCTTTCCGCCAGACCACTGCCGCTGAGGGAGATCCGCTAGCAGGTCCCAGAGATACCGGTCGAACGCCTCGTGTTCGCGCTGCTGGCCGCGGTCGTAGGCGCCCCAGTCAGGGTGCGGGTAGGTCTTCCGACGGAGGGGCCGATCAGCAGCCGTTTCCCCAAGCGGAGGGCGATTGGGGTCGAGCCAAATCACCGTACCCACGATGTGTTTACAGGGCGTTTGGCGGTCGGCCCAGTCGGGACATGTGCAGGACCATCCGTCTTGGTCCACGACGACGAGATAGTCTCTGACATCCCTCGCGGATCGAACGCTGAACATGACTCGGCCCGTGGGCCGAACTGCCTCGCGATGCGGGGTGAGCATTCTGATCGCCCGGAGTTCGCGCCCCTCGTCCCAAGGTCCCCTTGTCCCCACCATAGGACTACCAATAGACCTATGTTGCTGACGGTATTTAAGGATTAGGTCTATTCGACGGCCTCTGTATAGGCCGCTTTTATGTCCTGTCTGGCTTCTCCATTCCGGGAAGCGATCCATGGCGAAGACGTTCGAATCCCGGGCCTTTCGTGCCGTCTCGGGCTCAGACTCGTTGAAGACGACGGTCCCGCAGTCGGTGGCCACCGTGCTCGGACTAGAGGCCGGAGCCGTGATCCTCTGGACCGTAGATGTGGAGACCAGGTCCGCTGTCGTAGTACGGGGAGCAGGGAAGGCGTCGCAATTGGGGGACGCTCCCGACGCGGCCCGGCATCCGCCAAGCAGACGCAGAAGGAGCTGAGGCGCCAACCCGGGCTCGGGTTGTTCGCTATCATTCGGTTCGTTCGAACCCATGTCCAAGCGAACCTGGCGCGGTTCAAGCCCCAATCGAATTTCGTAACCCGTGAGCCATCGCTTATCGGGAAGTCGTGCTGCTAGAATGCCAGTTTGCTAGGATTCTAGCAACTCGTCTTGCTAGCAATCATTAGGCGGTGAGGGCTTCCGGCGTCAGAATCTGTGGGAGAGGAGAAGTCCAACGCAGATGCCCGACCAGCGCCGGAGTCTGCTCTTGGGCCGGAGTACCAGAAGACTTTGGGGAGGGGAATCAGCTACCTGACCAGTGCCTTCGAGCAGGTCGCCTACACGGTTCGCGTTCCCGATGGGATGTGGGCACAGCTGAAGGCGCGGGCGATCCGCTCCACCCTTCAACTCCTGGTTGAGCACGCACTCCTCCTCTACCTGGGAGGACGCCCTCCACCGAATGCCCTCCGAGGTCTACCTTGGAACGATGGAACTGAGGGGCTGCCACCTGGCGAATACGAACCGGGGGAGATGCGCCAAGTTGGAATCCGGCTGCCCAAGGCGATGATTCGGTGGGCGAAGGTCTACGCAGCCGAAGCGGACATTTCTGACCAAGAGCTGGCGCTTCGAGTGTTCGATTGGTACTTGCGGACAGGGAAAGTCCCTCCGAAACGCGAGGAGGCTGTTCGCTTAGGCACTGGCTTCCTGAAGGTCCCGGAGAAGCTTATCGGCCTGGAGTACCGTCAGGTGGCAGATGAGCAACTTGTTGAGGCGGAAGATATTGTCGAGGAGAGGATTGGTTCGTCGTCACGGCAGGTGGAAGAGGCCACTGACAAGCCCCGGGCCGGCGACCCCCAATCAAGGAAAGATGCCAAATCGGCGAATGCGCCTACACGGGAGGAACGCAGACGCCGGACCACCAGGAAGCGACGGTGAGTCGCCGCCGCTGGAATCGGTCCTGGACCCGGGGGGCCCAAGCTGGTTCCGTGACAGGACATGTGTCCGACGAGTCTACGCGCATCGAGAGCTACTCTAACCCACTCGACGAATGGCACCGTCTCGTCAAGGATCCCTCCCACCGGGTAGAGTACGAGACCTCACTTCGGTTTCTGTTGAAGCACCTGCCGTCCCGTGGCTGGTTGCTCGACGCGGGCGGAGGTCCTGGACGCTGCACTATCGAACTGGCCCGGCTCGGCTACACCGTCGCTCGTCTCGTCTTAACCGAGTAGCAGCTGCAAGTCGCTCGCAGGGAGATCCGAGGTGCCGGCGTAGGGGGGAGAGTGCCCCACATCGTTCGGGGGTCCGTCTAAGATCTCTCCCAGTTTGAGAGCGGTGCCTTCGATGAAGTCCTGTGCCTAGGTGGAACTCTCAGCCATCTCGTTGACCCTCGCGAGCGCCAAGCGGCCCTACGAGACCTCGCGAGGGTTGCCAAGAAGAACGCCCCCCATTCTCTCTGTCATTGGGAGATATTCGCTGTTGATGGATGACGCGATCCGTTATCCTAACAACTTGAATTCAGGAACGGCGTTCTTGATCAAGAACCTGGAAAAGGGAGACTACGACGGGCGCCGGGGGTTCGCCCCGAGCCAGTTCTTCCTTCCATAGGAGTTTGACGGGGAACTCAAGAAGTCCAACCTTGAAACAATCAACCGCGTGGGGTTGGAGGGGCTCGCCTCTTACCATCGCCGAAGGTTCAATCTGATGCCGAGAACTCGTCTCAAGACGTGTGAGATCTGGAAGAAGATTCACATCAGAAGTTGCACCCAGCCTTCGGTTGTGGCCATGGGCGACACTTCATGATCGTCAGCAGAAAGCGGCGGGGGCGACACGACGCGCTTGACGGGAAGTCTCCCTTGCCGCGGCCTTATACTCGTCGACACCGTGCCCCGCCTGATTCCTAAGAGATGGAAGGAACGGAAGCCCAGCCTACTCAAGGAGTGGAGTCCGATTCGGGGACGTTAGCCCAGGACTTCGTCCGTGCTGCAGGAGTTCCTGAAGACGACGTTCAGGTCGATATCACCTACGACCTCATTCGACAATTCTCTCACCAGCTTTACACGAACCCCCGCAAGGCGATCGAGGAACTCGGATGCAACAGCTACGACGCCGGTGCCTCGGAATGCTACGTCCGGACGCCAACGACAGGTTCGGAGGACCTGATTGTCCTCGACAATGGTGTCTCGATGGACTTGAAGGGGATTCAAGATCTCTGGAAAGTCGGAATCAGCCCGAAGACTGAGAACCCAGACGGGTACAGGCTTGCCAACCGCAGGTCTCAGATTGGGAAGTTCGGGGTGGGGAAGCTAGCCGCATTCGCCCTGGGCAAGACGCTGACCCACGTGGCCGTGACGGGAGGATGGGCGAGAATTGTTCGCGTTGGGGAAGATGAGATAAGAGGGTTTACAGGCGGAGAGAAGCCCAAGTTCAAGGTCTACAAGCTGGCAGAGTCGAAGGCCAGGGAGATTCTGGATCGACATCTTTTCGACCTGCCGAGACCTTGGAAGAAGCACTGGAAATCCTGGACCCTAGCCATAGTTTCAGACATCGACCTCGAAACGCAGCGGCAAGCGCTCGCCAAAGGGTTCCTCGTGCGCATGCTCACCCATGCCCTGCCTCTCTCCGCCCAATTCTGCGTCATCCTCGATGGGACGCAGGTACCTGAACGCGAGATTCCCCCCGCGGACGTTCTCGTCAGGGTCGCCGTCACGGACCCGACGTACATCAGGCACCTTCAGAACACCCTCACCGCATTCTGGCGCCAGCGGCTTGGACTGGACGATCAGACGGAAGTTCCGCCCGACCTGATCAAGGTCGGTCTGACGAGCGTCCTCGATCCGATGCGAACCACTCGGAAGCTAGACGCAATCGACGTGCCGCACCTGGGGCCCGTGGCCGGCGGGGCCATCATGACCAAAACCACCCTCACGAAGTCAACGGTCGCGGAGCGCGGCTACCGAGATCATGGATTCAAGATTTACGTCCACGGGAAGCTCGCGAACCCCGAGGACGAGCTCTTCGGAATCACTCAACGGTCGCTGAAGTACTGGTACCGGTTCCGGGCTGAGGTTGAGATTCCCCGCCTTGACAAGGTCCTGTTAGTTCAGCGGAACAGTTTCTCTGAGAAATCCGAACTAACGTACGTTGCTCGCGAGGTACTGCGGGCGCTTTTCGGTGCGGCAAAAGCGCGATATGTTGACGAGGAGGACGAGGAGGGTCCAGAATACGAGCCCGAGCCCTTCGGCACGAGGTTGCGGTATCTCGCTCCCCTGAGTGGACAGATCGCACTACGTGGCTTGGCAGCGGAAGGGCAGCCTGCCGGGAACCTGGACCGGATGGAGGTTGGCTTTGCCCCTGACGGTGAAGACCGACCAGTTGCGAAGTACCAGACTCAGGACAACACGATCACGATAAACGAGGACCACCCGTTGATCGCTGCACTCGAAGAGGTTCAAGGCGCGAAGGCAGCGCAGGTGCGTCAAGTCGTCGGTGAGGTGGCAGCGGGGTCGGTCATTACGTCTGGGTACCTGAAGGCCCGCGGTATCGACCAGGACATAATCGACGAAGCCGCCGGCCTGATGGACGATTCGTTTAGGACCGCTGCTGGTTACATTCGAGACCCAGTTGAAGACCTAATCGGCGAGATCAACGAAACCTCCGAGTCCGGCGGCACGCCGTTTGAAAACGCCGTTGTTCGGGCCCTAAGGAGCCTTCGGCTGTCTGCGGCGAGGAGGGGTGGCCCAGAGTTGCCCGATGGCGTTGTTGAAATCCCTCTGGCAGGCGCGCCGAACTTGCGTGTGGCTATCGAGGCAAAAGGAAGCAAACACCCCATCACCCATGAGGAGATCAACCCCTCTGCACTCAAAGAGCATGAAGCCAAACTCGACTGTTCTCGGACAATCATCGTTGCCAGAGAGTTCCAAGTCCGCGGCCGGGGTGATGAAGACAGCGTTCTGCTCAGAATCACCCGAGAATCCCAGATGCCCTTGCTCACAACCAGCGCAGTCGCCACAATACTGCGATATCACCGCCAGAGACCTTTCACGCACACCAAGCTGGTCGAAATCCTGACGACTTGGCGGCACCCGAGTGAGCTGGAAGCCTGGATCAAAGAGCTGTGGGCTTCGCTCCCTGAGCTAGGCATCCTCCGATTGATTCTTGAGATCGCTTGGGACGCCCAAGCCAAGGACGTCACCAACCGGCCGGACCCGGGAATGATTCTCGGGGATGAGCGAATCAGGAAAAGGAAGCTCAGCCGTACGAAGCTCACGGGAATCCTCGAAGCGGTTCAGACGACCACAGGACTTCTGAGTATCGTCAACCCGAGCACTTACGAATTCGAGCTACTGCAGGATCCAGAGACGATAATCGAGGCCATGACGAAGTCTCAACAAGAGAAGTCGTCCGGTCCCGAGCCCTCCGGAGCCACGCCCCGCGCACCACCGAAAGCTTGACGTCAGGCTTGCGCTCAGCCCCAGGGATGACGAAGGGCCGACTGCGTCCATTGGACCTACGGTCCTTCCCCCCGTACACCCAACCGCTGTTTCGTTTTCCCGGGAGCTTCCATCCTCCCTTGGTTCAATCGATTCTCTGTGCTCACCCGCGGGCAGAGCTCATTGGAGATTCCATGGCCGGGTGTGGGACGTCCGCGCTAGTAGGTGTGTCGCTTGGAAGAGACGCCGTCGTTGCCGACGTAGACCCTCTAGCGTGCCTGCTGACGAGGGCAAAGTGCACTCCGGTGGATCCTGGCCGCCTCGTCTCTTCAATCGAAACACTCTTCGAGGTAGTCGGGAGGTCGGGGTACCGGGCCGACGTTGGGATTACGCCCACCGAGGCAATAGCAGAGCTGGAGCAATCGACGCCATACCGAGCTCCGACCAACGTATTCCACTGGTTTCACCCGACGATAGCACGCGATATGGCGCGGCTGCTTCTGGCATTGTGGGACTATCGGACTCGGCTAGAACCTCCACTCTTCGACGCTGTCCTGGCCGTCATCGCGGCATCAATCCGACGTGTCTCTCGGGCTGACCCCAAACCCGTAAGCGGTCTGGAAGTCACTTCGGTTCGACTGAGGAAACTGAGCCTAGGCCTTCGTTTCGACCTGCAGAGAGAGGTCTTGGCCCGAGCAGCCCTTCTCGGCGAGGGTTACAGCCAGCTCCTCAACATCCCCTCCTTGGGCGGAGTGCAGGTTTCCCGTTCAAACGCGAAGGATTGGGCCAGAGTCTGCAAGTCGAATGGCTGGCTCCCTACCGTCCAAGTGACGTCCCCACCATACCTCAAGGCCATCGATTACCCCCGGAGGCACAAGCTTGAGTATTCTTGGCTCGGGCTGATCAATCGGGATCAGATTCGAGTGCGCAGCCACGAATTCCTCGGAGTGGACGTCATTCGAGATCGGGATTTCTTGAAAGGTGACCTTTCGCTGCCTGACCCCGCGATGAATTGTTGCAAGCGCGTCTCTCAGGCTTCGACGGAGAGGGCAGGTCTGGTGGTCGAACAGTATTTCGCGGATCTGCGAGACTGGATGGGGGAGGTATCCAGGGTGGCGGGCGAAGCAGACGGAGTTGCGTACGTTGTCGTCGGGCCGAGTTCGGTCGCGGGCGTGGCTGTCGATACTCCGGCAATTCTCCCCCAGCTCGCCTCCGACCTAGGCCTCACGCTGACGAAGTCTCGTTGGCATCGAGTAGTGAACCACCGGATGCAGTACACACTGCGGACTGGGGGACGAATCGACAAGGAAGCAGTCCTCTGTTTCAAGCCCGACAACTAGGACCATGACTTGCGCTGGAATCTGAGTAGATTGAGGCCCCGCGCGTATAGAGAATGGGGAGTGGAATAGGCCGCGCATGGTAACGCCGAGGATCGATGATGCGGCCACCTGGTCGACGTTACCTTCCCCCTTGGAGACTGATCGACAACTCGGACCAATTCCCGAGACGAGTCAATCCGGGGCTAATCGGTGAGTGCTTCGCCCGGTGTGACTCCGCCGTATCTCAACTTGGCACGTCGCGTGGCTAGTCACGAACTAACGCCAGAATCTCCCTTAGAGGAATCCTTCGCGCTTGGGTTCCGGCCCGACACGGGTCTCACGATGACTTTGGACCACGCCTCAAGGCTGCGCTCTTCTTCTGCCTCTCCGCCTGCCTTCTCCAAGGTGGGTCTGGTTGACGCCTTCCTGAAGACCTCCCGTTTGGGCGGCGCAACCGCTGAAAGCGCCTTTAGCGCGGCCAGAAGCTGGGCGCGGCTAGTATCGGATTCTACCGTTCGCGCCAACTCGGCAAACGCCTTCGAGCCGTGCCTTCTCAGTAAACGGTGAATCTCCATCAAGAGTTCGACCTGAGCACTGTCGCTCATAGTCCTATCACCTTCTCGAACTCCCTTGCGACTTCTTGGAAGTTGGCCGCGACGCCAGATTGCGCGTACGCGGTGGTAAAGATCGGTCGCCCCTGTCTTGCTCCGGACGGATATGATCGCGAGTACCTGATTTCGTTGTCGAATACGTACCAATTCTGGCGCCTCGCTTCGGCGAGAACCTCCCGCTTGGCACGTTTGCTTTCGGGAAGGTATCTGTCTTGGGCATTGAAGAGGACCCCAGCGACCTTGGGTTGTTTCTCTTCGTACTGGCGGCCGAACTCAGAAAGAGATTGGGCGATGAGCGGCAACCCAATCGATGACAGGAAGTCTGGCTTGACGGGTATCAAGACGTAGTCAGAGGTGAGATAAGCGGCAGTGGTGATCATCGATTCAGTGGGTGGGCAATCGAGTAGAATGAGATCGTAGGCATCCTGCAGCTTGGCGACGTGTTTGCTCACGAGTAGCTCCTTCCCTGCGGGATTCTTCAAGGAGTTCGCAAGTTCCAACCGAGAAGGGACCAGATCAAGCACACTACCATCTTCGTGGTCGAAGACGTTCGTTACGGTCTGTCGCGGGTCCAGCGCCGGTGGCGAACCTTGGGGCGTTGTCGTGTGTTGCTCCAGGACGTCCCAGGTGGTCCGGAGGCCTGCTTCCAGCTTCTTCAGGTACTGTTGAGCACCTAGGAGGTACTGACTGACGTTGAATTGCGGGTCGAGATCTACAACGAGGACCTTCTTGTTCCAGTCCCGGTGGTAGGTGTAGTGCCAGGCTAGGTTCGCGGTGATAGTTGATTTTCCGACCCCGCCTTTGAGGTTGACGATTGCCACCTTTTTCGCCATCGCCCCCGTGAAGAACCCATGTCCTATACGTTAGACTGGCGACTCCGGCGGCGTCGGCGCTCAGATCAGTTTCGTCTGACGCGGGCCGGGCGGGCGATTCCGCGTGCTGAGACCAGCCCAGCGAAGAATCGCGGCGAGTCGAAAGCAGCGGCAGAGTAGAGCAGCGATCCCCGGGATAAGGATTGGCTCTCCGAGGACTATCCAGGGCCGAATACTTTCAGGGACAATTCCGAGGGCACCGCTCGGGATTCTGGAAACTACAACCCCGGCGATGACCATCATCGCGGCGAGATAGACGAGCTGGTCCGAGATTGTGGGCTCTTCCGCTGGCGAACGCGGGTGCGAGTCCGCACGCCGAAGAGCCAATTTCGAGCGAAGAACCGGACTTCAGAAAAATGATGCAGTCGAGATTTGGTTCAATTAACATTGAGTTTAGCTGTACGTCTGGTACTGTTTTGTGTGTGTGGTTCCCAACGTCTAGATCAATGGTGAACGTGTAAGATGGACCCCGAGACTTGTCCGGTTCCCCGCACCCCTCCCTAGTGGCCCCCTCCGTCTCTACCGGGAGCAGTCACCCTATGGACGCTCGACAGATAAAACCCCGGTCAGGGCCGGCCCACTTTTGTCAGCGCAATGCGCGGCCCGATCCCTCACAGGAGAGCTCCCTGCCACTCTAGCGCCGCTTCTAGCCCGCAGGAAGCCCCACGGCGTATCCATCCTTGCGCATTCGTTTAATCGGTGCCGAGAAGGACGGGCGAGTCAAGGGTGGACGCTACCACGGCGTGTGCGACCCCAAGAATCTCACCACTGGCCTTGACAATCCGTAGATGATCCTCTGCCGTAACCTTCCCGTGGGCGATCGCGTCCCGAAGAGCCTTCAGCTCCCCGACTCGGCGGTTTGGCACGTCGAACGCCCTTACCGCCAGGGAAATCTCTATCAGTCGGAGCTCGTCAAACTGCATCTTCTGGCCGTCGAGAAGAGGCCCCGAAGCCATCTCAAGGTACTTTCGGGCGAGTTCGTCGTTGCCTCGTGAAGCCCGGTCGCGAGCGACACGCAGGTCCCAGTGGCCCACGACCTCCAGAGCCCGCCAACTGTAGAAGAATCGTTCCTCCAGGTCCGAACTGCAGATGCCTTCCCCCACGAGTGAAGCCGCACGGCTGATTGGTTCCGGTGGTCGATTTTCAACGAGGAGCCGCCTCGCCATGTCGTACTGTGCACGGATCGAAGCGTACCATGCCTCGGCGACCTTCTCATCGCCCTGAACCGCTTCCCGCGGCGCGGAGGCCATGATCGGGGCATCCATACGGACGAAGTGGAGGAATCGGCCGCTC
>DASRSW010000028.1:0-6196 GCA_035656275.1 Thermoplasmata archaeon
CCACCGGGATGGGGAGGGGATAGCGGGCCACCGGGGTTGCGAAGGCGATTCCCGAGGCCCAGGCCGCCAGGTTGAGCGGCGACGCGGTCCCGTTGGGGAACTGCGTCCACACGGCCAAAAGCCAGCTCGCGGGGAGTCCCGAACTCGCGGCGAGTACGGCGGCCGCCACGGTTCGCTGGGCGGCCGTGCCCGAGAAGTTGGCGACCCCGAGGTCGGCGAGCGCGTTCGACGCGATGGGGAGCGCGGAGGCGTTCACCAGCTGGGGGAGGAGCGGAGCCACCCCCGCCCGCGTGGCGTTGTCGGCGCAGGGGCCCACGGTCGCCGGGTTGTTCGCGCAGGCGAAGCTCCCATTGAATCCCGTCCCGCCACCCGGACCCTGATAGAAGGCGGTGAGGACCGCCTCCGCCGCCCTGGAGGTGGTGAACGAGCCGGCGGTGGTGTTGTACGCCGGGTAGTTCCAGAGGGAGGGCGACGTCCCCGGATGGCTCGCGAGGAGCCCTAGCCAGTTGGAGAGGAACTGCGCCGGGGGAGCCCAGAGGAGCGACGCGGTGGCGTTGACGGCCACGGGGAGGCTGGGGGCGTTGTCGAGCCCGGTCGAGATCGTCGCGAGTCCGAGCGCCGTCTGACCGACGAGGTACGACTGGTACGCAGTGTAGAGCGAGTCCACGGAGTCCAGGTAGCGAATCGACCCGTTCGATTCGATCGCGTTGCTCACGTTCACGACCACGCCCTGCCCCGCCGGCCCCGTGATGTTCGTCCCGGTGAAGAGGAGCAGGCTCGCCGAGCCCGCCGTCATGTTGGGGAAGAGACGGGCGATCTCGGCGCTCGCGACGGCGCTGGGGGCGGAGGACGGGAGGGTCGTCGCGGAGTTCGTGGTGACGCTCCCGACCTGGTTGAGGAATGGCAGGGCGACGGCGAGTAGGAGGATCCAGAACACCACCGCGTAGCGAGGGTGCCGCACGATCCCCCGGCCCAGGCGCGAGAACGCGCGTTCTCCGGCGCTCAACGGACGAGCGGGTCCGGAGACCATCCTCCGGCGACCTCCGCGACGGGATATGGCTTCTAGCCCTCGCCCGCCCCCGCGCCGGTCGCCGGGCGCTCGGGCGGCGCCTGCCATTTCGGCGGGTAGAGGGCCGCGTCGGCGAGGACGCGGCTCGGACGGATGACCCAGCCCTCGCGATGCTGGGCGACTTCCCGGGAATCGAACAGCGCCTCCCCAATGGCGAGCAGCTCTCCCCCGCGGCCGACCAGCGCGACCGCGGCGCCCGGCGCGAACGGTCGGCTGACGCTGGAGATCCCCCCGGCCGCGAGGCCCGCCCCGTGGACGATCGCCGACGCCGCCGCGTCCTTGAGGACGACCTGCGGGAACTCCTTCCAGACCTCGTGGGCCGGGTGGAGGAGGGCGATGAGCGCCTCCGGCTGCCCCGCGCGGGCGTGGACCACGGCGTCCGCCACCGCGGCGACGCTGGCGCTCTCCTCTTCGCGGAACGGACCCGTCCCGACGCGGCGCAGCTCGGCGAGGTGGGCGCCGACGCCGAGCGCGTCCCCAAGGTCGACGGCGAGGGTCCGCACGTAGGTTCCGGAGTCGGCCACGATGTCGAGGATCATCCGGTCCCTGTCGCGCTCCACGACCTGGAGTCGGTGGATCGTCCGGACCCTCCGCTCGCGCTTCACCGCCGACCGGAGCGGCGGGGTCTGGAAGATCGGGGCGGTGAACTCGGTAATGACCTTGTCCAGCTCTTGGGGCTCGACGGGCCCGTGAAAGACGATGACGCCGACGTACCGCTTCGGGAACTCCAGGACGAGCGGCAGGAGCTTGAGCGCGGGGCCCACCCCGACCCACAGGAGCCCCGACACGTTCGGGTCGAGGGTGCCGGCGTGGCCCGCGCGCTCCACCCCGAGCAGGTCCCGGACCCACGCGGTGACCTGGTGGGAGGAGGGGCCCCGCGGTTTGTCGACGAGCAAGAACGACCCCGCCGCGATCCGCTCGAGGACCGGCGGCGGAAGGGGGCGCTCCGGGGGCGTGCTCACAGCCGGTGCTCCCGCCGTGCCGTGACGAAGTCCACCAGCCGGTGCGCGACGGCGTCGGGGTCGAGGAGCGACGAGTCGACCACGAGGTCCGCGGGCTCGCGGTCGAGGTCGATGCCGTAGTAGCGGCGGTAGCGGTCGCGCTCGCTCGCTTCGCGGGCCCGGGTGAGCTGTCGGGTCGCATCGAGGGGAAGGCGGTCCCGCCCTGCGAGCCGGGCGACGCGGACGTCCTCGCGGGCGGTCACCACGAGATAGATGACGGGCATCCCGCGCCGCCGAAGCAGCGCACCCGTGATCCGCCCCTCGAGCAGCCGCTCGGAGGTCGCTTCGCCGACCATCCGCTCATCGAGCGCCTTGTCGACCTCGGGGTGCTCCTCGGCGTAGCGGGAGAAGGAGGCAAGGTCCATGCCCCGCCGACTCGCCTCGGCCCGGAAGGCCTCCCCGGCGCTCACGAACGCGAGATGGAGCCGCCCGGCGGCTTTCCGCCCGGCCGTCGACTTCCCGCTCCCCGGAGGTCCGGTGAGCGTGACGATGGGCGCGTTCACGCCGCCCCCCCGGTGAGCCCGGGGCCCGGCGCGGCGGCGGCCGCGGCGCGGGTCGCGTGCTGCCGGAGGGAGTAGTGCTTCAACAGCCGGCGGAAGAGAAGCGACATGGGCACGGTGTAGAGCGAGAAGATGACGAACCAGGCGGTGATAGGTCCGATGAGGGGCGCCATCAGATCGACGGCGGCGCCGCCGAGCGAGACCGTGACGGCGGAGGGGTTGGTGCATCCCGCGCTCGTGAGGTGGCAGAGCTGGGCGAGGTAGAGCCCGACCCAGGTGTAGATGGCGATGACGAGGAACCACGTGACCGCCATCCCCTTCAGCTGCGCCATCGACACCTCGCTCGAGAGCTGCGTGAACTTCTGCTGGTGGGGCTTCAGCGCGTCGATCCGGTCCTTCTTCCCCGAGCGGAGCGCCTCCATGTTGACCTTCCGGAGCGCGCCGCCCCATTGCTGGACCTTGGCGGTCTTGAACCAGTCGGTCGCCCAGTTGTAGGCGAGGGCGGTCAGGATCATCTCGATGACGGCGGCGAGGAACATCGTGAGGAGCACGAAGTTCCCCCCGAAGCCGATCGCCGGCTGGAGCACGTTGCCGAGCGCCGCCGCGACGCCGTTGCGCGTCGACGTGTCGAAGAGCATCAAGATGCCGAGGACAAAGAGGAACGTGTAGAGGAACGTCGTCGGCTTGAACGCGGGCGGGGGCGGACGCGCCGGGGCGGCGGGGGGGGTTGGGGTCTCCTCGGTGTCGGCCGCGTCGGTGAGCGGCTCCTCGTCCGTCGCGCTCCCCGCGGGCTCGGGGGCCTCCTCGGGCATCCCCTACTCGCCTCCGATGAACCGGCGGAGCAGCGGGTTCATCTCCATGAGCTGCTCGCGGCCCATCGCCTCGTAGAGGTTGATGATGATCCCGACGGTCAACAGCACGCCCGTCCCGCTCGCGTTCCCGACGGTGCCGATCAGGTCGGCCCCGGCGGCCAGCGCCCCGACGGCGGCGCCCGAGATGATCGTGATGACCGGAATGTACCGCGCCAGGACCCGCCGCAGGACGCGCGGCTCCCGGCGGAAGCCGGGGATCTGCATCCCGCTCGCCTCGATCTGGCGGGCGACGGCTTCGGGACCCATGTTGGTCGTCTGGATCCAGAAGCGGGCGAAGATGATCGAGCCGATGACCATGACGCTGAAGTAGATGCCCACGTGGGCCAAGTCCTGCCACCACTGGTGGTGGACGAGGAACGCGCCGTACGCCTGCGGGTTCAGGAGCGGGAGGAGCCAGGACTCGAGTCCGTTGACCGTCGAAAGGTAGTAGGCTCCGCCCGTGAGCGGCGTCGTTTGGGAGACCCCCAACGACGTCGCCTGGGCGGCCGTCGGATAGCTCCCGATCCACCACTGGCCGCCGATGAGCGGGAAGTGCTGGAGGGTCGGATTCGACCAGAGGAGGATGCTGAACATGGAGACGTTGGCGAGGAGCGCCGCCATCAGGATGACGGGAATGTTGCTCGCATAGATCAGCCGCAGCGGGTAGCGCCCGCGGGCGCCCCGCGCCTCGGCGTGCGAGAGCGGGAGCTCGATGCGCGTCGACTCCGTCCAGGCGACCAGGAAGAAGATGGCCGCCGTCCCCGCGAGCGCCACGACGGGGTTGGGCGAATGGAGGAGCACCTGCTCCCAGCCCCCGCCGGCCATCGCCGACGCCGAATAGTGGGTGAAGAACCAGATCGTCTTCGGGATCGTTCCCGCGGGCGGGTTTTGGGCGCTCACCGGGCCCGGCTGCGCGGGCAGCCAGTTGAGCGTCCCCTGGACGATCTGCTGCGAGACGCCGGCGGCGATGAAGAGGGAGATGCCGCTCCCGATCCCCCATTTGCTCACCACCTCGTCCATCATGAAGACGAGGTAGCTCCCGAAGACCAGCTGGGCGACGATGATGGAGTTCGCGAGCAGGTCGCCGTTCCCGGGGGAGAACGTCCCCAGGGTCTGGACGAGCGCGCTCGAGGGCTTGAGGTAGCCGAAGACCTGGGGGATCGCCTCGACGAAGATCATCGCGATGACCATGACCTTCTGCGAGCCCTGGTACATCCCCTTGTCCTCGTCGTCGGTGAGGTCCAGGTTGATGATCTTCGCCCCGGTGAACAGCTGCATGATGATCGAGCCCGTGACGATGGGCCCGATGCCGAGGTGCATGAGCGTCCCCTGCTGGCCGGCGAGGATCGCGCGGTAGCTCTGGAAGAGGTCGATGACCGAGGCCTGGTCGACGCCGTAGAGGAAGACGTTCGTCAGGAGGAAGTACAGGAGGAGGATGATGACGACCCAGAAGAGCTTCGTCCGGAAGTGGACGTGGCCCTTCGGCTGGGCGACGGCGGGCATCCGCGACGTGACGGGCTTGAGGCCGTAGAGCTTCGATTTCGGCCCGTCGTAGGAGAGCCCGAGGAAGAGGAGGGTGAAGATCGCCCCGAGGCCCACGCCGGTGACGGCGAAGCCGACCACCGTGGGGTGCGTCCAGAACCAGAGGAGGGCGAGGATCATCGCGTAGATCGCCGCGAGGACCGGCGCCCACGTGTAGTTCCGGGGGATCTCCTCCTCAGCCATGGCGCCTCCAGCGGCCGAGCCGGTCGGCGGCTAATATAGTCTTTGAGATAGCTCTCACGTGGCGGCGCCCGGGGGGGCGTCCAGCACGGTCACCTTGTCGCGGGCGTGCTTCGTCGCGTGCGCCACGTAGACCTTCCAGGTGTGCGTCGTCGCGCCGCCGCCCAGGAGCCGGTCGATGCCGAGGCCCGCCAGGTTCGCGACGAGGTGCGTGCCTTCCCGGGTCAGGAGCTTCGCTCCGTCGAGGAGCGGCACGAGCCCATCCAGCTGCCCCACATTGACCGCCAGCGGCGTTTCGACGATCTCCGGGGGGCGCTTGAACCCGTGACGGCCGAAGTGGTCCGGAGCGTAGATGAGCATCGACTTGAACTTGTACTTGTGGAGGCCCGCGTTCCCGCGACCGCCCTGCTTACCGGCTCCGCGGCCGGCTTTGATCCCCCGCCCGTGGGTCCGTAAGCCCCGGAACTTCCGCGTCCGACTCGGCATGGGGCTCCTCACACCATCCGCTTGGCGAGGTCGTTGATCGCCTTTCCGCGGTAGCCAAGGGCGCCGCCGTTCGCGAACGGCTTCTTCGTCGAACGCCAGCCGCCCTTCGGCGCCTTGAGCCGGAAAACCGGCCGCACGCCGGGCAGCTGGAGGCTCCCGGCCGTGAGGGCGGCTTCGGCGAGCTTCGGAAGTTCGGCCGCAGGACCCTCGGGCGAGGTCAAGCGGCCCCCGACCGGCCGCTCCCCCCGCTCCTTCAGGAGGAGCTCGACGGTGGGCTGGTCGACCTCGCCCCAGGTGACGTAGCCCTGGACCGCGTTGAGCATCCCGCGCATTGCCGGCGCTTCCGGCAGGATCGTCGCGTGGTTGGGCCGGGTCAGATGGAGGTCGTGCAGCGTCTGCACGATGTCATGCCGGGCGTGGATCGACCCGCGCACCCGAACGACCATCCAGGCCATGGACGTTTACCTCCGGGGGCCGGGACGCTGTCCCGGACCTCCGCCGCCTGGTCCCGGTGGCCGTCCGCCGCCCGGCCGCCCGCCCGGGCGCCGCCCCGGACCGCCGCGCCGT
>DASRSW010000029.1:0-2170 GCA_035656275.1 Thermoplasmata archaeon
AGCGCGAATGGCATCGAGGGGCTCATCGGGCCCGACTTCGACCTGTGTCGGCCCGACGGGCAGCGTCGGGAAGACGGAAAGGCGGACATCGCCGGGGTGGGCGTTCGCCGCCTCCATCGCCACCAAGTGGTGGATCACCGAGGGGACCTTGCGACGGTTGGCCACGTAGAGGCGCAGGCCCTCGCCCGACGGGAAGGGCGACTCGCGAGCCCACGCCACCATGGACTCCTGGAAGACCGGGAGCAGCCGGCGCCGGCTGGCGGTCCGGGCGCCGCCGCACGAGCAGACCGGACCCGCGGAGGCCGGTGCGAGCCGTCCGCACGCCGAGCAATCCAGCAGGACGGGCGATAGACGGTCGTCGGTGGTGGTCTGCTCGCTGACCGGCCACGGCACCGCCTCGACGCCGGCCGGGATCGGCTCGTGGGGCAACAGCCGGCCCAGGAGCTCCAGTCGCTCCGTGGGCAGCCGGCCCGGCTCGAGGCACCACGCCCGGCCCGTCTCCCACACGAGGGGTTCGCCACAGACGGCGCAGTGGGGGACCCCTCGGCGGACGGTGAGCTCGGCGAACAGGTAGCCGCCGTCGTTGAGGTCCCGCTGGATGAACGATTCCGCCGCGTCGATGGCGAGCCCCTGGTACTTGTGGGCGAAACTCGAGGAGAGGGTGAGGTCCGGGTCGAGGATCGGCCAGCCAGCGACGCCGAGCGCGCGACCGACGGCGGCGTCCCCCGCACCATGGCTGGGGACCAAGGTGACGACGCCGGTCCCGGAATCGGTGACTTCGGGGGAGGCATGGATGGCGCCGGCCGCTCCCTCGATCGAGCCGAGCCCGGGAGCCTCGTTCGCGAGCGGGTGGTCGTACCGGCGGCCCTCCAGGCTGGCACCGGGCATGTCGGACAGCGGTTCCAAGTCGCTCCCCGGAAGCCACGAGCGCAGCCGTTCGAGGCCCGCGCGGGAAATGATGACGGTTTCCTCGCTGTCATGCCGACGGTAGCGAGCGGAGACGTACGTCTGCTCCGGGTGTACCAAGAGGGCCGTGGTCCCAAGCAGCTTCCAGAGGGAATCGACCCAGACGAGGAGGCTGGCTCGGGGCGAGGTGTCACGGAGCGGGAAGCGGACGAGGAAGGTCGAGGCGTGCTCTTCTTCGTAGATGATGCCCACAGGGGTCCGTGGAAGACGGCAGCGAGGGCAGCTGCGCAGCGGGGCCTCCCGGCTCACGAGGATGTTCGAGGCGGCCAGCCGGTCCACCATCGCCTGGGTGCGGTCGGCCGCCGACTCCCCCGAGACGGGCTCCAGTTGCCCGCCTCCGATCCAGACGCCGAGCCGGCGGAGCAGTTCACCCGCGGCCGCCAGTTCGCCGTCGGCACCCCGCTGGCGCAAGAGGATGCGGCCGCTGGTGCGCCGACCCGCCTGCCCGAGGTAACGGGCGTCTACGTCGGCAAGAACGGCGCGCTGGACGAGCGCGAGGCCCGTCTCTTCTCGAGTGAGGGTCCCGAACAACTGGTGCAGCCGGGGAGCCGCCGTAGGGCCGAGGATGCCGGTCGGGGGCGGCAGCGACCGAGAGACCCAAAACTTCCGTGAGGATTCTTCGACCGACCTAGCGTCGAACCGGTCGAGTACACGCAGCATCTCCCGGCCCCCTAGGCGGTCCCGTCGGTCGCAGCAATCGATGGGTGCACGACGGCATATACCCTTGGGCCCCTCACGGGGCGGCGCCTCTACGGCGCGAGGGCTTCAGCTCGTCGAGGAGCCGGTCGAGGTCGGCGATCATCGAGTCGGAGGAGCCTTCCGTCGCTCGGACGGCCTCCGAACTCCGACGGGGGGTCGCGCTCTCCGCTGGACGATTCCCCTTCGAGATCGGGGGGGAACTGAGCACCGGCTCTTCGGAAACTACGCCGTCGGTCGCGAGGATCGCCGGCACCGGCGGGACGCTGGCCAAACCGAGGCGACTCGGAAGAACGCCCCGACGCTGGGGGTCCACGGAACCTTGGAGGACTTCGGAGGACTCTTTCACGGTCACGATCGCCTCCCCGTCCCCCGAGGCTTCTTCTTCCACGGTGAGGGAGAATCCGGCGCCCAGCATGGCGACCAAACCCAAGGCCAGGAAGAGCGTCCAGACAGGGAACGCTTCCACTGGCCCGGTTCCGCCCGTGGCCCGCAAAGAAACGCCGAT
>DASRSW010000030.1:0-57260 GCA_035656275.1 Thermoplasmata archaeon
GACGGCCCCCCCGAATCCTACCCCCGGTGACCGCCGAGAGGTTCCGGGAACATGTGGCGACGATTCACCGGGCGGGTCGGACCTTCTACGCCACTCTCAACTCGAGCGACCTCGGACTCCGGGAGTACGCCTCCGGGTACCTCGACGCGTTCCAGCGGGACATCGCCCACCTCCTCGACTTGGGTGTCGACGGGTTCGTGGTGGCGCTGCCGGCGCTGATCGAGGGGATCCGCGACGTCGACCCGAACGTGCCGATCTCCGTATCGACGTTCGCGCGGATCCGCACCGTCACCCAGGCCGACTACTTCCTCAAGCTGGGCGCGGACACCGTCATCCTCGAGGAGGCGAACCGGGATTTTGGGCTCGTGCGGGGATTGGTGCGTCGCGGCGCCCGGGTCGAAGTGCTGGTCAATCAGACGTGTCTACCCGCCTGCCCGTACCGCGGGCACCATCTCAACACCAGCTCCCTCGCGTCGCAGCCGGGCGCGCCCGACCTCCGGTTCGAGTACCCCATCCTCGAATGCGGGCTCGAATACGTGCGCGACCCGGCGAAGCTCATCTCCGGCATCTTCGTGCGCCCCGAAGACCTCGAGGTGTACGAGGAGGCGGGCGTGCACCGGTTCAAGGTCTCCGGCCGCAACCGCTCGACGGACTGGCTCGTACGCGCGGCCCGCTCCTACGCGGCGCGACGGCACGACGGCGACCTCACTGAGGTCCTGAGTCTCGTCCAGGTCAAGGGACCTCGTGCGGCGCTCGCGGCCGGAGGCGTAGGCGATGCGGCGGGAGGCGAGGGACTTCGGAAGGCGTACGACGCGCTGGCCGAGGTTTCCATCGATAATCGCGCGTTCCCCCAGGGATTCCTTCGGCGGATCGCGCAGACCGACTGCGACCATCGCACGTGCGAGGAGTGTGGGTACTGCCCGTCCGTGGCGGAGCGAGTCCTCAAGATCGGTGGAGTACCCCCCTCCCAATATCGGCCGCCCGGCGAAATCCCTTCGCCGATCCGGATGCTCGGTCACCTGGGACGCGCCCCGGAGGGGTGAGGGCATCGCGATGGGGCGTGCCCCTCGGGACAGAAACTGGGCGCACAACCCCCCTCTCCGCTCCATCGACGATCCTCCGCGTCAGGTCAGGGTCGGCGCTCGCGCAGCTCACCCGGGACTGCCAGTCAGCCGGCTGCTCACTCGAAGCGTCCGAAGCGGCTGTCGCTCGCCGAAACTCCCTCGAACCTCGACTTCGAGAGACCGGACTTCGCCGCGACGGCCATCGCGATGGGCCGGTTGCGGATGGTGACGCGCATGAAACCGGCTCCGAGGAGGCCGGCGGAGGCGGCCTGGACCGAAAGCGTGCCGAGCGCCGTCTGGATCACCACCGGGATCGGCGCGGGCACGGGGACTCCTCCCACCACCGGCACGGCGAAGGGCGGCGGGGGCGGCGGCGGGGGCGCCGGGGGAGCGGACGGAGGATTCCCGAACGCCGGAGGGACAACTCCCACCTGGCCCAGGGGGAAGGACTGCCGGAGCTCGGTCCTGTTCTGGTTCTCGAGGTAATGGGCCCACGTGTAGACGCCCTGGACCGCCCCGCTGCCCTGCGAGAGGCACGTCGAGGTCGTGCAGGCATCGACCGGAACCACCCGATAGGGCGGCCCCGTTGCGATCACACGGAACGAGGCGCTCCAACTATCCCCCACCGACATCACGTTCGCGGTCGCGTTCGAGCTCCAGTTCCATCCGTAGGCCAGGACCCCCCCCTCGCGGAAGATGGTGGGCGCGATCTGGCAGGAGGACTCGAACCCCAGGGGCGTGAGGCAGGCGGCCGTCCAGTCGGGCTGCGGAGCGACTGCGATGCTCCCGAAGGGAATGTAGACGAACAAGGGGGCGTTCGTCCCCCGAGCGAGTTGGCTATCCACTACCGGCCCGAACCCGATGTTGCGGAGGGCGGAGAAGAGCGACGGGTTGTACGTGTTGGGCGTCGCGATGGGCCCATGCAGCACGTATTGGAGCGAACCGCTCTGGCCGTTCGGGCAGGAGGCGAAGGCCGGTCCGGCCCAGCTGCCGCCGGTCGCGGCGGCGAGGTCGCAGCCGGCCGCGATCACGCGGGCCGCGTTCTGGATGACCTGGACGCCCCCGGCCCCGCCGCCGATGTTGGAGAACTGGCTGGGCCACCCCTTGGAGTACGGGTCGGTGGTGGTCGTCCATAGATCGACGAGGTCGATGGTGCAGACCCCACCGATCGACTCGGTGCACGCCGGGGCGTGGTGGGCGAGCGCGGCGATGGAGTCCTGGGGGTTCCCGTCCTGGGAGCGGACCCAGCCCTCGCAGTTCGGGCTCGGACCGGTCTCGAACGCGTAGCTGGGCTCGCACGATTGGCTGTAGCAGGAGCCGGGTCGGCCCCACTGGTTCCACGCCGACGCACTGACGCAGTAGTTCTGGACGTAGGACGGGTCCCGGGGCGCGGTCGAGCCGATCCAGACGACCACATGGTGGGCGTGCGCCGTCCAGTTGAGATTGCTTCCGATGATCGCCCCGTAGAGGGCGGTGATCTGCGAGGAATCGAGAATGTTGTTGTCCATATCCTGATCCCAGTTGTACCATCCCCCGGCCAGAACGACCTGTTGGAACGTCGAGTGGACGAGGGAGCCGAACTGGTTCGCGGGCACGAACTGCCCGATATCGACGTTGTACTCCGGCCCATCCTGGTCGTCCCACGGCTCGCTCCAGGCGTCGTAGTGGTCGACGAGCGCGAACGACACCGCACTGTGGGGGTTGGCCGCCTGGATCGCCAGGGCGATCGACCCGGCGTTCTGGACGAAGAAGGGGATCCCGTTCGACTCCTCGCAGACCGCCGACCCTGACGTCGTGGCACACGGGTCGAGTCCGGCCGAATCGATCCCGTAGTCCCCGTCGTAGGACGTCGTCTCCAAGACGAACGCGACCTGGACCGCCGGCCAGGTTAACCCCGCATTGCCCACGGACGTTGCGCTCAGCTCGACCCGGCTCGTGGTGGTACCCGCAGGGCAATTGTCGCCGGCGATGGTACAGATCGTGTCGGGAGCGACGCTCACACCGAGGGAGAGCACGGGGGCGGAGGAGAGGAGCGTGGAATCCGTGGGCGCCACCGCGCCCAGGCTCGCCAGGCTCGCTACCTCAGCGCGCGCGGTGGCGTGAGGGGCGGTGGGGGGGCCCCCCGGAAGGACGAAGAGGAGGAGGCATCCGACGGCGACGGCCCCGAGCCCTCCGGCGGCGATCGACCGGCGGCGGGACCCGCCGGCCCACCGGAAGGCCAGCCCGCGCTTACAGAGGGCGGCACTCACAGATCGCCCGAGAAGGAAGGGAGAGATACGTTTTCCCAAGCTTCTCGCCTGACCCACTGGGCCGCTGACTCGCGGGATTCGTAGCGGGTCCCGCGGTCCGGACACCTAGCCCAGGGCCACCTCGTCGCTCCACGCGACCCCGACGCTCCGGCCCGACTGGGCCACCTCGGGGAGCTCCGAGAGCCGCGCTACGAGCCGGCGGTGCTGCGGCCCTTCGAGGAAGACCAGGGACTCGGCTCCCGCCGTTCCCGCGCTGAGCACCCGGGCGTCCCAGCGACCGGCGCCCGGAGCGACGAGGCGGATCGACCGGGGGTGTACCGCCACCGCACGGCCATCGGATTCGAGGAGGTTGTACCCGAAGAAGCGGGCGACCTCAGCGTCCCGGGGATGTTGAAAGACCTCGACGGGCGTCCCTTCCTGGCGCAACCGTCCCTCGAGGAGGACGAGGACGCGGTCGCCCAGGAACAACCCCTCCTCCCGGTCGTGGGTCACGTGGATCGCGGCCGTCTCGAGTCTCTGGAGGACCTCCCGGAACTCGGCCAAGAGCTCAGTCCGGAGGGCGGCGTCCACCGACGCGAACGGCTCATCCAGCAGGACGAGCGCCGGGCGCGGAACCAGCGTGCGCGCGAGCGCGACCCGCTGCCGTTCCCCCCCCGAGAGCGCCGAGGCGGGTCGGTCCTCGAACCCTTCCAGGTGCAGGAGCGAGAGCAGTTCTCCCGCGCGGTCCGCCATGAGCTTACGGTCGGCCCGGGTGATTTCGAGTCCGTAGGTCACGTTCTCAAAAACGGTTCGATGGAGAAACAGGGCCGGTTCCTGGAACAGCATCCCGATCCCCCGCCGATGGGGCGGGAGTCCGTCGATCCGCTCGCCGCGAAGCTGGATGCGTCCTTGTCGTAGCGGCTCGAGGCCGGCGAGGCAGCGCAGGAGCGTCGTCTTGCCGCTCCCGTTCGGCCCGAGGAGCACCACGAACTCACGTTCGGCGAGTTGGAACGTCACGTCCTCGAGCACCGGCGCCGCTTCCCAGGCGGCGGAGAGTCCCTCCACCACCAAGAGGTCAGAGCTCGACACGTCGCCCCCCGAGAGCGATCGCCAGAAGGACCCCGAGGCTGACGAGCAGCAACACCGCCGCCGCGGCGTTCGCCGCCGCTACCTGCCGTATCCCGTCCAGATCGTAGAGGAGTACTGGGAGCGTGGTGAAGGCGGGCGTGGCGAGGAAGTACGTCGCCGTGAATTCGCCCAGTCCGATCGCGAACGCGAAGAGCGTGGCCGCGATGAGGGCGCCGCCCAGGGCCGGGAGGTCCGCATCGACGTACGCCCGAAATGGACTGGCGCCGAGCAGCCGGGCGGATTCTCTCGGGCCGGAGGGCAGCCGCAGGAGGGCCACCTGAAGGGTCTGCAGCGCGAAGGGAAGGGCGAGCATCGCCTGGCTCAGCAGGATGAGGAGCCAGACGGCGGACTCGCCTCCGAGGAGGGGCCGCCAGAACTGGGCGAGGGCGAACGCCAGCACCACGGGGGAGAGGAGCAGGGGAAGAAAGAGGAGAAACTGGACCGTCTGTCCCGCGCGGGGCCGACGGGTCGTGGCGTGCCCGGTGACGACGCCGAGCAGCAGGGCGAGCAGGGCGGCGGCCGTGGCGAAAAGGAGCGTGTTCACGAGGGCTCCGCCGAGACTGATCCCCAGCGCGGCCGGAACCCGGGGAGAGAGCAGGGCGCTCCAGGAATCGCCCCACGGTCCCCCCGGGCGCGTCGGCAGAATCGACCGGCCGAGGATGACCCCGAGCACCAGGACGATCCCCCCGACCACGATCGCGGACAGGGAGGCGAGAAGCATCGTGGCCGGGTTTCGCCACACCACCCGCCGCCGCCGTGACGCTCCCGCGCGTCGGCGGAGTCGATAGACCACGAAGAGATAGAGCGCGGCCGGGGCGGCGAGGAAGGCGACCATGAGGAGGGCGAGCACGCTCGCCGCGGCCGGGTCGAGCAGAATGGTCGCGAGGGAGAAGACGCGCGCTTCGAGCGTGTAGCATCGGGGTCCACAGAGCAGGATAGGGGCTGCGAACGCGAGCGCAGAGAATAGGAACGTCAGCAGCGCTCCCGCCGCCGCCCCGACCAAGGACGGGAGCCCCCAGACATCGCGATAGGCTCGGGCCGGGCTCGCCCCGAGCGTGAGGGCGGTCTCCTCGAGAGCGGAGGAGCTGGACTCGACGCCGACCGCCGTCAGGAGGGCCACGACCGGGAGGTTGAACAGTACATTTACGGCAACGATCCCTCCGACTCCCTCGCCCAGGATCCGCAGCGCCGGGGCAGAGGTCCCTAGGTAGCCCGCGGGTCCGAACAGGGCCTGGACCGCCAGGACCACGACCAGGCTCGGCAGGAGGAACGGGACGAGGAGCAGCCCCTGGACGAGCCGGCGTCCCCTCCACTCGTGGCGACCCAGGAAGAGGCCGACCGGATATCCCACCAGGAACGCACCGAGCGCGCTCAGTGAGCCTTGGAGGAGCGAGTTCCGGAGCGCCGCCGCGTTCAACGGGTCCGCGAGCACGCGGGCGACCCCCGCGACTCCCCCTTCGCTCGCGACGCCGGCCCCGAACAGCACGGCCACCGGGAGCAATCCGAAGAGGAGCAGGAAGAACCCGACAGGCGCCAGAAAGGCAAACGGGTGGAGCGACTCCCGCATTCTCACTGATTCGCGATGGTCTGCCAATCGCCAATCCAGCCCGGAAGGTCCTGCACGATCATCGACGGAGAGAGGTCCGGATTCAGCGCGACGATCTCCCGAGGGTCCAGGGCGGCGGCGAACACCCCCGGGAGCTCCACGGTTCCGTTCGCCGGATACTCCCACTCGTTCGTCGGGAGCTGCGCTTGCACGCCGCCCGAGAGGAACCAGTTCACGAACTCCTGCGCGCTGGTAAGATGGCGGGTCCCCGCGACGATCCCCACTCCGTAGATGGTCTTCCAGCCGTACGCGGAGCCATTGTGCCACGCCACCGTTGAGTTGAACGACGGGGTCCCCCCGTAATAGGCCGCGTACGCGGGGTCGAGGGAGTAGCTGACGACGACCCCGGGGTTGTTCGGAGGAGTACTGAAATCCGCAAACGCGCTCGACCAGTCCGGCGCGACTCGAAGGTGGGGCAAGACCGCCTGCCACCAACTCCGCCAGTCGACGTGGGCGACGTACGTGGCGTAGGCGATCTCCCAGAGCAGGAACTCCTCGCCCGTGATGTCGGCTGTAGGGTCTTCGATCATGAGGTTCGAGGACCAGCTCGTGTTCGCGGCGAACTGTTCGAACGTGGCGTTGCGAATCGCACCCTGCGTGCTCGCGAGGAACGTGACGTTGTAATCGAACGCGAGGTAACCCCATTCGTACGGGGTCACCGCGTGGTCCGGGCTCAGCTCGGCGGCGAGCGTGCCATTCACGTCGCGGAGGGATGGGGGGGTGTAGGGAACCAGCAGTCCGTCCGCTTCGGCCTGGGGGGCGGTGATCTCGTCCAGGCCCACCACCACGTCCGCCGCCGGCGCATTCTTCTCGGAGAGGAGAGTGTTCACGAGCGTCCCCGGCGGACACTCGAGGTCGACGGGGACCCCGTACTCGGCCGTGAAATTCGCGAGCAGGGACTGCGCCACGCTTCCTCCGCAACCGCCGAGGAGGCTCGTGTAGGAGTAGACGACGAGGGTGTTTCCGCCGTGCGCGCCCGGGGCGATCAGGACCGCGTAGGCCGCATAGCCGGCCACGACCAGAACGAGGGCAACCGCGGAAACGACGAGGACGCGGCCGAGCCGAACCGTCCGGCGGCGCTGGGCCGGTTCGGATTCGTCAGCTGCCAAGTCCCCCGCGCACCCGCTGGGGAGCTGTTGCTACCGGCGCCATCGCGTTCCCTTCGCGGGCATTACCCCGGTCAGGTTCATGGGGTCGACGAGCGGAGCTCGTCCTCTCAGCCGGTGCACAGCTCCCCCAGCCCTCCGCCGAACGCCGGGGGAGTTAAAGCGGTTCCGGGATGACAGAAGCTCTTATACGCCTCCCGACTGGGAAGGTACGGGTATGGCCGAGACCCTGCCGAAACTCCGGTTCGGAAGCGAACTGCTGAAGCGCGGGTTCGCGCGGATGCAACAGGGGGGCGTCATCATGGACGTCACCACGGCCGAACAGGCCGCCATCGCCGAGGACGCCGGGGCCGTCGCCGTCATGGCGCTCGAGCGAGTGCCGGCCGACATCCGGGCCGCGGGCGGGGTCGCGCGGATGGCCGACCCCACGAAGGTCCGCGAGATCCAGGACCGGGTCACGATCCCGGTCATGGCCAAGTGCCGGATCGGGCACACCGCCGAGGCGCGCATCTTGGAGTCGCTGGGGGTCGACATGGTCGACGAATCGGAGGTCCTGACCCCGGCGGACCCGTTCCGCCACGTGGAGAAGAAGGCGTTCCAGGTCCCGTTTGTCTGCGGGGCCCGCAACCTCGGGGAGGCGTTGCGTCGCGTCGACGAGGGAGCGGCCATGATCCGCACGAAGGGCGAGGCCGGCACGGGCAACGTCGTCGAGGCGGTGCGGCACATCCGCCAGGTGAATGCGGACGTGGCGGCCTTGAAGTCGATGACGCGAAAGCAGCTTTCGGAGTACGCCGCCCAGGAGCGGGTGCCCGAGAAGCTCGTGGGCGAAGTGCGCTCGCTCGGTCGCCTCCCCGTCGTGAACTTCGCGGCCGGCGGCATCGCCACGCCCGCGGACGCGGCGCTGTGCCGGCTCCTCGGCGTGGACGGCGTGTTCGTGGGAAGCGGGATCTTCAAGTCGCAGCACCCCGTGAAGGTCGCCCGCGCGGTCGTCGAGGCTTCCCTGCATTACGACGATGCCCAGGTGCTCGCCCGGGTCTCGGCGGGCCTCGGCGACGCGATGAAAGGCGTCGACCTCGCCGGGCTTTCTCCCACCGAATTCCTTCAAAGCCGCGAGTCGACCCCTAGCAGCCTACGACGGACCCAGTCCGAAGCGTGACGGAGCGCCGTCCTCCTGCGCGACTCCGGGCGGTCGCCCGGGTACCGCTCCCTCGGGAGGAGGCGTCATGCGCATTCTCCAGGTGAGCCCGTACTACCATCCGCACGCGGGGGGCGTCGAGTCCCACGTCCGGGCTGTCTCGACCGAACTCGCCCGCCTGGGCCACGACGTCACGGTCCTGACCTCACGATTCGACCGCTCGCTGCCGTCGGAGGAGCGGCTGGACGGAGTTCGAATCGTTCGGGCGCCGACGCTGGGAGTCCTCTGGAACACGCCGCTGGATACCGGGGTTCAACGGGTGGTCCGGGAGATCCCCGCCGATGTCGTCCACGTCCACTATCCCCCGCCGCTCACGGCGTACTATGTGGCTCGTGGACTCAGCGCGAGCCCCGTGCCGCTCTGCCTCACCTACCACTGCGACCTCTACCTCTCGGGACCGCTCGGACGTGTGGCCACTGGGATCTACGAGCGGCTCTTTCTTCCCGCCACCCTTCGGCGCGTCGCCCGCTTCATCGTGCACACGCAAAGTTACGGCGCGACCTCCCGCGCCTTGCGGGGTCTCCCGCTGACGGTCATCCCCTCCTCCGTTGACCTCGACCGGTTCCGCCCAGGGCCGCCGGATGAGCCCCTCCGCGAGCGTCTTGGACTTCAGGGCCGCCGGGTCCTGGCGTTCACCGGCCGCCTGGTCCCGCATAAGGGCCTCGACGTAATGCTCCGCGCGCTCCCCCTCCTCCCCCGGGACGTGACGCTCCTCCTCATCGGGTCCGGTCCGCGCCTGCCGGCCCTCGAAGCCGGCGCCCGTCGTCTCGACGTCGAGGATCGGGTCATCTTCTGTCCCCAGGTCCGCGACGAGGAACTCCCGAGCTACCTTCGGCTCGCCGAGCTGTTCGTCTTCCCTTCGCAGAACCGGCTCGAAGGCTTCGGGCTCGCGGTCGCGGAGGCGATGGCGGTCGGTCTGCCCGTCATCATCGCCGATATGCCCGGCGTGCGCGAGGTCATCGATCCGGGCCGCGAGGGGCTGCTGGCCGAGCCGATGATCCCGAGCGACCTGGCCGACAAGATCGGCGAACTCCTCGGGGACCCGGAGCGACGACGTGCCATGGGGATCGCCGGTCGAGCCCGGGCGGAGGCGCGCTACGGGGCGACGCACGTGGCCGAGGAGCTGCTCAGCGTTTACCGAGGCCTGTCCGCAGCTGGTTGATCTGGACCTTGAGGCGTTCCGTCTCGACCGCGGCGGCTTTCTTCCAGTCGGGCCCGCTCGAGGCGTAGAGGATCGATCGCGAGGCGCTTACGAGGAGCGCGCGACCGTGTCCGTCCACCCCTTCCCGAACGGTCGTGGCGAGCTGGCCTCCCTGGGCCCCGATCCCGGGCACGAGAATGGGCACCCCGTTCCCGAGGGTCGCGCGCGCGAGCCGGATCGCCTCCGAATAGGTCGCGCCCACCACGGCCCCCGCGTTCCCGTTCGCCGTCGCGAGCCGACGGACCTCGCCGACGATGGCGAGCCAGAGGGGTCCGCGCGGCGTCGGGATCTCCTGAAAGTCCGGAGCCCCGGGATTCGACGAATGGGCCACGACGAAGAACCCGTGCGCCGGGTCCGCCGCGAACGGCTCCATCGTCTCCCAGCCCATCCACGGGGTCACCGTCATCGCGTCGAACCCCAATCGCCGGAAGGCCGCGTCCCGGAAGAACCGCATGATGTTGGGGATGTCGTTCGCCTTCAGGTCGAGGATCCGCAGTCGTGTGGGCCCGATCCGCCGCGTGATCCGCTCCAGCGCCGTGAGCCCGTCGGCGCCGTAGGCGAGGTAGCACCCGAGCTGCATCTTGTAGGCCGCCGCATGGGGGAACGTCGCGGAGACGATCCCGTCCAGGAATCGGTCGAGCGACCGTCGGGCGGAGAGCCGCTTGAGCGCCTTCGGCATCAGCGCCGGATCCGGGTCGAGTCCGACGCAGACGAGGGAATTCCGAGCCTTCAGCACTCGGTCGACGCGCGCCTGGAACTTCACAACGCCTCGAGGCGAGGCAAGAACGGCGGGGCAAAAGGATTGTGCGCGGGCGCGGAGCGGGTCGCGCCAATCCGCCTTCGTTCAGGCCGGGACGGAGAGTTTTATCGTCCGAGCGCGGTCGCCCGCCTCCCCTCACGAGGGCGCGTCGATGGCAGATTCCGCACCGGAGCCGAAAGAGGTTCGGTTGGTCGACCTGCGGGCCGGCGACGATGCGGTCCTCATCCTGGCCCGAGTGGTGAGCGCCCAGCGACGCGAGATCACCCGCCGTTCCGACGGCGGCCGCAGACCCGTGCTTTCCGGGCTCTTGAGCGACGGGACCGCGACGGTGCGTTTCACCTGGTGGGACCCGCCGGCCGAAGGCGTCGAGCGGGGCACCGTGCTGCGGGCTGCCCCCGTCACCGTACGGGAGTATCAGGGTCGGGTGGAGGTCGCGTTCTCGTGGAAGACCCGGGTCGAGCCGGCGAGCGAGGTGGAACTCCCTCAGGTGACCCCCGAGTCCCTCCCGCTCCGGACGATCGCGACCCTCCAATCGAGAGACGAGGGATTCCGACTCGAGGGGCGCATCGTGCGCGTGGCGCCGAAGTCGGTCACGGTCGGCCAAGACCGCCGGCAGATCCATGAGGGGGTCCTCGCCGACGCGTCGGGCGCTGTCTCGTTCACCGCCTGGACGGACTTTCGCTTGGTCCCAGGGGAGGCGGTGCGGCTCACCGGCGCCTACGTCCGGACGTTCCGTGGCCGCCCCCAACTCGTGCTCGACGAGCGGTCGAGGGTGGACCGACTGAAGGAATCGACGCTGCCGGACGTCGAGACCCTGCTGCCCTCGGAGCCCGTGCGCCTCGACGAGCTGGAGGCCCGGCGCGGAAGCGAGGTCGCCCGGGTGGAAGGGGTGGTCATCGGACTCCTGCCCCCCAGCGGCCTCGTCTACCGCTGCCCCGAATGCGGTCGGGCGGTCCAGAAGGGCCTCTGCCGCGTGCATGGCACCGTGGCCGGGACACCCGACCTGCGGGCGCGTCTCGTCCTCGATGATGGCACCGCCGGCGCGACGGTGAACCTCGACCGACCGCAGACCGAGAAGGTCTGGGGGCGATCGCTCGCAGAGGGGCTGGAGCGACTCCGGTCCACCCCCGACCCCTCCGTTCTCGAGGAGGAACTGTTCGAATCGGTCTTCGGGAAGCGCTACCAGATCCAGGGACGCGCGGTGGTCGACGACTTCGGGCTCACCGTGTATCCAGAGTCGATCGAGGCCGCGAGCGGGGAGGCGACCGCTCGGGTCGAGACGGTCCGCCGGCGAGTTTCCGGGAGAGGCGCATGAGCCTTCGGGAGCCGGCGTGGCGGGTCCTCGCCCAGGAGTTCCAGGCATCGCTCGAGGAGGAGAAAGGAACCGGAGAGCGAGCCGCCTCGTATCTCCTGTCCCCGCTCGGCGCTCGGATGAATCGAGTCCTCGTCGTCGGAACGCTCCAGCCGGCCGAATCGATTGGGAAGGACGAAAGTCAGCCGTTCTTACGCTCGAAGCTCACGGACCCCACGGGAAGCCTCACCGTGACGGCCGGAGGCTTCCAGCCCCGGGCCCTGGCCGCCCTGAAACGGTGGACCGCGGCCGGGCTCGCCCTGGTCGTCGGGAAGGCCCACTTGTATCGCGGTCGGGACGGCGTCGGCTACGGGTCCGTGCGGGCGGAGGCTCTCCGGGCGATCGGCGAAGCCGACTATCGGTTCCACCTGGCCGTGGCGGTCGAGCAGACCCACCGACGGATCCAGCTCGTGGAACGCCTCCGAGCGGAACCCACGGCCACCGTCCCCCTGGCCGAGGCGCCCCGGGGTTGGGTCGAGGCGGCCCGGGCGGCGGCCCGGAGGTACCCGGCACTCGACCGGGGGACCTTCGACCGTGGCCTACTCGCCGCGATCGCCTTCGCTTCCGGCGAGCCGCCGGCAAGCGCCGCCCCTCGCGCGACTCCTCCCGCAGCGCGGGGTGGAGGCGCCCGCGTGACCCGGACCCCGCCCGTCGCTCCGCGCCCGGCGCCCTCCGCCCAGGAGCGGGCGCTCGAATCCTCGTTTCTCGACATCCTGGACGAACTGACCGAAGGGTCCGTGGACGGGTACGCGGACCTCAAGGAGGCGCTCGAGCGGGCGGCGGCGCGAGGGCTGTCCGAGCCGGCCGCCGAGGAGCTGCTCAACCGATTGGAAGAGGCGGGGGTTCTCGAAGAGCCGGTCGTCGGGAAGCTCCGGCGCGCCTAACCCATCGCTTCCGCGAGCGCGTCGCTGAGACGCCCCAAGGTTTATGCGCATCGATGCGCATGTTACCTCGTAGCCCCGCCGTGACCACCTTCCCCCGGCCCCCGCATTTGCCCATGCTCCCGGGCGGGCTCGCGCTCTCGATCGTCGCGGGGGGAGTCACGGCCGTGACCGCGTTCCTGCTCACGGGGATGCCTCTCTCCCCCCAGCCGGTCGTCGGACTTCTCTTGACGCGTCCCCAGCTCGCCTTTTCGATCCTCATCGGGCCCACGGGACTGACGTTCCCCTGCTGGGCCGCGAATCGGGCCCGGACCGGGCGGCGCCTCGCCCGCGCGGCGGGGCTGTAACCCTCGGGCACGACGGCGCGACGGCATCGGCCGAATCGGTTCCGGGGGGGGCCTACCGTCCCCCGGACGGCCCTTACGAGGGATGGGGGCGCCGCCGACTGACGAGGATTTATATCTCTGCCATGCTCGCGAGCGGGGGAATGAGGAACACCTGTCTCTCCGATTCGGTGACGAGACTGGCGACAGACTGACCCCCAACCGGAACTCCGCATGGCACAGACCCAGAGCTGGACTCCCCTCCTCGCCATCGCGATCGTCGCGATCCTCGTCGGCGGCGGCACGGCGGGGTACCTCTACTTCAAGAATCGGCCGCAGGGCCCCCCGACCGTGGCCACCGTGGCGCTCGGCGACAACGTGACCGTGAACTACATCGGGGTCATGGGCTCGGGGGCCGAGGCGGGGAAGGTGTTCGACACCTCCCTTTACACCGTCGCGACCAACAGCATCGCGTATCCCAAGACGCTCGAGTTTGGTCTCCGCGGCACGGCCAAGAACTACACCCCGCTCGCGGTCCACATCGGCTCGAACACCCCGAGCTCGGGGTACTCGCTCGGCGGATTCACGTTCATCCAGACGGTCACCGGGTTCTGGCAAGGCCTCGTCGGGCTCAGCGGCAACAGTACCCGGGCGGTCGTCGTTCCTCCCGACCTCGGATACGGGCCGACGAACCTCGCCTGCGTCGCGACCCGGCCGCTCGCCTTCAGCCTGCCGGTCCTGGAGACGTTGAGCCTGACCCAGTTTACCCAACGGTATCCCGGGGTCACCGCCTTCCAGGGAGTCGAATTCCCGGACCCCCACTACGCCTGGCCGGTCCTCGTCCTCAGTGAGAACAGCTCGTTCGTGACGGTGGAGAACCTGCCCAGCGTGGGAGCGACCTCGAGCCCCGCCGGCTGGCCGGTGGTCGTCACCGCCGTCTCCCCGACGGCCAATGGCACCGGGACGATCACCCTCGTGAACCAGCTGTTCCCCTCCGAGGCCGGACTCGTCCTCGGCCACGACTACCTCGGGAATGGACCCTGCTCCAGCCAGAGCGGGGGCCGATTCATCGTCTCCGGGGTGAACGTGGCGAACGGCACGTTCACGGAGAACTTCAACCAGGAAGTGCAGGGTCAAACCCTGGTATTCCTGATCACCGTGGTCGACATCTTCCCCGCGGGTACGCTCTAGCCCCGCTCGCGGCGTCACCCGCCCAGGGTGACCCGCCCGCGTTTCAGGAGCGCTTCCAGCTGGGCTTCGGCGACGCGGTCCGTCGGCTCCCCGCTCCCGACCTGGGAACGGACCGAGCGATTGTAGTCGACGATCGCCCGCTTCGCCTCGTAGCGCCGCTGTCGCGAGGCCATGACCCGGTGCTGGGCCTCCCGCTCGAGGTTCCGAAGGTCGGCCATCACGCCGTCCAGACGGGCCATCACCTCGCCCCGTCGGCGGGACTTCTCCCGGATCTCGGCGACCAGCTGACCGACCCCGACGAGCTGCGCCCGCATGGACTCCATCCGCCGGTCGCGCTCGACCTTGGTCTTCTGGAGTTCGTCCGAAAGTCGGTCGACGTCGAGCCGGGCGGTCCGCACCGCCTCCTCGCGGGCCTTCAGGAGCTGCTGGCGGGCCAGGAGCGCCTGGCTGTTCTTCTCCGCCGCTTCGAGCTGGTGGCGCAGCTCCCGAAGGTGGTCGATGAGCGCGTTCTCCTCGGAAAGGGGCAGCGCGTTCGTTTGCTGTTTGAGCTCGAGCGCCGCCATCTCACGGCGGAGCTGCTCGGGCCGCACTCCCGCGCCGTGGGGGAGTTCCTGGCGGGCCAACCGGGCGGCCACGATCGCCTCGTCGAGCCGGGTCCGGGCCCGGTCGCGGTCGCGGCGGAGCTCGGAAAGGTGCCGCCCGAGCTCCCGGTGCTCGTCGTTGGTCGACTCGAGGGAGGCTTGCCGCGGTTGGCGGGCGTCGAAGAGCGTCTTCTGTTCGTCCGAGAGCTGGTGCACCTGCGTCAGTAGCTGGTCGCGGCGGCCCCGCAGCTCGCGGATCTTCACATCGATGGCGCGAAGCCGCTCGTGGTCCTCCCGCTCCTCCCGTTCCGCCTCCTCGGAGAGCGTCGACCGTCCCGGCACGACTCCCCGAGTCGCGCGAGGATTCAAAAACCTACCCCCCTCCCTGGGGGGCCGACTCGGAGACGGCGCCCCCGAATTTCCGGCGCCGGTCCAGCGCAAAGAGGAGGTGGGACTCCTTCGTAAAGAGGGTCTCGAGGCGCTCGAACTTGGGCCCCATCCGGTCTTCGAGCTCGTCCACGGTGTAGTACCGATAGGCGATGTCATGTGGCCCACCCAGGTAGGTATGCGGCCCCACCCGGCTTCCCTTGCCGGCGTTCGGGTCGCTGGCGTGTCGCACGGCGAAGAGGTGGAATCCGCCCGGCCGGAGGAGGCGGTAGAGGAGCCCGCTCAACCGCTCGATCTCGGGGTCCGTCCAGGTTCCGTACACGACGTTGGCCAGCACCACATCGGCGCTCGCGGGGGGGCGGCCCTCGAGGAACTGGAGCGCCTCGCCTTGGACGAAGGAGAGTCGCGAACGGTACGGTTCCCGGAGGCTCCGCTGCCAAGCCAAGGCGCGCTCGATCGCGGTCGGTGAGAAGTCCACCCCCTGTACCCGAAACCCCTCGAGCGCCAGCCGACCTGAGTCGCGGCCGGGGCCGCACCCCAGCTCGACGACGTCACGAACTCCGGCGAACTTCTTCACCCGGCCGATCGCCCATTCCGCAAAGAGCCTCGGCTCCGCCGTGCCCCGGTCGGGGTCGCCAAGGTACGCGGCTTCGGCGATGGAGGCGCGTTCGTCCCACGGCCCCGTCATCGAGAGGCTCCGGGGGGTCGGGCTCGTCCGCTCAACAGATGCAACGCGAAGAGCGCCGCCGGGACCCCCGCGTCGATGTTCACCACCGCGATCGGGGCGCACGACTGGAGCATGGCCGAGAGCGCCGCCTCGCCCCGGCCCCCCCTTCCGTAACCGGTCGAGGTCGGAACACCCACCACCGGAGCACGGACAAGGCCCGCGAGGACGGTCGGCAACGCGCCCTCGCGCCCCGCGAAGGCCAGGTAGACCGCGGGCCGTCGCCGCTCCAGCCGGCCGACCGCACGCCGCAGACGGTGCAGCCCGGCCACGCCCACGTCGTAGGCCGTGACCGTTCGCACGCCGTACGATTCGAGTACGGCCCGGCTCTCCTCCGCGATCGGCACGTCCGATGTGCCGGCCGTGACGATCGCGACGATGCCATCGCGCGACGGGAGGGGGAGGGACCCTTCCAGCCGGGCCAGTCGTCCCTCCGCGAGGAAGGTTACCCGGAACCGCGCCTCGCGCGCGCCCGAGGCGAGCGCACGACGTTGACCGGCGTTCAGCCGGGAGACGAGGGCGCCGCGTCCGGCCCCATGCAGGGCCGACACAAGCGCGAGAAGATGCGCGGTGGTTTTTCCCTCGGCGAGGATGACCTCGGGGGTTCCGGTCCGGGTCTCGCGGCTCGCGTCGTACCGGGCGACCCCCTCTGCCTCGATCTCGAGGTCCGGAGGTCTCCGTGCACGCGTACGGCGGCCGGGCATGCCCGTCTACCTCCCAAATATGATATAGCGCATTCCGCTTGGCGCGCCCGGTTCGGACGCCGGATGCCCGATTTCACGCTAACCGCGGAGCAGACCGGGCTACGGGACATGGCGCGCAAGTTCGCGCGCACGGAGATGCTTCCGCGGGCCGCGGCGAGCGACCGGGCGGGCCACTTTCCCGAGGAGGTCTATCGGAAAGCCTGGGAGCTCGGTCTCATGAACCTCAATATCCCGAGCGAGTGGGGCGGGTCGGGCCTCGGCCTGTTCGACCAGTGCCTGATCGTCGAGGAGCTGGCCCGCGGATGCGCGGGGATGACCACGACTATCATCGCGAACTGCCTCGCCCTCGAGCCGCTGCTCCTGGGAGCCGCCCCCGAGCAGCTCCGCCGCGTGCTGACCCCCTTCTGCGCGACGTACAACCTCGCTTCGTTCGCGCTGACCGAGCCGAGCGGCGGGAGCGATGCCGGGAGCCTCCATACCCACGCGAAGAAGGAGGGGGACCACTACCTCCTCGACGGCGAGAAGTGCTTCATCACCAACGCCCCCCAGGCGGGCCTCTTCACGGTGTTCGCGACCGTGGACCCGGCGCTTCGCCACAAGGGGATCACGACGTTCCTCGTCCCGCGCTCGGCAGAGGGGGTCTCGGTCGGGAAGGAGGAGGACAAGATGGGCCAGCGCGCGTCCTCCACGGCCACGGTCCACTTCGAGAAGGTCCACATCCCCGTCGCAGACCGCATCGGAGCGGAAGGCGACGGATTCAACCTGGCGATGCGAACGCTCGACCAGACCCGCACCCCCATCGGGGCGATGGCCACCGGGATCGCCCAGGCCGCCCTCGACTACGCCGGGGACTATGCGCTCAAGCGCCAGACGTTCGGGAAGCCCATCGCGGAGCACCAGGCGATCCAGATCAAGCTCGCCGACATGGCGCAGGCGGTGCACGCCGCGCGACTTCTCGTCTGGCACGCGGCGTGGACGATCGACCATGGCGAGAAGGGGACGCTCGAGTCCTCCATCGCGAAGTGCTTCGCGTCCGACGCCGCGATGCAGGTCGCCGACGAGGCCATCCAGGTGTTCGGCGGGTACGGCTACATGAAGGACTATCCGGTGGAGAAGCTGTTGCGCGACGCGAAGCTCACCCAGATCTACGAAGGGTCGAACGAGATCCAGCGGATCGTCATCGCTCGCGAACTCCTGCGCGCCCGCGGCTGACGGCGGCCCCGGATGGAGATCGTCGTCTGCGTGAAACCTGTCCCGGACGCGGAGACCCGACTCCGCGCCCGCGCGGACGGCAATCGGCTCGACGAAGAGGGCGTGAAGTTCGTCCTCGCCGGGTATGACGAATCCGCCGTGGAGCAGGCGCTCCTCCTGAAAGAGGCGGGAGCCGCGAGCCGGGTGCGCGTCCTCGCCTGCGGGCCGGGGCCCCGTGCCGAGGAGGTGCTCAGGTCCGCGCTCGCCCTGGGGTGCGATGCCGCGACGCTAGCCGAGCTCCCGTCCGGGGCCGGGATCGATCAGCTCGGGGTCGCGCAGGTGCTTGCGATGGCGGTCGGGCGGGCCCCGCACGACCTGGTCCTCCTGGGAAAGCAGGCCGGCGACGACGAGGCCGGGATCGTCGGTCCGGCTCTGGCCGAACTCCTCCACGTCGCGAACTTCTCGGCCGTCACCGACCTTCGGTGGGACGCGGCGGCGGCGATGTTCACCTTCCAGGTCGCGGCGGAGGGCGGATCCTGGAAGACGGTGGCCCCTGCACCGCTCGTGATCAGCCTTCAGCAGGCCTGGAACGACCCCCGCACGGCCCGGCTCCCGAACATCCTCAAGTCCCGGCGCGCGGCCATCGAACGGATCCCGGCGGCGGAGGTACTGGCCGCTGTGGGCGAGCGAGCCTCCCGCTTCGCTCGGCCGAGCGGATTCCAGCTGCCCCCGCCGCGGACCGGGGCGAAGCTCATCGAAGCCAAGACGCCCGAGGAGTCGGCGGAGCAGCTCGTGCGGATCCTCCAGGAGGACGTGAAGGTCCTTCCATGACCGCGAGCGTGCTAGTCGCGGCCGAAACGGTCGAGGGCAAACTGACGGGAAGGTCGCTCGAGGCGATCGCCGCGGCCCGAACCCTCGGGTCCGCACCCATCACGGTGGTGGTGTGGGGGGAGCCAGCCCCCGAACTCGCCCGCGACGCCGGGGCCGCGGGCGCTCATCGCGTCCTTCGACTGGCGGACCCCTCGCCGGACCCGCGCACATCGGCTCGCTGGGCGCAGGTCGTCCATAGCGCCCTCGCATCGATGGGTGAGGGAATTGTGGTCGTGCCAGGTTCGGGGCGGGGCCGCGACCTGGTCGGCCGTCTGGCGGCGCGGTGGGGGGCGACGGCCGCCACGTCGGTCGTCGAGCTCCAACCCTTGGACGCGGGCGGAGTTCGCGTGGCCCGTCCGGTCTTCGGCGGGAGAGCAACGGAGCAGCTGGACCTCCCCGGCCCCCGAGTCGTGGTGGGGATCCGAGCACATGCCTTCCCCGCGTCCTCCGCCGGAACGGAACCCGCGACGGTGGAGGACCGCGAAAGCCCCCCGCCAGAGCCGGCGAGCCTTATCGGGGCGGGAGGAAGTTTCCAGCCCACGGAGGGAGGTCACGGCCCGGACCTCGCCGACGCCACGATCGTGGTCTCGGGGGGCAGGGGCCTCCGCAGTCCAGAGAATTTTGCCCTGATCGAGGCGCTCGCCCGCGCGTTGGGCGCGGCCGTCGGCGCCTCGCGGGCGGTCACGGATGCCGGCTGGCGGCCGGTGTCGCTCCAGGTGGGCCAGACCGGGCGGACCGTCTCGCCCCAGCTCTACATCGCGGTGGGCATCTCTGGCGCCATTCAGCATCTGGTGGGCATGATGAGCTCCCGCGTGATCGTGGCCATCAATTCCGACCCGTCGGCCCCGATCTTCCGGGTGGCCGACTACGGAATCGTCGGCGACCTCTTCCAGGTCGTTCCCGCGCTCACGCAGGCAATCCAGAAGGCCCGCGCGGGCCGCTGACCGGCGGCTCAGCGCATGCCGGTGTTCCGGTTGACCGCAAGGTTCTGCGACGCGCCTTCCACGATCCGCTGGAACTCGAAGGGCTTGGGGATCCCCTTCCAGTCCTCATTGCCAATGTGCGTGTGCACGCCGCCCTCGGAGCTCACGAACATCGTTCCGTAGCCGAGAATCCGTTGCCCGGCCGATTGGTGGACATCGACGCCCCGGATCTGGAGGAGGGGGATCTCGTCGAACTCCCGGCCGAGAATCCCTGACTGAACGATGACCCGCTGCGTGGTGACGGCGTAGACCGTGGATATCCATCGCAGGTACCGGACGAGCAGCCAGAGAAGCGCGAGGAGCGTCAGGAACAGGAAGAAGTAGAACACGTAGCGGCCGACGGTGTCGTTCGCCGAGTAGATGTTCTGGAACGCCACCGTCACCCCGGGGAAGGCGGGCCAGGAGGATCGCGTGGCAGCCGCGGCTCCGTAGTCGATGATGAAGAGGAGAATCAGGGAGAGCACCGGGGCGGGAAAGTAGTATATCCGGGTCCCGCGCGTCTCGCGCAGCATTGTTTCTCCCTGGGCGAGATAGGTCGCCTTCAGGTAGCGGGGCACGACAAGCATCGGGCGTCCGAGGGGGCCGGCCACGGACCACGGGAGGGGCCGACCCGCGAGATAAACCCTCCGGGAAACGGGCAATCGAGCGGGGACGGGGCGGGGTCAGATATACCCCGGGCTGTTGGCGCGGCCGATGGGCGTCACCGACTGCCACGTCCACATCAACCCCGTTTGGGAGATGCGACCGGAAGTTCGCGCTCTGTTCGGGAACGTCCTTCCGGAGGACCATCGCATCGCGTATCAAACGGATGCTCCCGGATTCCTCGCCTATCTGGACCGCTGCGGCGTCGATCGGGCCGTGCTGGTCAATTACGTCAGCCCCGACGTTATCGGCTACACGGAGAAGGCGAACGACTTCGTCTCGGAGTATGTCCGCGCCGACCCCGAGCGGCTCATCGCGGTCGGGGGGGTCCTCCCCACCCACGCGGACCCGGGGGCCGAGGTTGCGCGACTCGTCACCCAGCTGGGGATCCGCGGGATCAAGCTTCACCCTCCCCATCAGGGGTTCGCCCCCAACGCGTACGTGGACGGGGGCATGCCCGGGCTGCGAGCGATCTATGCGGCCTGCGAGCGGCTCGGCGTTCCCCTCATCGTACACACCGGGACGTCCGTCTTCCCCGGGGCCCGGAACCGGCTTGCGAACCCGATGCTCGTCGAGGATGTCGCGATCGACTTCCCCGAGCTCACGATCGTGCTGGCGCACGGCGGCCGCCCGCTGTGGATGGATGAAGCGGTCTTTCTCACCCGGCGATTCCCCAAGGTCTATCTCGAGCTCTCGAGCATCCCGCCCTCGAAGCTGCTCGAGTACTTTCCCGACCTCGCCCGGATCGGGGCCCGCGTCCTCTTTGGATCGGACTGGCCGGGACCCGGTGTCCGCGACATCGGTGAGAATCTGAAGGCGTTCCGGTCGCTGGCGCTCCCGGCCGAAATCCAACGACGGATCTTGGAGGAGAACCCGGAGGTCGTCTTCCCTCGGCGCGCGGTCAAGTGAAATACCCCGGCCGTCATGCGCCGACCCGTGCCCGAACCGCCCTCCCCTTCCGACGACCCGCCGGCCCCCGCGGCGGACGAGTCGTCCGCGCCCGAGACCGTCGTCGTCGAGGGTGGCGAGGAAGTCGGAAGGCTTCCCCTTCCGCGCCGCAATCGCGGCGAGATCTTCGGGATCGCGAGCCAGCTGCTCGGCGCGGCCCGGATCCGCGTCATGTGCGAGGATTCGCTGTCCCGGATGGGTCGCATCACGGGGAAGATGAAGAAGAAGATGTGGATCCGGGAGGGCGACCTCCTGATCATCCGGCCCTGGGGATTCCAGGAGGGCAAGGCCGACATTCTGTTCCGCTACAGCCGGACGCAGGCGACCTACCTATCCCGACGCAACCTCCTTCCGGCATCGATCGATATCTTCCAGGGCGGAGAGCTCCCGACCGAGGGCACCCCGCCGCCGAGCTGAGCGCGGATGGCCCTCGCGGAGGTTGGGCCCACCTCCCCGCTCGAGATGTCGGTTCTCGAGCAGAACGCGATCGCGCTCGGGGTCAGCCTCGACACCCTGATGGAGAACGCCGGACGGGCCGTCGCCGAGGAGGCGACACGCCACCTCCCTCCCGCGCCTGCCCGCGTCGGCGTGCTGGTGGGGGTCGGGAACAACGGGGGGGACGGCACGTGCGCCGCCTATTACCTTCAACAGTGGGGGTACGCGGCGGAGCTGTTCGTCGTTCGGCCTCCGACCGAGATCCGGTCGCCGGCCGCCCGGCGCTGCCTGGAGCGGGCGGCCGCCCACGCGCCGCTCCATGTCGGGATCCCGCGGCCGGCCGAGCTCGGAGAGTTCGCGCTACTCGTGGATGCGCTGTTGGGCACCGGACAAACCGGGTCGCTCCGCGGACCGTACCGGGAAATGGCGGCCGCGGCGCGGGAGAGCGGGGTCCCGTTGCTCTCTGTGGATGAGCCCAGCGGACTCGGGAGCGCGGAGGCGCTCCGACCCAAGTGGACCGTCGCCCTGACGGCGCTCAAGCCCGGGATGACGGCCGAGACCTGCGGCGAGATCGTGGTCCGCGAGATCGGCATTCCCCCCGAGGCACGGAGCCGGACGGGTCCGGGGGAGTTCCTGTACTATCCGGCGGCAAGCCCCCTGGGCGGCCATCCAAGACCCGGGCGGATCGCCGTACTCGGAGGCGGGCCGTTCGCGGGGGCCCCCGCCCTGGCGGGGCTCGCCGCGCTGCGGGCGGGTATGGAACGGGCCACGGTGCTCGCACCCCTTCCCTCGGCGGATCGGGTGCAGTCGTTCTCCCCGAATCTGGTGGTGCGCGCGGTGGGGGCCGACCACTTTCGCGCCGCGGATGTCCCGACGATCCTGGGCTGGCTCGAAGCGAACCCCGTCGACGCGGTCGTTATCGGGATGGGCGCAGGGCGCGCCGAAGCCACGTTGGAGGCATTCCGCGCCCTCTTGCCAACGCTGTGGGAGAAGTACCCCCTCGTGGTGGACGCCGATGCGCTGGATGCGCTGCCAACCTCGATCCCCGAGGGGTCGGCTCATCGCCCGGTCGTGGTCGCGACGCCGAACCTGACCGAATACGCCCGCGTCTTTGGGGGGGAACCGGCGACCTCCTGGACCGAACGGGTCGAAGAGGTCCGACGTCGTGCGGCGGCGTTGCATCTTACCCTGCTGGTCAAAGGAGCGGCGGACCTCCTCAGCGACGGGGGACCGACCGTCGCGAACCTTTCCCACCCGCGGGCGCTGGCGGTCAGCGGAACGGGGGACCTCTTGGCGGGGGTGGTGGGATCGCTCCTGGCCCGCGGGGTCAGTCCCGTCCCCGCGGCGCGACTCGCGAGCTACTGGGTCGGGGTCGCGGGATATCGGGCCGCCGCACGGATGGGGCTGGGGCTGCTCGCCACCGACGTGCTCGAGGAGCTCGCCCCAGTCCTGACCGTCGGCCTCGATCGCGTGGGACGTCGCGCCGAGACGGAGGCGACGGCTCAGGCGTAGCGCACGCGCCCGCGGATCTCTTTCGCGCGGGCGCGGACCTCTTTGTGCCGCGAGGGGTTGCCCGCCGCGTAGCCGTCGAAGAAGGCCTTGAGCAACCGCTCTCCCTCGGGATGCAGGGCCCGTAAGTCCTCCTCGACGAGGTGGAGGTCGATCCCGAGCTCCTCTACGCCCGCGTTCCGGGCGCCCATCGAAAGGTCGAGGAACGCCGGCTCGCCTTCGCCGGCGTCGGGGAACAGGACGTTCGAGCTCGTGAGGTCGCCGTGCGAGATCCCCCCCGCGTGGAGGCGCCCGAGGGCGGCTCCGAACCGGCGGACCGGCCCTTCGAGGGGCTTCGGGTCGGAAGGGTTCTGGTCGATCAGCTGCTTCAGCGTGGGCCCCGGAAGTTCCTCGAGAATGATCCGGTGACGCGTCAGGTCCACGTCGTAGACGAGCGGCGTGCGGACCCCGAGCCGCCGGGCCTCGACGAGGAGACGGGCCTCCGTCCGGGTCCGTTCGCGGCGGAGCCGCTCATCGAGCTCCTTCGGGCGATACGCCTTCGAGTCCCGCTCCTTCAGGAGCGCGGCGCGACCCATCCACTTGACGCGGCGGATCGAGGCCTCAGCCCCCCGGGAGATCGCGGGCCCGGCCTCGGGCTCCGTGCTCGTGGTCGTCCCCCCTAGAGATGTTGCGCCGCCGTGGCGCGGACGATCGCCTCGCGGGCGAGACGAGCGGCGAGGGCGCTCGTGTTGCCGTTGTCGTAGTGGGGGCTGACCTCCATGATGTCGAGGCCCGCCAGCCGCGGCGCGGCCTGGCCAATGGCGTACTTCACGTCCCGGGGCGTGAGCCCGAACGGTTCGGGCGTCCCGGTGGCGCCGGCGTACGCCGGGTCGATCGCGTCGATATCGAGCGAGATGTAGACCCGGTCGGTCTTCAGCATGTTGAGCGCCCGCTGTACGGCCGATTCGATCCCCTCGCTCGCGATTTCGTGGGCGGTGACGAACGACATGCCGACCTTCTTGTTGTCGTCCACCTCTTCCCGGGAGACGGAACGAACGCCGAGGACGACCACGTTGTTCGCTCCCAGCTTCTCGACAATCCGGCGGGAGGAGCAGGCGTGGCTCCGTGGGTCCCCCAGGTAGCTTGACCGGAAGTCCATGTGGGCATCCAGGTAGAGGACCCCGAGCGATCCGCCGTCGGGGTAGGCCTCCACGCAGGGGGGCGAGCAGGCGTGGTCGCCGCCGAGGGTGATCGGGATCTTCTGCGCGGCGTAGATCGGGCGGACCTCCTCGCGGAGCGATTCGACCATGCTGGCCGCGCTCCCAAATTCGGGAGTGTTGCCGAGGTCGTGGATCGGAACCTCGGACAGGTCGATCCCGGATTCCAGGTCGTACGACTCGAAGTTCCACGAGTGCTGCCGGATCGAATCGGGGCCGAACCGTGCCCCGGGCCGAAAAGAGGTGGTGCGGTCGAACGGGACGCCCAGAATGACGAACTTGGCCTCCTCCCACTCCGCATGGGCATCGGCGAACGTCGTCGGTCGTTCCACACCGGCCGGACCAATGCCCGCTATATCAGCCTGCTCCGGCGGCCACGCTTCGGGACTCGAGCGTGGGGCGCACCGGCGGGACCGGGGGCGGCAGGAGGTCGGGTGCGGGGGGGCCCGGTGTGCCCTCCGAGGGACCGGAGCGCTTGAGCAGGTAGAGGAGCTCGAGCATCACCAGCGAAACGACGGTCGTGCCGATCGCGAACAGAAAGAGGCCGAGGGTGCCGCCCCAACTGAGGGCGACGCCGCCCCCGAGCGGCCCGAGGCTCCACAGCGTCGAGTTGACGAGGCCGAACACCCCAAGATACTCGGCCCGGTGGCCCGGAGGGGCGAGGTTCGACACCCACGCGAGCATCGCGGGGCTGTAGAGCGAAACCCCGACGAGGCGGATCGCTTGGGCCGGCACGAGATACCCCCACGCGGGTGCGAGAAGGAAGACGACGATCCCGCCCAGGCTGAGCAATGTACCGTACCAGACCCCCCGAATCCCGCCGATCCGGTCGACCAGCTTCCCCAGGGGGACGGAGCTGATCGCGGCGGCGGCGAGTCCCACGATGGCGATGATGGCCACGTCGGCGTCGCTCGCCCCCAGCGTCGTGGCGTACACCCCGAAGAACGTGCCGACCGCTCCGATCCCGAGGGCGCGGATCGAGACCGCGACGGAGAAGGTCACCACCGGCCGGGCCTCCGTCCAACGGATCGCTTTCGTGGCCAGTGGAGAGGGCCGGTCGGGGACGAGGAAGACGACCACGCTCAGCGACCCAACCATCACCAGCACGACGAAGGGAAACAGGACGTTCACGCCGAACGGTCCGACCAGCAGGGCGACAATGATGAATCCCACGATCTGGCCGACGTAGCCCGTCGCGTTGAGAAGCCCGTAGCCCTTCCCCCGCTCCCGATTCCGGGTGAGGTCGCTCACATAGGCGTTGAGCGCGGGCGACCCGAACGAGAGGACAATCTGCGCGAGGACGAACCCGAGTCCCGCCGCCCACGCCCCGGGGAGGTAGGGAAGGACGAGGAAGACGGGCAAGGCGCCCGCTTCGGCGGCCAGGAGGAACGGCCGGCGCCGGCCCAGGCGGTCTGACCAGCGACCCATGAGCGGTCCGGTCAGGCTCGAGGCCACGTACGCGACCGAGACGAGGGCGAGCGCGAGAGAGACCGGCGCGCCTTTCTCGGTGACGAGGAAGATCGGGAAGTAGACGAGGAAGAGGCCCGACCGGTTGCTGGCCAACAGCGAGTAGAGCGAGAGGACAAGCAGCTCGCGGTCCGCCACGGCCGCCCGCGAGGTCCGTGCGCTACTTAGGTGAGTGGCTGGGACCCGGCTCCCCACAGATTAAGTGCGCTTCGCGGCATTCCGCGCGCGGTGGACGGATGGCCGCGACGGAGCTCGTAGGAGTCAAGCACGACGGAGAAGGGGTCGAGATCCTCGTTCTGCGCCATCCCCCGGTGAATGCGCTCAGTACCGCGCTTCTCGAGGAACTGGACCGACGGTTCACCGAGATCGAGTCGGATGCCTCCGCGCGCTGCGTCATCCTGACCGGCGATGGGCAGTACTTCAGTGCAGGGGCGGACCTCAAGGAGGTGGCCACGCTCGGACTCGATGACGCCCCGAAAGTCGTCGCCCGCGGGCAGAACCTCTTCGCGCGCATCGAGCGGTTCCACCGCCCGGTCGTCGCGGCCATCAATGGGCTGGCCCTCGGCGGCGGGCTGGAGCTCGCCCTCGCCTGTGACCTCCGGATCGCCGGCGAGTCCGCGAAGCTCGGGGCACCCGAAACGGTCTATGGTCTCATGCCGGCCTATGGGGGTACCCAGCGACTTCCGCGCCTCGTGGGGCCCGCGAAGGCGCGCGAGATGATCTTCACCGGGGCTCTTCTCCCCGCGGCGGAGGCGCACCGGATCGGCCTCGTGAACAAGACGGTCCCCGCGGGGCAGGAGTTGCGCGCCGCCCGGGACCTCGCCCACACGATCGCGCAGCGCGCCCCGAAAGCCGTGGCGGGGGCGAAGGCCGCCATGCTCGCGGGACGAGACCGCTCCCTCCAAGAGGGGCTCCAGATCGAGTCGGAGATCTTCCAAAAGGAGGTTCTGAAGAGCAGCGACCTCACCGAAGGTCTGGCCGCGTTCATCGAGCGTCGCCCCCCGAAGTTCAAGGGAGCCTGACGATGGCGTTCGACTTCACGTTCACCGACGACCAGGAGGCGTTCCGGCAGGCGGCGCGCGACTTCATTCAGCGGGAAGTGGCCCCCGTTGTGGATCAGATGGACGCGACGGAGACGTTCCCCACCGAGTCGATCCGCAAGATGCAGAAGGAAGGGTACTTCGGCGTTCCCATCCCGGAAGAGTGGGGCGGTCTCGGGCTGGGGAAGGTCGGCTATTGCATCTTCCTCGAGGAGTTGGGCAAAGTGGACGCCTCGCACGGGACGATCGTCGGTGCGCACACCTCGCTCGGCGCGACGCCGCTCCTGTCGTTCGGTACCGAGGCGCAGAAGCGCCGGTGGCTCGTCCCCGCGGCCAAGGGAGAGAAGCTCCTGGCCTTCAGTCTCACCGAGTCGAGCTCGGGAAGCGACTCAGGCTCGCTCAAGACCCTCGCGGAACCCCACGGGGAGAAGTGGCTGCTCACGGGGTCGAAGGTCTACGTCTCCAACGGCGCCGAGGCCGATACCGTCGTGCTGTTTGCCGCCAACAACCCAAAACTGGGACCGAACGGTGGCGTGACCGCCTTCCTCGTCGACCGGGGGACGCCCGGCTTCAAGGTCGGTCGGTGTGAGAAGAAGATGGGGCTCCACGGCACCTCCACCGCCGAACTCATCCTCGACCACGTCGAGCTTGGACCGGAACACGTCCTGGGGGAGGTGGGGCGGGGGTTCATCGTCGCCATGACGGCGCTCGACGTGGGGCGCGTCACGTTGGGTGCCGCCATGTTGGGCGGGATGGAGGCCGCGGCGGACGAGGCGCTCAAATTCGCCAGCAATCGCACCCAGTTCGGGCTGCCCATCAGCGAGTTCGAGGCGGTCCAGTTCAAGCTCGCCGACATGGCGATGCACATCCACGCCCTACGGTTCATGGTCTACCACGCGGCGGCGCACCAGGACGCGATGGGCCCCGACCCGAAGGGCTGGGCGCGCGGCGAGCGCCTCAAAAAGACCCGGGAATCGGCGATCATCAAGTGCCTCGCCTCGGAATGGGGCTGTCAGGCGATCAGCGACGCGCTCCAGATCCACGGCGGGCTCGGATACATTCGAGGAACGCCGGTCGAGCGGGCGTACCGCGACGCGCGCATCACCCTGATCTTCGAGGGCACGAACGAGGTCCAGCGGCTGATCGTCGCGCGGGACCTCCTGGGCCGAGGACTCTAGGCCGGAGCGGGGGCGCGGAGCTCGCGCCGAAGTACCTTCTGGACGCCGCTGCGCGGAAGGCTCGCGCGGAACTCGACCGTCCTCGGTGCCTTGTAATGCGCGATCCGCTCGCGCACGAAGGCGATCACCTCGGCCTCGGTGGCGGTGGCGTCCTTTTTCAGCACGACGAACGCCTTCACGACCTCCCCCCGCTCCTCGTCCGCGACGCCCACCGCGGCGGCCTCGGCGATGGCGGGGTGCTGGAACAGGACCTCCTCCACCTCCCGCGGATAGACCTTGAGACCTCCGACGATGATGATGTCCTTCTTGCGGTCGATGATCGAGGTGTACCCGTCGGCGTCGATCGTTGCGATGTCCCCCGTGTGGAGCCAGCCGTCCTTGAGGACGAGCGCCGTCTCCTCGGGCTGGTGGTAGTAGCCCAGCATCACCTGAGGGCCCCGGACGCAGAGCTCGCCGGCTTCGCCCACCCCGAGGGACGTCGTCCCGGTTTCGAGGTCGACCACGCGCTGGTCGGTGTTCGGGAAGGGGAGCCCGATCGTGCCGGCGCGACGCTCGCCGTAGATCGGGTTGGCGTGGGTGACCGGCGACGCTTCCGTCAGGCCGTACCCTTCGATGAGATTCCCCCCGGTCAACTCCTCGAACCGTCGGGCCACCTCCCGGGGCAGCGGCGCCGAACCGCTCACGCAGATCTTGATGGAGCGGATGTCGAAGTTCGCGAGCTTCGGGTGGTGGTTGATGGCCTGGTACATGGCGGGGACCCCTGGAAACTGCGTCGGATGGTAGCGCGAGATGAGGCCGAGCGCCTCGTCCGTGTCCGGGCGGGTCTGCATGACGATGGAGGCTCCGGCAATGAGCGGATAATTGAGCGCCACGGTCATCCCGTAGACGTGAAAGAACGGCACGGCGGCGAGCACCCGGTCCTGGCCATCGGCCTCGCGCCGGAACCACGCCGCACACTGGAGGGCATTCGCGACGAGATTCCGGTGCGTGAGCATCGCTGCCTTCGGGCGACCGGTGGTGCCTCCCGTGTACTGGAGTACGGCAACCACGCTCGCAGGGTTGCCCACGGCGTCTGTCAGAGCTCCCCGAGTCCGGACCGCGTGAGTCCACGGACGGACTCGCGGGCCCGTGGGGAAGCCCGTCGGCAGACCGCGGCTTCGAAGCACCGAGTTGACCAACGGGCGCTTCCACCACGGGTAGAGGTCGCGTAGCCGAGCGACGTAGTGCACCGGCACGCTCGCGTCCTCCTCGACCTTGGCGAGGTTCGGATACAGGATTTCGAGGGTCGCGATCCCCTTCGGCTCGGCGTCGCGGAGGAGTCGGATCAAGTCCTGGCCGATGTAGAGCGGCGAGATCTGGACGACGGTGAGCCCAAGCCGGAGGGCGCCGAAGTAGGCGATGGGATACGCAGGGCAGTTGGGCAAGTACACCGCGAACCGGTCGCCGGGGCGGAGTCCGTCGGCCGCCAGGGCTCGGGCGAACGCCGCGGACTCGTCCCAGAATCGGCGATAGCTCCAGCGCGCGCCGTAGTACAGGAGCGCCGGCCGCTGCGGGTGCTGGCGCACCACGTCGCCGACCAACTCGTGCAACCGTCGCTCGGGGATCGAGATCTCGGCGGGAATCCCGGGGGGGTAGTGGGCGAGCCACGGCGGTCCGGCGGTCTTCTGCTCCGCCACGCCGGCTCCCATCGTCTTACCCCGAGGGCGAGGCCCCGGCTCCCCCGTCCTTTTCGAAGTGGACCCCCGGCTTATAGCTCGCGACCCAGCGCACCCGGTCGCCCATCGCCAGTTGGTCGGCGGTCTTTACCGCCTCCATCCAGCCGGTGAGGCGACCCCCCTCCTCCAACTCGACGACGACGTACGCGTACGGAGCATCGTTGAGGAACTCGTCGCTCGGGACGTGCTGGATCGAGAACGCGACCACGCGGCCGCGTCCGGAAAGGACGGTCTCTGCAAGGTCGCGTTTCGCACAGTTCGGGCAGACTAGCCCCCATGTGGCGCTGACAAAGCCGCAGGCGGACCGGAATCCGAAGAGCTTGCCCGCCTCCTCGTAGCCCACACGATAGGCGTCAATGGAGTGCGGCGATTCAGGCGAGGGGGCGTCGGCCAGAGAACCGCCCCCTACCGACGGGAGAACAGGTGGACCGAACAGGAGCCACCGGTCGCACCGACGTTGTGGGCGAGCGCTAGGTTCGTCTTCGGGACTTGGCGCGCCCCTGCCCGCTGATTGAACTGTTCAAAGATCTCGTACACCTGCGCCGCCCCCGTCGCGCTTACCGGATGCCCCTTCGCCTTGAGCCCGCCCGAAGGGTTGACCGGGAGTTGACCGTCGCGCGCCGTGGCCCCGTCCTGGCTCGCCGCTCCCGCCTTCCCGGGGGGGAAGAAGCCCATGTCTTCGAGGGCCATCAGCTCGGCAATAGTGAAGCAGTCGTGCACCTCCATGAAGTCGACTTGGGCGCGCTCGAGGCGGGAGGCCTTGAACGCCTTCTCGGCCGCGAGGCGGCTTGCGGGGAGGCCCGTGAGCGTCGGCCGGTCCTGGAGGTCCGCGACCGACCCGGTACGGACGGAGGCGCGGATGACGAGCGGTTCGGCGACCGGATGCGGGACCGCCTCGCGCGCGGCGACGACCAGGGCCGAGGCGCCATCGGAGAACGGGCAGCAGTCGTAGAGGCGGAGCGGGGAGGCGATCACGGGAGAGGCCAGGTAGGTGTCGAGTGAGATCTCCTTCTGGAAATGCGCCTTCGGATTTCGCGCGGCGTTCGCGTGGTTCTTCACCGCGACCGCTCCGAGCTGTTCGGAAGTCGTTCCGTAGGCCCGCCGGTGGGCGCTCGCCAGCGTCGCGTAGAGCCCTGGAAAGGTGGCCCCGTTCCGGGTCTCGAAGGCGTAGTCTGCTCCCATAGCGAAGTAGCTCGTCGCCGCGAGCGTATCCAGGTGGGACAACCGCTCCACGCCGACCACCAGCGCGGCGTCGATGAACCCGCCAGCGACGTGGACGTACGCCTCGTGGAGCGCGGCGCTCGTGGAGGAGCAGGCGGATTCGACCGTGCAGGAGGGTACTTCGGGGATCCCGAGGGCGGTGTTAACGAGAGGCCCGACGTGGGCCTGCCGCTCGGCGATCCCAAAGCAGTTCGCGACGAAAGTGTAGCCGACCTGTTTGGGGTCGATCCCGGCGGTATCGAGCGCGTCCAGCGCGACGCGCGCCGCCGCTTCGCGGCCCGTCTCCCGCATCTTTCCGAAGCGGTTCGACGCGGCCCCGACGACCCAGGTCTCCCGCATCACCGGGAGATGGCCTTACGGGGGCATAAGTCTCGCGGGGACGCTCGGCGCAGTACCGGGATTCCGCTCGGCTTCCGGGAGATTGGCGAGCCCCCGCAGGCGCTCAAACACCTGGGCGGCGATGAGCGGGTCGCCGGTCTTGATGAGGATGCGACCATCGCGGCCGAGGGTGGTCTCGCACTCGAGCTTGACGATCAGCATGACCCGCACATCCGTGACACCCACGCCTTCGGCCCGCAGCCGCTCGGCGATCGCGGCCAGGTCGAGGTTGAGCTTCGGCCGGGGAATGGCTTCGAACGACCCGCGGCCGGAGCAGAGCTGGAGAGTAGTGTACGTCACATCACGACCGCACGCCGCACACAGTCATCGATGATCGAGTCGACGTCGATCCGCTCCTCTTCTTGCACGATCTGGATCAGGTTCGAGCGCGTTGCCGGCCGGTCCGGGACGGCCTGACAGCAGACCCCCGGCCGGGTCGAGATGGCGTAGGTCCCGATCGAGCGGGCCACCGACTCGATCTCCTGCTTGTCGAAGCCGATAAGCGGCCGAACAATCGGAAGGCGCACGGAGGCCGTCGCCGTGCGCATGTTGCTCAGCGTTTGGCTGGCGACCTGGCCCAACGCCTCCCCCGTCGCGAGGAACGTCGCGCCCTCGCGCTCGGCAATCTTCTCGGCGCTGCGCCACATGAAGCGGCGGCAGAGGACGCACCCCACATGCCTATCGGTGTTCCGCATCAGCGTGATCTGGGTTGGGCCGTGGGGGAGCACATAGAGCGGGATCTTCCTCCCGAACCTCTCGCCGAGGACCTGCATGTGGTCCAGGATCTTTGCGAGAGGGGAATCGTCCGTAAACGGCCGATTGTCCAGGTGGACGGCCACCATGTCGTGGTTCTGCCGGAGGAGGTAGTAGAGGCTCACCGGCGAGTCGATGCCGCCACTCATCAGCATGACTCCTCGCGCCACGGTCGTACTTACCGGCCGCGAGGTATAAAGGCGAGGGGCGGCCCGCCGGCGAGGCGCGACCCCGTCAGCCTCTCGACCACGGACGCCTAAATACCGGACCCCGCTCGGCCGACCGTGCCGGCCCCTCCGCCCACCCCCGTCGCGCTCCACGCGACCGACGAGGGCACGGGTGAGCCCATTCTCCTGATCCACGGCCTGGGCGGGGACCATTCAGTCTGGGACCGCGTTACTCCCGAACTCGTCCCGGCGTTTCGGGTCCTGGCGGCCGACCTTCGCGGTCATGGGAAGTCCATCGCTCCAGCGGGGTCGGCGTTTGGGTTCCCTGAAATGGAGACGGACCTGCTCGCGTTGCTCGATTCGAAGGCGCTGGACCAGGTCCACTTAGTGGGCGTCAGCGCCGGCGCCTTCCTCGGACTGCAGATGGCGCTCGATCATCCCGGGCGACTGAAGAGCCTCGTCGTGATCGGAGCGGCCACGCATTGCGACAACCACACCCGGGGGATCATCGACCGCTGGGCCGCCACCTTCCAGAAGGAGGGGTTCGACCCCTACGTTCTTCGGTTGCTGAAAGACCTCTACTACCCCGACTGGATCGAGGCCCACCTCGACGTTGCCGACCAGCTGCGCGAACAGCAGCGCCGCCAGGGCGGCCGTGGAGTCTTGGAATGGGCCGCCGCCGTTCGCTCCTATGACCTGCGGGGCCGGCTCGGTCGAATCAAGACTCCGACGCTGATCATCGAGGCCGTCGACGACCAGGTGGTCGACGCGGCACACGGTCGATTGCTGCGACAGTCCATCTGGGGCTCCGAGTTGAAGCTGTTCGCGCAGACCGGCCACCTCGTTCCCATCGAGCGTCCCCACGAAACCTCGGTGGCCATCGCGGAGTGGGTCCACCGCGCGCAGGCGGCTCGGGGCACCGCTCCCGCGGCGTAGCGGAAGGGCGGGGGTCGGACTTTTCTATCGCGGGTCCTTCGACGTTCTTCGCATGGCCGCCCCCGACCCCGCGATCCTGGAGCGTCTCGCTCGTTTGGAACGACTGATCGCTGATCTGCGACAGCGCCTGGACGCGGTGGAGAAGACGTTGGGTTCTCGGTCCAGCCACCCGGTCGACCAATCCGCAGTTCGCGAGAAGGTCACGTTCGACTGGCAAGCCTGAATCCGACGACCGAACATGGAGGCCCCCGCGTCGCTGGACGTGCTCCTCCGGCGGTACGGCGGCGAGACCCCACCGGCGTCCGCCGCGGGAGCCGCGGTCGTCATCGTGCTCCGGAATCAGTCCCCCGACGTGGACGTCCTGCTGATTGAGCGGGCGAGCCGCGCCGAGGACCCCGCGTCGGGCCAAGTGGGTCTCCCGGGAGGGCGGGTAGACCCCGTTGACGTAACGCTCCGAGACACGGCGATGCGCGAACTGAAGGAAGAGGTGGGACTTTCCGCGTCGGACGCGGTAGGACCGCCGCGCTTTGTCTCTCTCGAGGCCGCCCCTCGATTCGGGATGACGGTCGGCGTCTTCGCGCTCGGGCTCCACCCAGCTCCTCCGTGGGTTCCCGTTCTCGACCCCCATGAGGTCTCGAGCATCTTCTGGCTCCCCTTGGAGCGACTGGACAGCCGGGTGCGCGTGGCCCGCGAGACGCCCGCAGGGTCGAAAGAGGTCGACGCCGTCGTCTTTGAGGGCCACATCCTCTGGGGGTTCACTCTGCGCGTACTTTCCCAATTCAAGGAGCACGCCGAGCGCTGATCCCCCCGGACTCCCAGGTCGTGGGTCGTATGTCGCCCCTGGCCGTTCTCTTAGGGCGTGAGGGGTGGAGAGTGGAAACGCGGTCGGTGGCGAGGGCTCCCGCCCCCACGGCGGCGGGCTTGAGGGCGCTGTGACCCCGGCTCCTCCTGGCTAGCGCCGAGCCGGTAGCACCGACAACGGCAATTATGTGACATACAACCGCCGATGAGTTTATAAGTTGACTTAAATACCCACGGGCCGGGAGCTCAATGGCGAAGATCCGGATTGAAAACGTAGTCGCTTCCACCTCGCTCGGAGACGAGCTGGACCTGCAGTCGATCGCCCTCGGACTCGACGGAGCCGAGTACGAGCCTGAGCAGTTCCCTGGTCTGATATACCGTTTGAAGGAGCCGAAGACAGCGATTCTCCTGTTCCGTTCGGGCAAGGTCGTTTGCACCGGGGCGAAGAGCATGAAGGAGGTGGAGGACTCGATCGCCAAGGTCTCGCAGCAGATTCGAAAGGGAGGGCAGAAGATCAACATGCATCCCAAGATCGAGGTCCAGAACATCGTCGCGAGCTCCGACCTCGAATCGGAGATCAACCTCAATGCCATCGCCGTTACGCTCGGACTCGACCGGGTCGAGTACGAACCCGAGCAGTTCCCCGGACTTGTCTGCCGCATCGATGAACCGCGAGTCGTGGTCCTCCTCTTCGGGAGCGGCAAACTCGTGTGCACGGGGGCCCGCAAGCCTTCGGACGTCGAGGTCGCGGTCAAGAAGATCACCAAGGAACTACGCGGAGCCGGCCTGCTCCGGTGAAGTGGGGCGGCGACCGTGCCGCTCCCGCCCGACCTCCCGCTCGTCGATCACCACTGTCACCTGTCGCCGACCGGCGAAGGGGTGGAAGCCGCTCGCCGGTTTCGCCGGGCAGGCGGGACCCATCTGTTTCTCGCCACCCAGAATTACACGCGCATTCCACCGACCCGGCTGGAGACGTATCGAGACCAGTTCGCGACCACGGAGGAGCTCGCGCGACGAGTGGCGAGTGAAGCGGGGGTGATCGCCCATCCCGTCGTCGCACCGTTCCCGGTCGATCTTGTGCAAGCGGAGTCTGGGCTTGGACTTCGGGCCGCGACGGAGCTTCATCTTGCCGCCCTCGACCTCGCCGGCCGGGAAGTAAGCGAGCACCGGGCTGTGGCTCTCGGGGAGGTCGGACGACCGCACTTTCCCGTCCCGGCTTCTGTCGCGGAGGCCTGCGAGTCGGTCTTCATCCATGCGCTCGAGGTAGGACGCGACGTCGGATGCCCGGTCGTGGTCCATTCGGAGGACCTCGATGCGGGCGGCTACCGGGCGCTCGCTCACCTCGCCTCCCGCGTCGGGTTTCCGCTCGGAAAGCTCGTGAAGCACTACGCGCGCACCGTGGCCTCCCCGGAAGTGCGGATGGGCGTCGTTCCCTCCTATCTGGCCCGCAAGGAGACCGCCGCCGCGAGCCTCGAGTTCCCCGGGCCGTGGTTCTGGGAGACCGATTTTCTCGATGACCCCTCTCGGCCGGGAGCGGTCCTCGACCTCGCAACGATTCCCCGCCGGGCGACGGCCTTGGCCGGGGACCCGCATGCCGTCGAGAGGTTGTGGGTGCCCTTCGTGGAGTCGATCCAGAAGGTCTACGGCTTCACTCCCACGGCGTCGAAGGCGGCTGCCGCATGAAGCCCCGGGCCCGGGGTAAGCTCGTCGCTGTCGAGGGGGTGGACGGCGCCGGGAAGTCCACATTCGTCCGAGGCCTGGCGGACGCCCTGCGCAAGGACGGCTACACGGTCTCGCTCTGGAGGGAGCCCACGGACTCCGCTATATCGGCGCGCGCGATCGCCGCAGGGACGGACCAGCCGTGGACCGCGGCCCTGTTCTTCACCCTCGACCGAGCGCACGCCCGTCCGGCGCTCGAACGGCTCCTGGACCGTTCCGACCTGGTGCTCTCGGATCGGTCGTTCTATTCGACACTGGCGTACCAGGGGAGCCGCTTTCCGCCCCGCGATCGACCCGGGCTCGCGGCCCTCGAGCGCGCGGTCGCTCACCTCCCCGACCGGGTCGTTTGGCTACGGATCTCTCCTTCGGTGGCGTTGCGGCGCGTGCGCACCCGCGGGAAACCGCCCGCCCCTTTGGAGCGAATCCGGACCCTGCGTGGCGTGGCTCGAACCTACGGGCGTCTCGCCCGGGCCCCCGGCTGGATCGTCGTCGATGCCCTCCAGCCGGTCGACGCGCTCGTCGCCGATGTTCGTCGCCATCTTGCCCCGCTGCTTTCTCGGTTGCGTCCCCGGGCTCGACGGCCGCGACGATAATCTAATCCGACCGCCTCGCCCCCCAGCGGCCACCGTGAAACGCATCCTCACGTCGGAAGAGACCCTCGACCCGGCGTTCGTCCCTCCCAAACTGGTCCGTCGGGAGACCGAGCTCGGACTTCTTTCGCGTCGCTACCGGGAATCCCTCGAGAAGGGCGTGGCCTGCCACTACCTGCTCACCGGAGGGATCGGCAGTGGAAAGACGGCGCTCGCGCAACGCCTGGGCGAGGACCTCCAGCGCAAAGGCCGGCTGGGAGGCTTTCCCCTGGTACGGCTCTACGTCAACTGCTGGCGGCGCTCGAGCGACCGCACGGTCCTCCTCGAGTTGTTGCGCGGCGTCGGGGTCTCGCTCCCGGACCGGGGGTACTCCCTCGCCGAGATGCTCGACGTCTTCGAGCAGGGGATCCGCCGGGCCCCCCGGCATCTCTTTGTGATCCTCGACGAGGTGAGCGCGCTCGTCCGCCAGGAGACGAAGCTGCTCTACCTCCTCACCCGCTCGCGGGAGGTGGGGCTCGGGTCGATCTCGCTCTTCTTGGTCGCGCCCGAGGACGTACTTCCCTACCTGGATGCGGCCAGTCGGTCGAGTTTCGGAGTGACGCACCGGCTCCAGCTGCAGCCGTACGACGCCGCGGCCCTCACCGACATCCTGGCGAGTCGGGCCGAGCTCGCCCTTCGACCGGGGAGCTACACTCGGGACGTGCTCGAACAGGTGGCCCGGGCCGCGGCGGCCACGGGCGACGCCCGGTTCGCGCTCGAGCTCCTCGGGGGGGCGGCGCGCGCCGCTGAGCAGGAGGAGCGGGAGGAGATCCGGGCCGAAGACGTCCGCGCGGCGAAAGGGTCGATCTATCCCACGCTCACGGAGACGAAGCTCGAGGAACTGCCCCGACGCTCCCTCCTCATCCTGCTCGCACTGGCGCGATCCCTGCGGGGACCGAAGTCGCAGGTTCCCTCTGAGAAAGTACGGCAGGCCTACCAGGCGATTTCGGAGGAGTACGACGAGGGGGCCGTCGGGCGAATCCAGTTCTGGCGCACCATCAAGGAGCTGGAGCGCGAGGGGCTCATCCAGGTGGAACCCGGGCGCGTCGGCGATTCCCACCGCCTCAGCATGGACGAGGTCCCGGCTAGCTTTCTCGAAATGCTCCTCGAGAGCCGGGTCCCCCGCGCGCGTGCGCGCAAAGCCTAAAGGAGCCGCCCGGCTCCGAAGACCGTGGCAGCGTCGGCCGTGGAACCCCGACCGGTCCCGCTGCTCCCCCGGTTGCCGCCGTGGATCCGGATCCGGCCCCCCGCCGGGGCGGCGTATCCCGAGGTCCGGGGTCTGCTGGCCGACCTTCACCTCGGAACCGTTTGTCGGGAGGCTCGGTGTCCGAACCTCTCCGAGTGCTGGTCGCACGGCACGGCGACCCTCATGCTCTTGGGCACCGATTGTTCCCGTCGATGCAGCTTCTGCGCCGTCACGACCCATTGGTCGAATGGGGTCGTCGACGTGACCGAGCCGGCGCGCGTCGCCGAAGGGGTGCGACGCTGGGGGCTCCGCTATGTGGTGCTCACGCAGGTCTGCCGGGACGATCTGGCGGACGGGGGGGCTTCGGTCCTCGCCGACACCGTTCGGGGGATTCGCCGCGAGGCACCCGCGACGAAGGTTGAGCTCCTGATCGGGGATCTCCAGGTACGGCGGGAGTCCCTCCGGCGCCTCATGGCCGACCCCCCGGACGTGCTCGCGCACAACATCGAGACGGTGCGTCGACTGTCCCCCGAGGTGCGTGACCGGCGCGCGAACTACGACCAGTCTCTCCGCGTGCTCGAATGGGCCAAGCGGGAGGGACCCCCGGGCTTGGTCACGAAGAGTTCCGTGATGCTCGGCCTCGGAGAGTCCGACGGAGAGCTCGCCGAGACGTTCACCGACCTCCGCGCGCGCGACGTGGACCTCCTGACCCTGGGCCAGTACCTTCGGCCGACGGAGCATCACCGGCCCGTCGACCGGTACGTCCCTCCCGGGGAGTTCGACCGCCTCCGCGAGCGGGCCCGAGCGGCGGGGTTCGCCGGGGTCGAGGCCGGTCCGCTGGTCCGCTCCTCCTACCATGCCGAAGAGCTGTTCGAGCTCGCCCGGGCGCAAGGACGGCTGTAGCGATGGCGAAGAAGGTCCGTCAGAAGCTCGAGGAGGACGAGGCGGCGCGCCATTTCGAGTTCCCGACGTTCGACGAGCCGAAGTTCCTCGCGCACGAGTTCGAGCAGACGAGCGCGACCTTGCTGGCCTTCGGGTTCGCCCTTGGGCTGGGCGCGCTCTCGTTCGCGATCACCTGGGTGAACCTCCCCTCGCTGATCGCGGTCGCCGCGAGCATCGTCATCATCGTCTTCACCCCGTGGCTCGTTCGCCGTATCCGCGCGTCGGCGGCCAGCTACACGCGCGGGGAGTGGGCAGGGCTCCTGCTTCTCGAGATCTTCGGCTGGCTCGGATTCTGGTTCCTGCTGACGAACCTCATCCGCTAGGGACGCGCGGCGCGATCCACGGAAGCCGCTTCGCGAGGAGCTCTCCGAGCGCCTCGTCCAGATGGGGACTGCCGGGGACCTCGTCGAGCGGGAGGAAACGCGCCTGCGGCGACAGGCCGTCCCGAAGGTCCTTTCCGAGCGGGAGCCGGTCGAGCGCGGCCGAAAGCAAGGGCTCGAGTCGCCGCTCCTCGCGTCGCACGTCGACCATCAGCCGTCCGTCCGAGCCGACATACGGTCCCTGCAGGACGGGCTGCCGCGGGTCCGACCACTTGGCAAGATAGTCCCCCGTCCGGTCGATCCCGGCGGGAGGGCCTTCCTGCACGCGGACGCCGGGCAGGTCGACGTGGTCCACCTCGAGAAGAACGAGGACCTCCTTCCCTCCCGCCGCGCTCGCGGTGCCGAAGACCCGGAAGCCCAGACGGGTCGCCTCCTCTGCCACGGCCCGCTCCGCTTTCCGGAGCTGGGGATACAGGATGTCGTCGACCGCGGCGGGACGCGGGAGCGCGAGGACCCCCACATGGGTCTGGCGCACTTTGAGCCACTTGATCGCCTCGGCCTGACCCGGATGGGGGAGGTCGACCGGGGTGAACGACTCGGCGCGGGGGCGCTGGAGGTACTCGCCCGCGGCGAGGATGAACAGTGCGAGATTCCGCCTTGTAAGGGCGGTGGCGACGTTCCGGTCCGCATCGACGGGGTCGTCCAGGACCAGCGCGACGTCCTCGGGGACCCGGGGGGCCGCGTTCGGCCGGGACAATAGCCGCACGGGGATCCGCCACGCGCGAGCCTCCTCGAGGAGCTGCCGCAAGGTCTGGAACTTTAGGACGAGGAGCTCCACGAGATAGCCGGAGAACCCTCCCTTCCGCGCCTCCGATCCGTAGATGCCGAGGGCCCGGAGGAACTGTTTCGTGAGAATGACGTGGTCGACCATCGACGGGGTCTGGTGGGCGAGGAGGTACGCGTTGTGGAAAGGCGTCCGGTCCACCGCCGTGAGCGGGTGGCTCGGGTCCTCGATCGCATAGCCCGGGACCGCGTCGACGGTGAATCCCTCAAACTGGCCACGGCGGTACGGGTGCTCGGCGTACCGGGTCTCGGTCTTACTGAGGATCAGCTCCCCCAGCGCGAGGCCCATCCGCTCCAACTCGGGTCGGGGTAACGTGGGGGGGAACAGAAGGAAGAAGTCGAGGTCGAGCCGGTCCCGGAGGAACGTCGAACGCGCGGCGCTTCCGGCCACGAGGCAGCGCACGAGCGGAAATCGTTGCTCCCGCGCGACGGTCGTCGCTCGTTCCACCAGGCGCTGGCAGACCTCGCTCACCTGCCGAAGCTGCTCGGCGTCGGGGCGGACCCGTTGAAGGACCTCCGACTCGATCGCGTCGGCCGCCGCCCCCGGGCTGGCGGGTGTCCCCCCCATACGGGCCCGGACGGCTTCTCTCACATCAACCCTTCCGCGGGGTCGACCCGTCAGCGAATCGTTATCGGCGGCCCGGGACATTACCGGGGGGAGCTCCGATTGGCGACCTCCACGCGCCCGCACCACCCCGCGACGCTCGCGGAAACGCTACCGGACGGCAAGGTTCGCTGCACGGCGTGCGCACGCTACTGCGTCATTCCCCCGGGCTCGCACGGCTTCTGCTTTGTGCGGAGCAACGAGGCGGGGCAGCTCGTCCTCCTCACGTACGGGCTCGCGGCCGCCATTCAGGTCGACCCCGTGGAGAAGAAACCCCTCTCCCACTTCCGGCCAGGGAGCCGAGTGCTCTCGATCGGAACCGTGGGGTGCAACTGGCGTTGCCAGTACTGCCAGAACGCCGAGATCTCCCAGGAGCACGAGGTCGGAGGCCGTCCACTCCTTCCACGGGAGGCGGTCCGGCTCGCCCTCCAGATGGACTGCCAGGGCGTGACGTTCACCTACAACGAACCGACGATCTTCATCGAGTACGCGCTCGACGTCATCGAGGAAGCCCATCGGGCCGGGCTGTTCGCCAACTTCGTCACGAACGGCTACATGACCCCCGAGGCGGTCGACGTGCTCGCCCCCAAGCTCGACGCCATCAGCGTCGACTTCAAGGGAAGCGGGGAGGAGCAGTTCATGCGGAAGTACATCACCGCAAAGGGCCCCGCGCCCATCCTCGACACGATCGTCGAGCTGAACCGGCGCGGCGTCCACGTCGAGATCACGAATCTCATCGTCCCCACGGTGGGCGACGATCCGACGGCGCTGCGAACGCTCGCCCGGTTTGTCCATGACCGCCTCGGCCCCGAGACCCCTTTCCATCTCCTCCGGTTCCACCCGGATTACAAGATGATGGAGTTCCCGCAGACCCCCGTGCGCACCCTGGAGCGGCTCCACGGGATCGCGAAGGAGGAGGGCCTCGACTACGTCTACCTCGGAAACGTCTGGGGGCATCGGCTGGAGAACACGTACTGCCCGAAGTGCGGCGCCGTCGCGGTCGAGCGCACCGGGTTCATGATCCGCCGCTGGAACCTCGATGCGGAGAATCGGTGCGGGCGCTGCCAGCATCCCATTCCGATCGTCGGACGGCTGCCGGAGAACTACGAGCCGACGTTCGTCCTTCCCCTCGCTTGAAACGCTGCTCCCTGCGTGAGACGCGAGGACGGAAGGGAAACGGGGCAGGGGGAAACCCCGTACCCCGCTGGTGGACCGGGGCGCCTAGGACCCCGGTGGGTTCTGGCCCATGGGAGCAGCGGAGTCGTTGGACGACGGGGCGGCCATCATCGCGGGCGCGGGTCGGGCCTTCTTCCTCAGGACGAGGCCGACCAGAAGGATCACGATGCCGAGGATGAGGAGGATGTCCCCCAGTGTGGTCTGGCCCTCTTTCACGGTTATCGTGGCCGTACCAGGACCTATGACGGCGACAGCAAACGCGCCACCTGGCTTAACCGCGACGCTGAACGTACCACTACTACCATTCTGCGTGGCGTTACTCGGGTTCTTGCATTGAGGCGCATTTGAAGAGCTGAAGGTGATGCTGTCGCAAGTCTCGACCATAATCTGCACCGCCTGGCTTGCGGTATACGAAATCGACAAGGGGACCGTACCAGTAATTGAAAAAGTCGCTGAAACATTGTAAGCAGCCGGGGTGAGTTCCGAGACGTTCTGACTAGCAGTCTGGACCAGGGGCACGAACGCGAGCACGGCTCCGAGGACCAGCAGCACGATTCCGACCACGACAATTCCAGTTCGCATCGACGCGCCTCCTCCGAGCCGAGTTCCTACGGATACATAGACCCAGCGATGCCATATCATGGCACACGGGTTCGCACCTTAGCCGACTCGGTTTCGCCTCCCGCCCCAAGGCGGTGTTCCCGCTGGCCGGATCCACTGAACCTGGCTCCCCTGGGGGGAACCCTGTCCAGCGACCCCGCCTTAGCGCGCGGAGGCGGGTCGCGGCCGAGCCCGCTAGAGGATCTCGGCGATCCGTGCGACGATGTATCGGATCGTTTCCTCGCTCATATGGAGGAAATCTGCGATCGCTTTGTAGAAAGAGTTGCGGCTTCCTTGCGGGTTCCTCTCTGCAAGTGCCGTGGTGAGCGCCCCGGCCGCGATTATCTTCGTCGTAGTGCCTTGGAGGGTACGCTCCGCGCGGGCTCGACTCGCGATCGCAAGGGCGCGCTTCTTGAGCCGCTCGGTTTCGAAGCTCGCCGCCTTCTCCTGGACCAATTCGCTGATCTCAAAGCCGTCGAACCACGAGAGGATGAAGGTCTTCACATCGACCATCTTGATGGGGACCTTGAGCTCGCGCTTGTAGAACCGGTACAGCCCGTACATCTCGCGAATCAGCCCGCGGGGCGGGTCGCGGCCCAGGATGTCCCTGAGGTCCTTCGGATACTCTTCGTACCGGCACCCGAGGTAGATCGTGGTGAAGACGAGGGACCAGTTGAGACGGGGTGAGAGCTGGGCGGTTCTCCCGGCGGGGAGACCGGTTTTCCGGCTGTGGAGCGCCAGGATCTGATCGTAAAACCCGAGCGCGCGACTCTTCACGCTCTCGGGAAGCCCGAGTCGCTTCGACAAGTCGCCGATCCGTTTTCGGGCCCAGGCGTTCGTACTGGGCTGCTTCGGTTTGGCGGAGGGCGGCGGGGTCTTCCCCGACGCTTTGTGAACTTCGAGCATAGACCGAATTGACCGGATTTCCGGAGTGGCCGGAACGGCGAGAACGGTGACCACGGCGGGGGCGCGGGTCGCGCCCGACGGGCGGGCGGAAGCCGGGCGAGACGGGCCAGAGGGCGGGGGCCGAATTGGACCGGTTCCGCGCAGGCGATACTCCGAAGCGCTCGCAGGGGGGACCACGGGGACGGCCCGTCCTGGAGCCGTCTTCCGAGGAGGTGACTCGCGACGGGCCGCCCCTCGGGCCGGGGTCAGCACCTGCGCGTACGCCGCGTACCACTCGTGCGCGATTTCAACGGTCCGGCGAGTGGGGTTTCCCGCCATTCGGAGCAACTGGTCGAGCCCCACGGCTACGCCTTTGTGCGTGCACGCGAGCGCCAGGGTGACCGGCACGAGGTACTTGTTCGTGTCCGGGGGGAGCTCAGGAGACTTCGCGTCCTTGGTGGTCCGGAGGACTACGATCCGATTGTAGTACCACAGCGCGACGCTCCCGACCTGGCCGGCCATCGCCGGCGGAAGGGACAGCATGTGGGCTCGCGCAAGGATGACGCGCCGTGCCCAGGAGTTGGTCGTGGCGCTCGGGGGGACCGGGGGTGGACGGGAGAGTGCCGCGCCGGATCCCGTGGGGGGCAGACTCCCCTTCTGACCTTCACCGTCGAGTTTGTCCATCGAGCCAGATCCCGCGATTGGCTTCGCGCCTGCCAACCGGCAGCTATCGTTCGTAGATAGGAGGTTTGCTACCGGTCTCAGGCCCAATCCGGACCCGTGCGAGGCAGCTGAAACGCGGCTGTGCCACGAAGGGAGGCGGGTGTGGGCCCACGGGTTGACCCCGGCAGAGGTCCGCTCCGTCGGGAGAAAGAGGTTCGACACCGCCCTCGCCTTCGGTGGACGGACCGCGGCAATCGCTCCATCGTCTACGCCAGTAGAAAGGCCGCGCGGATCCCAACCTTCGAGGAAATGGATGCCCCCCGCGGTAAACGGCTCGGGATGATCGAACACACGGGTGCCACGTTCTCAGGACCGTTCGGGAAGGCCCGAAGCCCGGGGACACCTCGGCGGCTGCGTCGGCCTAACTTCCTGTTCAGTCCGATCCGGGAGTCGTGTGGGCCGCACCGCTCGAAAACGGGAGGACCCCTTCAGGACCGGCCCTCGGACTCAGAGATACGATGGCAGCCCTCCCTCGGAGGAGCAGTCGGCCGGAGTTCCCGGCCCGCGCGTGGCACGGCACCTCGTCCGCCGTTTGGGTGCAGCCGTGTGTTCCGAGGCGGGCGGTCTCCGACCAGGGTCATTGAGCAAGGGGTCGGGGGGCTCGCACGTGATCGATTGGGGATGCCCTCGGCATTCGGGATGGGTTCCGACCTGCCACGGCGAGCGGGCAGCCACTCTCAAGACGCCGACGTTGCGCGACTGGGGTGGACCGCCCCCCGCAGGGCCGCCGACAGCCCATCCAGGTCGGAGGGAAGAACGCATCCCACTGTTCCTCGGACTCCGCCCCCCTCTCCGGACCCGGACCGGCACGAGGCGGGGAGGGAGTGGGGGAGCGGGCGCCGGGGCCTAGCGTCCACGCATGTCAACTTCCGGTCGATGGCCGCTTCCGCGGGCCCCGACTCAGGGCAGCGGGCCCGCGGGTGGGAGACGCAGAGGAGGATCGCTCCACGATGACGCGACGGGTGGGGTACGGTAACTGAATGCCGACTTCCGTGTAGCGCTTCCGGATGGAATAGAGCAGATCCTTCTCCACTTGGAACGCCGTGGGTTGATCCTTGGCGGCGCTCAGAAGTCGAAGCTGCACACCGTTATCGCCGTACGACATTACATGGGTCACCGGCAGGTTCCCGAGCGCCACGAAATCGGGGTGCTTTCGCGCCTCTTCGACCATGAGGCTGCGCGCTCGATCCACGTCGGACTCGTACGTGATTTCGATGGACACAACGACGAGCATGGTCGGATCGACCGCCGTGTAGTTGATCACCACATTCGACTGGAACATCGAGTTCGGGACCATGAGCCGGCGAAGGTCCCAGGTGCGGAGCACGGTGAACGTGAGCTGGATGTCCTCGACGTAACACCACTCCGCCCCCGATGGACCAGTGAAGACAACCGCGTCCCCCAGGGCGAACGGTTGGGCGAGCGAGATCATCGCGCCGGCGATGACGTTGGACAGCGTGCTCTGGGCCGCGAGGCCGACCACGATCGAGAGGAACCCGGCGGCGAGGAGCAGGGAGGTCACGCCGGCCGCGGCGGCGGGGAAGTTCACGTAGGTGGAGACGGTCACGCCGAGCAAAGCGATCACCCCTACCGTGGCTCTTCGGACGAATCGATAGATGGTCTCGAGGTGAGGTTGATCCCGGGCCAGAACGGCGAAGTACCGTTGGGCCAGGAGATTGACGATGTGGACCGTAAGGTAGGTGACGAGGAGGCCTGCGCCGAAGCCGAGCGTGGCCCAGATACCGGCGGTGACGCGAGGCACTACCGGGGAGGAGAGCAAGATAATGATCACCGCGAGGAGGCCGCCCGCGTAGATGCCATACTGGAGGAACCGGCCGGACCGCTCCTCGCTGGAGAGCAAGTGGCGTCGCACGGCGAGCGAGGAGGCGGCGACGAACGCCCAAAGAATGCCGAGCTCCAGGATGACGGTGACCGAATCCGGTGCGACCAGGGCGGGCAGATTGCCCGAGTTCGCGGCCCAGAAGAGCTCGTCAATCGAAAAGAGCGCCCCCGCGAAGACGCACGCTAGCACCGGACCCCGGAACACAGAAAGGATCGTCGTCCGGGTCGATTCCTTCCAGCGCGTCGCACGGATTGCCCGCGAGGGAATGACCCAAGCGGCGACGGAAAACGCGAGCGCGAGGCCCGTCACCAACAGCAGTGAATCGTAGGAAGGAACCACTAGCATCTAGTCCTCCACCTTGGAGGGAACTCCTCCGTCCTGACAGCGCTCGACGGGAGGAGCCGCAGGGTGCGGATGCGGTCGTACGGAAACTCGATCACATCTGGGTCGGATTCGGCTCGGCCGCGAACGTCCCGATTGAGTCGGGATTCGTTCTCCGGCTGTGTCCCGCCGGGCGGGACCAAGGCTCACCCGATTGCGAATCCCCGTATCCATCTAGGCACAAAACGACTCGGTGTCGGGGCCCCACCAACGGCCTCCGCCAGCTCGGCCCGTCGCGGCCTCGATGAGCCTCGCGGCGCCCGCTGCTGAGCCAGTCCTCGTGACGAGAACGCTCCTTCTTCGCGGCCCGAGGGCCGGGGCTCGGGCCGCGCATCGGGCGAACGAGCGTCGATTCCCCGCCGCGGCGGCCCGTCCCCGGCGGCGCGGTCCAGGTCCACAAGAACGTGCGGCGCCGGCCCCGGGTCCGGCGCGCGACCGGCGCGCCGCGTCGCCTTCGGCGCGGCGAGCGCCACCGTTTTGTTCCTACCCGCTCATGGAGCCCGAGTCGCGGCAGCCAGTACGAGGCTCGCACCGTGGGCCTGCATCCGGTGCGGGCCGGTCAGACTGTGTCTGAGCCGCGGTCGTCGTGTGAGGATGGATTGACGGAAGAACCGCCGGAAAGCGCAGCCACGTCCCAGCCGTCCGTGGGCGGCGGGACAACCCCTCCCGCTCGCCGAGGGCGACTGGGTACGCTCCTCGCGTGGGTGCAACGGTCGAAGCTGGTCGAGACACGCAGTCTCTACCGATGGGCGATCATCGGAATCACGGTGGGTGTGGCGGCGGGCCTCGTCGCGGTGGCGTTCTTCGCCGCGCTGTCGGTCGCGAGCAACTCGCTCCTGGGCGGCCTTCTCGGCATCCACCTGCCGGCCAACGGAAGCGCGCCGGTCGGTGTGTTCTCCTGGTCGACGGATCCGACCCGGTTCCTGCTCTTGCCCGGGCTCCTCCTGGCGGGGGGGGTGGCCACCGGTCTCCTGATCTCGAAGGCTGCGCCCGAGGTCGAGGGTCACGGAACCGACCAATCGATCCGCGCCTTCCATCGGGGTCGAGGCGTCGTTCGATACCGCATCCCACCGTTGAAGTTCATTGCGTCCGCGATCACCATCGGGACGGGCGGGAGCGGGGGTCGAGAAGGGCCGACCGCGCAGATCGGGTCGGGGCTGGGAAGCTTGCTCGCCCGGCCCCTGGGCCTTTCGACCCAGGAACGGCGCGTAGCGGCCATGGCGGGTGTCGCCGCCGGAATCGGCGCTATCTTCAAGGCTCCCTTCGGCGCCGCGCTCCTGTCGAGCGAGATCCTGTACCTCTCGGACTTCGAGCCCGAAGTGATCATGCCCTCGATTATCGCCTCGGTGGTCTCGTACTCGATCTTCGGAGCCGCCGACGGATTCGGCCCCGAGTTCGCGACCCCCGCCCTCGGCTGGACGCCCGCCCAGCTCCCGGTGCAGCTGCCGCTCTTCGCGATTCTCGGGGCGGTCGCGGGACTGCTAGGAATCCTCTACGTGGTCGTCTTTCACCGCACACGGGCGGCCTTCCAGCGACTTCGACTCCCCCTCTGGAGTCGGCCGGCGCTGGGTGCAGGGTTGGCCGGGCTCATCTTCGTCGCTTTGTACTACCTTGTCCCGCAGGAGAACCACCTTCTGGCGGTGGGGGGAATCGGCATTGGGTACGGGGTTCTGCAATGGCTCCTCTTCCAGGGTCACCTCGGACTGGAGGTGCTGCTGCTCGTGGCGGCCCTCATCTTCATCAAGATCGTTGTCACGTCCCTCACCATAGGCTCGGGGGGGAGCGCCGGACTCTTTGGCCCGGCGATCGTCATCGGCGCGCTCATCGGCTTCACGGTGAACGGGGCGGTCGACCTCGCGTTCCCGGCTCTCGCCACGCCGGGTGACGTGGCCGCGTTCACCATCATCGGCATGATGGCGTTCTTTGGGAGCGTTTCCAAGGCGCCCATCGCGACGATTCTCATGGTCGTCGAGATGACGGGGTCCGAAACCCTCCTCGTACCGGCGATGGTGGCCATCTTCATCGGATTCTACGTGGCGGGCCGCCATCACCTCTATGGGGAGCAGGTCGAGAACCGGCTCGAATCTCCCGCGCACACGACCGAGTACTTCGCGGAGTTCCTCCGCCACATGCCCGTTTCGCAGGCCCTCGAGCGGACCGTTGCTTCTGTCGCGCCGACGTCGTCGGTACGAGAGGCGGAGTTTGTCCTCTCGCGCTCGCCCCTCCCCCTCCTGGCCGTCCTGGACAAGGGCCGCCTGACGGGCGAGGTCCGCCTGGGGGATATCCTGGAAGTGCCCGCGCAGCAGCGCGGTCAGCAGTTCGTCCGCGAGATTCTGCAGGAGGCGTTTCCCCACGTGCGAGTCGACTCGAACCTGCTGGAAGCGGTCGGTGTCATGGACCAGGAGGGCGTCGACGCCGTCATCGTGACGGAGCCCACGGACCCGCATGCGCTCGCGGGCATCGTGACCCGCGAGTCGGTGGCACGATTCCAGCGCGCCCCGATGGCGACGTGAACCTTCCGGGCGCCTTGCACCACTCGTGGTGACGAGGATGCGTGGCGGTTCGCCGCCCCGCCGGACGCGGACGTTGTCGCGACCCTCCCCCCAGAGGTATCCAACACCAGAACCCCCGGAGGGCCTCTCTCTCCGACGGGGACGGGCCCTTCACCTGGCCGAGGGGCGCGGTCCCCGTGACCGGTCCCCGCTCGCTCCGCAACGATCCTTCGCGCTTTGGGACTCCCGGCCGCCTTAGGACTCGGATCTGCCGAACCGGCGGCGGACGTACCAGACGGCGACCAGATTCCCCGCGATAATCGAAACGAAGGCGACGCCGAAGACCGTGGCGACGATAGCGTCCAGTATCGGGGCGGGCAAGCCCGTCGGCGTGGTGAGCAAGGAGATCGCGAGGACGGCCGGGATCGCCCCCCGGATGCCCGAGATAGCAATGACGTTGTACCAACTGTCGGGCAGTCGGGACGTCCCCGGCGAGGAAAGCGGCCGGTGGAGATAGACGAATATCGCTCGTCCCAGCGTCATGACCACCGCCACGAGGGCGATCAGGCCCGCGTAGCTGAGGAGCCGACTCAGCCCGAAGAGAAGCCCCATCGAGAGGAAGATGAGGGAGTTCGCGACGTAGACGACTACGGACCAGAACGTCGTGACGGAGACCCGGACCTCGGGGTCCATCGCCCTTGGCGCCACCCAGGTCCCGACGGCGATCCCCGAAATCGCGCACGCGATGATGCCCGAGGCGCCGATGGCGTCCGCGAGGAGAAAGGAGCCGTACGCGGCGACGATGGACAGGGCGGTCTCCACGACGGGCTCATGGAGCTCCCGATGGAGGAGGTAGACGAGCCCCGCCACCAGGAGGCCCACCGCGATCCCCCCCAGCGTGAGGACCCCGAACCGACCAACGGCGTTCAGAGGGCTCACGTTCCCCCCGGTCAACACTTGGAGCAGGACGATGAACAGGATGACCCCGATGGCGTCGTTCAGGAGAGACTCGCTCTCCACGATGGTCGCCAACTCCTCCGGAACCCGGATCCGTCGGAACAGGTCGACGATCGCGATCGGATCGGTCGGGGAGAGGATCGCCGCGAGGAGCAGGGCCGCCGTGAGCGGGAGGACCGTCAGGTACGCGACCAGCACGCCGGTAAAGAGCGTGGTAAACACCACACCGACGAGCACGAGGAAGAGCACGAGGCCCGCCCGACGGCGGAGCAGCGCAAAGTTGACGTGGAGCGCCGCCTCGAAGATGATCGGCGGAAGAAGGAGATCGAAGAAGAGGCCCGGGGCCAGAAGGCCCCGGACGCTCGAGGCGAAGGGAGAGTACCCCGTCGCCTCCTCGGCGAGTCCGATCGCGAATCCGAGCAGGACGAGGGCGAGGGTGTAGGCGACGCGCAGGCGTCGCGCGACGATCACGACGACGACCGCGAGGAGCAGCAGGAGCAGGAAGGAGGTGATGTCCGTCATCGTGACCGGGGAGGTCGCGATGCCCCCGGCAAGTTAACGGTCATCGCCGCTCCCGGGCTCCGGCGAAGGCCGCGGTCGAGCGCCACGAGGGTCCTCGGGGTGTCCACGAACACGAACATAAGCCCAGGCCGCCCATGCGTTCTCCGCAGGGGGCCGCGACGTGATCCCACCCGACACGCTGTTCCTCGCGCTGGCAGGGATCGCATTCCTCGGGTTCGTTCTGGATGCCCTGTTCCACCGTCTTCGGGTCGCCAGTATGCTTCCGCTCATGCTGATCGGCGTCTTCCTCGTCGCGAGCGGTCAGATTCCGTCGACCACCATCGGTCTCCTGAATTCCCTGATCCCGTACGTATCGGCGCTCACGGTCGCGTTCATCCTCTTCTCCGTCGGTCTCGAAATCCGAATGTCCGAGCTCTCGCGGGTGGTGGCCCGAGCGACTGCCTTCACGTTCGCGGTGCAAGTGACGACCGGCCTTTTGATCTCACTGCTGGCGTACGAGCTGGTCCACTGGAGCCTGCTGGTCTCCCTCATTTTCGGCTTCGCCCTTTCGGGACCCAGCAGCATCGCGGTGCCCGCCCTCGTCCGCGTCGCGCGGTTGCCGGAGGCGATGCGGACGTCCCTTCTCTACGAGTCGGTCATTTCCGACGTGCTCCAGCTACTCGTGCCTATCCTCATGATTGGGCTGCTCGTCGCGGGAAACATTTCCACCATCGCGGTCGCCTCCTCGATCACGTGGACGGTGCTCGGGTCGGCAGGAGGCGGGGTCATCGCCGCCGTCGTGTGGCTCTTCGTCCTGGACCGACTTCAGGAGTACGCGAAGGGGTACACCTGGACCCTGACGATCACGATGGTCCTCGCGACCTACGGGGCGGCCGAGCGGCTGGGCCTCAGCGCCGCGATGACGATCTTCGTGTTCGGCCTCACACTCGGGAATGCGGCCCTCCTCGATTTTCGTCGCAGTCGGGAGGGCCGAGCTCCGAACGGTTGGTTGGCCTTCCACTGGCACGACCTCCGGGAATGGCTCGGAATGTCGACTCGCGGAGTCGATGTGCCGCACATCCTGCAGGTGCAGAAGGAGGTCTCCTTCTTCGCCTCATCGTTCTTCTTCGTCTACATCGGGCTCCTCTTCCAGGGCGGACAACTCACGGCCGTCCTCGTGCTAGTCGCGCTGCTGGCTTCGGCCGTCATGATCGGCTGCCGTTGGATCTTCGCGCCGATCCTCGCGAACTGCTTGGACCCTGAACCGCGATTGCGGCGTTCGCAACGTGGCTTGCTCGTCTTCAACATCTCGCGGGGACTCGCCGCCGCGGTGGTCGCCACCATCCCGCAGGGAATGGGCATCATCATCCCAGGGTTCCTCGATGCGATCTTCCTGGGGATTTTCCTCTCGACCGGGCTGTCCACCCTTGGCATCTTTCTCGTCTACGACCCCGATACCAACCCCCCGCCGGAGGAGACCGGGGAATCCGGGCCGTCGCCCCCCGCGTTTCCGGTCCCCGGTCGACCACCGCCTGAATCGGTCTCTGCCTCCTCCACGGACGTGACGCCCTGGGGGGAGCCGCCCCCCGACGACCCCCCACCCCTTCCTCGGCGCGGATGACGCTCGCTCGACGTTCCGCGGTCCGGCGCAGCCGAGGGCACAAAAGTCCCCCGCCGTGAAACGTCCGAGTGACCCGGTCGGGGTGCACCGCGTGACTCGGCCGACGGGCGAATGCCGGGACGCGGGCCGGCCCTCGGACGGCCACGGAGGCACGTCGTCCAGCGCTCGTGCGGAGGGGGTCGTCGCCTCAGGGACCGTTCAGGATCTCCGGCGGGGCCCGCCCTCGGCCCCGATAGGTCCGGATCACGTGGTTGAAGATCTCCCGAAGACGCGGGGCCGCGAATCTCACGTGGCAACGGCGGGCGCCGAGCCGGCCGGACTCCCCCATCCGCTCGGCCTTGCTCGGCGACGTGAGCATCCGCGCCATGCGCTGGCTGAGCGAGTTCACGGATCCCGGCGGAACCGTAAAGCCATTCACCCCGTCGGTGACGAGCTCGGAGACGCCCGCGCCCCGGCTCACGATCACGGGTAATCCATGCATCCAGGCCTCGATCGCCACAAGGCCGAACCCCTCCCACGGAGCGGGATGGACGAAGAGCGACGCGCCTTGATACGCGGCCCGCAGCTCCAGGTGCTCGAGGCGCCCAGCAAACACCGCGGAGCCCTCGAGGTGCGACGAGCGACTGACCTCTGCGAGGCGACGCATCCACGCGGAATCTTTCGTCGGTTCCCCGGCTGCGCGGGCGAGACGCGTCGAAAAGCTGCCACCGCCGACGAGCACCAGGCGGTGGTCGGGGAACCGGCGTCGGATTCGACCGAACGCCGCCAGCAGCAGGTCTTGGCGCTTGACCGGGTCCATCCGGCCCACACTGATGATGTAGGGATGATCGCCCAGACCGAACCGGTCACGGAACTTGCGGACCTCCGAGTCAGGCACCGGCGCCTGATCCCGAGGGTCGAGATACGGATACACCTGGAACGCCCGCCCGTGAAAGCCCCGCCGGATCAATTCCTCCAGGGCGAACCGGGTGCTCACGACGATCGCGTCCGAGCCCTCCATTGCCCGGAGGAAGAACCGGCGGACCTGCTCGGGATAGCCTCTCAGCTCCAGGGGAATGTGCCACCGTAGGATGACGGGGGCGGCCGACCCGACAAGGCCCCCCACGAGGAGGAGTTGGAAGTCGTTCACGAATGCGAGGTCGTACTCCGTGACGTGGTCGAGCAACCGTTGGGCCATGCGATGATTGAAGTTGACATACCCTCGGTAGGCCCCCGATGGGAACGGGCCCATGCCCCACGGGCCGTGAAAGGATCGCCAGACCGCCTCCTTGAACTCGACATAGTCGGCCCGAGAGCGGGCGTCGAGGTCAATCGTTTCCACCGTGTAGCCGCCGTCCGTTGCGAATCGTCGGGGGAGACTGGAGTCGCCGAGCGCCACCCAAAGCGGCCGGGGGGCGACCCAACGACCCAGGGAGGAGTGGAGTAGCGCGCGCATCATCGGGATGACCCCTCCCATCTGCGGGACGTAGTCGATGCCCAGCCTCCACGGCTGACCGGCCGGGGGCGACGCCGACGGCAGTCGCAGCGTCGGCGGCGTCTGACTGGCGACACAGAGCCGAATCACTGACCCTCCAAGCGGGCCGGAGCGTGCATCCACGGTGAGGGCTGCGCGTTCCGGACCCGCCTTGTCACGGCCCTATCGCAAAAAAGGCTACCGCCGACGCGCGGGCACCCGGCCGTGCCGCTCGTTCCGGACACGGTGGGTCCAGGACTCCTCACGCGCAGGGTTCGCCAAGTGGGGGGCGCTCCACGGTGAGGGTCCTAGGGGGGACAACGGTTGACGGTGTTCGGCCCTCGCGACGGTCCTCCGGGGGCTCCGGTTGGTGAGAAGCACGGTAGGCCCAACTCCATCCCCAAATCGTTTCCACGGTGCGTCGGCGAGGCCGGTCTGCGGGGTCTCGGCCGTGGACGTGTGGAGGCCACGGGCTCCTTGACCCGAGCCCCCAACCGGACGACGGCGCGATGGCTGTCACTTTCACCGCGCTTAGAGGGCCCGGTTCCGGGGGAGGACGGCGTGTCGAAGATAGCCCGCCGAGTGGGCGGGGATCGAATGCCGGGGCCAGGATTCGAACCTGGGAACTCCTGCGAGAGCAGATCTTGAGTCTGCCGCCTTTGGCCGCTCGGCCACCCCGGCGCGACCGGGGAAGGGAGGCTGCGGCCTTATCCGTCTTCGCCTTCGTCCGGCCCGGACTCCTCGTCGGCGGCGTCCAGGTCCACCAGGACCGCCTCTTCCGTGGGAGCGGCCCGTCGCATCGCGAGGTCCGCGGACGGTCCCGGCGGGCGGTCGGGTCGAAGGACGACCCGGCGGACCCGCCCACATTTGAGGCAGGTCCGAACGCGACGCCCGCTTCGGAGGCGGGTGCGGACCGTTTCCCCTTCGACCCAGTAGCTGGAACACCCGCGGCAATACAGCTCCCGGAATTCGGGGAGGAGGCGCACATTGTATCTCATCCCAATCCGCCGGGCGAGGGTCACGTAGCGCGTAGAGAGCGTCAGCCCCTCCCCCCGACGCGATTCCGCCTCGGCGAGGGCGAAGAGGTCGGAGATCCTTTCCTGCGCGAGGCGGATCATGACGGCGGTCCGCCGACCGCGCCGTCCGCGACGAGGACCGGCTGCTCGCTCCGGCATACGGGGCAGACGACCGCCCGGGCCGATATCAGGGTGTTGCAGCAAGGACAGTGAACCGCCTTCCCCACGAGACTCGGGGGAATCCAATCGAGAGGAGGAGGGGCGTCGGGAGGAAGAACCGGGCCAGGGGGACCGGGCGGCGGGGGAGGTGTGCCGGCGACGCCCAGCTGGGGCAGGGTCCGTCCACAGTTCGGACAGAAGAGCGCTCCCTCGGGGGCCGGGGTTCCGCAGGTGAGGCAGGTGGACACGAATCGACAAACTATATGCGGTATTTGACGCATCGTCGCGGCCTTGCGGAACCGGTGCGTCGCTCTCATCACGCGCGACGCGCTTCTCTACGCCGAGCTGGCCCCGGAACTTCGCGAGCGGAGGATTCCCACGGTGAGCCTGCTGCCGGGGCACCGGATCCCCGAGCGCGTGGCGATCGTCCTTACGAGCCCGTCGGAGGTCGACCTGATTTCACACGAGCACGTGGTCGGTGTCCCGCTGGAAGGCGACCGAACGGCGCTATGGGCCGAGGTGGCTGGAGCGCTCACCCCGCTCGAACCTACGGAGTTCGTGGTCGGCATCGACCCCGGACCTCGACCGGGCTTTGCCGTGTTGGTCGACGACCACCCGATCGCGGAGGGGGTTCTCGAGGATCCGGAGGCGGTGGGCCGGCTCGGAAGCCATCTGAAGCGGCGGTTTCCGGCGCGCGCCATGCGCTTTCGGGTGGGGAGCGGCGACCCCCCGTCTCGGGATCGCATCCTGACGGTGCTTCTCCCGGTCCATCGGCCGGTGGAACTGGTCGATGAGCAGGGAACTACCCCACGGGGCCATCGGCGACCGAAGGACCCCGCCGCCGCCCGCGCGATCGCCCGGACCCCCGGCCGTCCCGTGCGGGAGCGGCCGGCGCTCGTCGCCACGGCGGGAGAGATCGCTAACCTCCAGCGGCTGAGCCGCGAAGGGAGCGGCGGACGGTTCACGATTCCCCGACATCTGGCCGCCCGGGTGCTGAAGGGGGAGCTCTCGCTCGCCGATGCGATTGCCGACAGCGACCGGCATCTGCGCGGCGGCTCGACGCCGAGACCGGGGACGCGGGGCACTGGGGCTCGCGAACCGTCTTAAGCGCCCTCTTCCGTCCGCCCCCAATGGCCCTTTCTCCTGACGTAGAGCAGCGAGCCCGGCGGCTCGCTCTCCAGAACGCGGTCGAGCACGGGGGGGACCCACGGCCCGGACCGATCGTGTCCCGTCTCCTCGCCCAGGACCCCGCGCTTCGGGCCCAGAGTGGCGAGGTGGCGAACCGCGTGCAGGCGATCGTGGCGGATGTGGCGCGCCTCTCCGCCTCCGACCAGCGCACGGCGCTCGATCAGCTGGGCGGCGCGGAAGTCGCCCCGGCCCGAGCCGCAAGTGCTCCGGGAGAGCTTCCCCCGCTCCCCGATGCCGTCCCCGGCAAGGTCGTGCTTCGGATGGCGCCTTTCCCGAGCGGCGCCCTCCATATCGGCAACGGTCGGATGATCTTCGTCAACGATGCGTACCGCACCCTCTACCGGGGGCGGCTGCTTCTGGTGTTCGACGACACCATCGGCTCCGAGGAGAAGCGAGTCGACGCGGAGATGATCGAGGGGATCCGTGAGGACCTCGAGCTCGCGGGAGTCGGCGTCGATGAGACGGTCTACAAATCCGACCGCGTACCGCTCTTCTACCCGTGGGCGCGACGCGTCATCGACCAGGGGGCCGCCTACGTCTGCCGCTGCCCCGCCCTAACGTTGCGGCAGAACCGCGCCGAAGGCCGAGCCTGCGCGGAGCGGGGCCAGACCGTCGAGGAAGCCGCGTCGGAGTGGCGCCGCATGCTCCAGGGAGGCTACGCCCCGGGGGAGGCGGTCCTGCGCCTCAAGACCGACCTGCACGACCCCGACCCGGCATTCCGCGACCGAGTCCTGTTCCGCATCAGTGACCTCGACCATCCCCGGGTCGGTCACCGCTATCGGGTATGGCCGATGCTCGAGTTCTCCTGGGCGGTGGACGACGTGGAGCTCGGGATCACCCACGTTCTCCGGGGGAAGGACCTCGTCATCGAGGACCGGATGGAAGAGGAGATCTGGCGGATCCTGGGACTCAAGGGCCCTCGGTTCGTTCACTGGGGGATCCTTCGGGTCAAGGAGGCGAAGATCTCCAAGAGCAAGTCCTACGCCGAGGTGAAAAGCGGGCTCTACGATGGATGGGCCGACCCCCGGACCTGGTCGCTCCGCTCGCTGGACCGACGAGGGATCCTCCCCGAGACCGTCCGCCGCTTTACCCTCTCCTTCGGCCTCTCACTCGCGGACATCGAGGTGCCCGCGGAGACGCTCTACGCCGAGAACCGCCAGCTCATCGACGCCGTGACGGCCCGTCGGGCCTTCGTCGAGGAACCGGTGCAGCTACACGTGTCGGGCTACCCCTCCGACCTAGCGGAGGTCGAGCTCGCGAACCATCCCGACCGCACGGACCTCGGGACCCGGCGCGCGACCGCGGGGCCCGATCTGTGGCTCGCGCGGGCGGACCTCGTCGCGCGCCTCGGCACGGAGGTGCGTCTGAAGGAGCTCGTGAACGTGCAGCTCCCCGAGGCGCTGCCGCCGGGGCCCCGCCCGACGATCGAGGCCGCCTTCACAGGCCGCGAGAACAAGCGGATCCCGCGCCTCCAGTGGGTCGGGGCCGTCGGCGCAACCGAAGTCGACATGGTGGGCCTGGAGGGGGAGCACCACCTCGGCCTGGGAGAGGCGGCCCTGCGGACGGCGCTTCCGCGCGACCATCTCCAGTTCGAGCGGGTCGGATTCGTTCGTGTCGAAGCCAACTGGGTATCGGGGACAGCCCCCGTGCGTGTCTGCTACGGGCACCCGTAGCTGTAAAACCGCGGCCAAAGGCCTTTACCCCGGTTTCCCCGTTCCAGTATCGGCGCTCATGCGGTTCCTCCATACGTCGATCACCGTTCGCGATATTGACCGGTCCATCGCGTTCTATACCGAGGTGCTCGGACTCACCTTCGAGCGACGCCGCCGGATACCCGAGAACCGGGCGGAGATCGCGTTCGTGGTCGATCCTGAGAGCGGCGCTCGGGTCGAACTGACCCACTGGGAGGACAAACCGTCGATCGAGGCGGGCGAGCAGCTCGACCATCTTGCCTTCGAGGTCGCTCAGCTGGACGAGTTCCTGGCCCGGGCGCGGTCCCGGGGCGTCCGGGTGGCCAAAGAGCCCTACACGTTGCAGGGAGGCTCGAGACGGCTCGCGTTCATCCTCGACCCGGACGAGGTGTGGATCGAGCTCATCGAACCCGCGGCGGCGACCCGGTGAATCCACCTCCGCCGGGGGCCACGGCCCCGGTCCCCTCGGAG
>DASRSW010000031.1:0-37306 GCA_035656275.1 Thermoplasmata archaeon
CTCAACGCTCGTCGTCGACCTCCCGACTCTTCTTAAGAACGATCCGAACAAAACCGTCGACTATCTGTTCATCTCGGTCGTACCCGTGGCCGCGAATGGGACCGGCCTCCCAGGGATCCCTCTCGCGGACTGGCCGGGAAATCAGACGGTTATTGCAACAGGACTGGGCCTCAGCAATCTGAACTATCGGGGCGTAACGCTCTTGGGTGTGAACAACGCGACTATTGGTACTCTGTGGGATTCAGCTCATGTTGCCGGCGAGACCCCCTTAGGAGGTGCTATCATTGCTAACAACACTTGCGCAACCCCCGAAATCGCGCCCCTCGCCTACTCATCCGGGAACCCGACGACTTACCGGTTAACAATCAGCAATCTGTCCACGAACTCCGACTGCGTGGTCGTTGAACTGCTTCAAAACTACGACCCGGGGTGGCAAATAACTGCGGGCCAGAGCATTCTAGGCTGGACCCATGTTCTAGTGGACGGCTACGCGAATGGGTTCATCGTAAAACTCGCGCCAGGAGCAAGATCCGTAGAAGCTACAATCAGTTTTGTGGGCCAGTCTACCTACATATACGGAGTATCCGCCGCCCTGGGCGGGTACGCGGCAAGTCTAGTCGCGGTCAGCGTGATTGGACTGTACCGACGGCGGACAGGGCCGATCCCCCCGGGTCTGGATCGATGATGTTACAGATGGAACCTCGAGTCGCCGATGGCAGGTTGCGATCCGTCGAGACCGGGTCCCGCCGATGAACGACGACGTATCTGCACCAAGAAACGCACCGCGTCGCGATAGACTGGGATCGACCGCTATTCACCTGAGACGAGATAACCGGTGCGAGGCCCTCAGGCTTTTGATCCTCGAGAGGAAGAAGGCCTAACCGGATGCCGGGGCCGTTGGAGTTGGAGGGGCTACCGCCCTCGAGGACCCCGAGGATCCTAGTGATACTCCCCCAGGCGAGCAACTACTACGTAGATCGGGAGGTCTTTCGATTAGTCCCATCGCACGAAGCCGTGTATGCTACCGATAGCCCCGAGATCCTCAGTAGGTTTCGGGAGCCGTCTGAGGCTGTCGCCATCCGATTCCATGGACCGCCGCGCGCCCTTGGGAACAGTGCAGGTGCGCTAAGTAGAGTTCACAAAATCTGCGATCTCTTGTCCAGAATCCAGCCGGCGGTTGTTGTGACTTTCGAGGTCTACTCTGTTACAACCGATCAAGTCGCGAGATTGAGGAAGAGATTCGGCTACGCCCACGTGGTAGCTTCATACGAAACTACATCGCCGACCCGGGGCCTCTGGGGGGTCTTTCCAGTCACTCGCTTACTCGCGAATCGGACTGCCTCGCATGCCGATCTCTTTCTGGCGCCATCGGGTAAGACTCGGACCTGCTTGTTGAGGGTCGGAGCCCCGCCTTCCAGAATTTTGCCTCTGCGGCTTGGTGTGTTTTCCAGCGAATTCGAATCGGCTCGAAACATGACGAAGTCGTCCCCCCGAACTATCCTGTATCTAGGTGCGCTGCGTCGCAACAAGGGTCTAATCACTCTCATTTCAGGGCTGGACCGCATCTGGAGTCGGGATCACATGGAAGACCGGCTCGTCATAGCCGGTTCCGGCCCTCTGAAAGGCTGGCTCGAGGAACAGGCGGAATCTCGCTGTTGGTTGCGCATGGAAGGACCCGTAAGCGAATCAAGAAAGGTGGAACTCATGGGTGGCGCAACACTGTTTGTTTACCCCTCCGAGGACGTCCACCTTTTCGGCTTCGATCGTTGGGAAGAGCAGGGAGCACTCTCGGTTATCGAAGCCATGGTCGCCGGACTCCCGGTACTGGGAACCGACAGTGGCGCCCTTCCCGAGCTTGTCCCTCAAGGTAATCGAATAGTTTCGCAACGCTCCCCAGACGGGCTCGCGCTCGCCATTAGAGAACTTTTAGGAGACATCAATTCGCTCAACGAGCTGGGCCGCAGAAACAGCGTCTATGCAGGCAGGGTGTTCGATATCCAACGGAACGCCTCAAGGCTTGGTGAAGCGATTGACAACCTCCGACGTGCGGTGTAAAGCATTGTCGAGCAAGGGCCATGACCAGCTCTCCAGAGCCTACCTCATCGGGCCCCTTCCAGAAATCACTCGAAACCTGTTACAAGTCGGGTCCCGATACGCTAGTTACTCTGCCAATTCCTTTTGAAGGTAGAGAAAAAGGGCGACGCGGGCGACGTGACGTGATAGCGCGCCTGCCAAACGGGCTCGATAGAGCGCCGTCGACCAGTAGTCCCTGCCCCCAGTGGTCGCAGTTTCTCGGATCGTCTGGAGTCCAATCTTAAATGCGCCCCCTCGAGACCGGAGACCACCAAGTACGACTTTCAATTCGTCAAGTAATTCGACTTTATCCTTCAAGAACTGGAACAACGCAGGCCGGGTTTCGACACGGGCCATTTCCAACAACACCCGATTGTCAGCTCCGATTCGAGTGGCAACCTCCTCGAGATTCGACTGAAACCGAGAATACGAGCTGGCATCTATTCGGGACTTGTTGGATGGGTGCCGCTGCCAGAGGGTTAGCGGAAGGTGTTCAATCATGATGGGATCATGCTTCAGCAGCGCGGCTACTATGAGAAAGTGATCGATACTCGTTCGAATATCCTTCAAGGGCCCTGTGAAGGAATCAAGAAGCGCCCGTGTCACAACTATTGATGAATTGTTTCCGGGGTACGTCCTGAAGAGGTTGTCGATGGACTCTAGGTCTTGTGAATCGGGATCAATCACGCGAATTCTCCCGTCAGCGAGGGCGCGGAAGTACGCGGGACTATCCCGGCGCCTTCCGTAGTCAACCTTCCCGTCCTCCCCGATTGGATGATAGGTGTTGGCGTAGTACTGTAGATGAGGGTGCGCGTCAAATTTCTCAACGATGTGCTGAAGTCGGGTTGCGGCCCACAGATCATCATCGTCAAGAAACGCAACAAGGCGAGCGGTGCTGGAGCTGAGCGCCTGCACCACTTGGGAACCTGCGGTCCCAGGACCGCACTCGTGCAGGCTGAAGCCAAACCTACGCGCCTCATCGTCGAGGCGGTTATCCCTGAAATTCTTCGACACAATTACATCAAACTGATCCCTGGGCAGCCCTTGAGCAGCGACAGTACGCAGGGCGCGCCTCAGGTACTCCCGGCGATTGAAGGCAGTTATCACCACGACCAACTGAGCTGTCGTCATTTCGGCCGTACTCGGCGTTGGCTAGGACACCGCCCGATGAATCTCCTTGGAATGACCGAGAGGGCGGCAGCTACGCGCCGATTGGTTGTTGGGCAGTCAAGGCTACCGTTCCAGATCGAGCGAGAGTCGTTGATTCTACGGAAGCCCTCCCTGCCAAAAGTAGCGGGAATGGGCTCAGCTTCTAACATGGACCAGGCTGGCAGTGATTCGGTCTTGAGTCCGGAGCGATCAGCAAAGACAGGGCTAGGCGGTCCGGGCATAAGAACCCGAAATCTCCCCAGGATGACCAACCTCTGCGGTGCGGTTATTGGAAACCTGAGACGCAATTCCTACCTTGTTCCAAAATATTCGAAAGCCCTCAGGAGTACGGAGCTCACGAACAGCGGAATGTCAGCAACCGAGTGGATTCCTTCTAGGTACAGCTTCAATCTCGCCACGGGGGAGAAGACTTCCAAGGCGAGGGTAGGATGCTTCGCTCTGTAAGTCTTTGCGCCCCTGAGATAATACAGGCGCCTTCTCAGGAGAGCAGAAAGGGTGTTGGATTCCTCATGATGCAGAATGACCGCCTTCAGGTTGAGAACCTCCACGTTATGCTCCATAAGGGTGGCTGTTATGTCCAAATCCTCGAATCCGGGAAGGGTCTCGTCGAAGCCACCGCAAGAGATGAATAGACGTCGAACGATCCCCCGGGGGAAGCAAAGATACCGTCTTCTAAGGACTTGGGCGCGTTCCCAAGCACGAACACGTCCGGTCAACCCGTGGCCGAGCGTCACTTCCGGGATTGTGATAGCCTGTCCACCTTGCGAGAAGATATCTCGGCATTCCCGGATTAAGTCGGACGTAGTCTCCATATCATCGTCCAGGAATAGTAGGAACTGCCCGCTACTCGCGGTCACCCCTGCGTTCCGGGCGTGACTACGACGGTCGCCTTTGCCGACGTCATGCAGGTAGATACAATCGAATCGACGGGCAAGCTGAGCGACCTCTGGGTCATTCCCCCCGTCCACAATCACGATCTCGTCGGGTCGCGGAGTTTGGTACGCCAATGATTCCAGCAGTGTCCTGAGACTTGGACGCTTCCCGAGGGTTGGAATGATGACGCTGAGGCCCGAATCGTTCATCGCGCGGAAACAGTGGCCATTATCGTGGCCTCCAGATCTCCGATTACAGTATCCCAATTGTAGCGGCCAGCGGCGAGTGTTGCGGCCTCAGAATACCTTCGCCTCGATTCGGGGTCGTCAAGAAGCAGCCTCATGCACCTCGCCAGTGCCCGAGTTTCGCCTGCAGGGTAACAAAGGCCGTTCACCCTGTCCGTGACCAGGTCTGAAACTCCAAAAACCTCCTCGTAGGCTGGTTGCGCGACGATTGCAGGCAAGCCGCAAGCGAGTGCCTCCAGAGTCGAGATCGACTGCCCCTCCCGTTCAGAACATAGGACGAAGATTCGGGAATTATTCAACAGTTCGAACTTCTCCTTGTGAGAGACTCGGCCCGGAAAGTCGATTCGCGAGTCGAGATCGGCTTCCCTGGCGAGCACTTGCAATCTCGACAAAGAGGGTCCATCTCCAATTACCACCGCACGGCCATTCCATCCGGTGGCGCGTAGGATGCCAAGCGCTTCGATAAAGTCTGATTGACGCTTGTCCGGAACCAACCTCCCTAGGGTCGCAAAGTCATAGAGGTCTTCGGCGGCCACTCCCTCGTGTCTCGACTCGGATTTTGGAAGTTCTACCCCAGTGGGGATCACCCGAGTTCGATCAAACCCGTAGTGTTTCGACAGGCTGATGGCCGTCGGAGACGCTGCAACGATCGCCATATCAGACCATGCCAATCCGAGAGCTAGCAATGAGCGAATCAGCCCCAACGACGGACCGGCCAACAAACCACGCCCGGGCAGGTATCTTGCCCACGCTTCGACGACATCCAGCAACTTCGCGCATGAGAGGGAGTCGATCCACCTCCGCATCGAATACAGGTGCAAGTACGGGATCGCCTCTACCACAACAGCGTCTGGCGACCACTTGCCGAATGGGTTTGACAAGAGCCCGAGAGAGTACAATACGGAGTGGGAGACGCTACGGCTTGTCACCCTGCGACGGGCGAGGTACGGACCGCAGCGCATCTTTCGAGGGTTTTGCTGCCCTGTGCTACCCGGGGTTGTTAAGGCGGTGTACACCCGAACTTCGTGAGAACGAGCCAAGCCTAGGGCAAACGACCAAACACGCTCCTCGTAGCCCCCGGTGTACTCAGGAGCGATCTTGTCAACTATGAAGGCGATCTTCAACTCGAGTCCTCATCGCGGGTCGCGGTCAAGAAGAGCTTCGTCGCCGCCGTGGCCCTAACCTCGTCAGCGTGAATGGGGCGCTACCACCCCGGTGGTACACGAATTCGATCTTCAAGTGAGCAGCCCGAGCAAAGTCAATCATCGCCGTATTCCACATCGCGTCGTCCGAGACTATCATGCCCGCTGGTGAAAGCGCTTCCAGGGCATGCCGATACTCGAACATCATCGTGTCGTACGTGTGTTCGCTGTCGTGAAAGAAGAGGTCCACATTACCAAGCTCTTTGAGGACCGATGGCAGGAGCTGCCTAGTGCTGCCGAATCGGAGCTCCCAACGTTTCCGCCTATCAGCCGGAACAAGAGAACCAGGGCCACTTCCGTCAGGGAGCTTCCAGCCTGCGTCGGCATTCGGCAGATCGATCGATATCAACCTGCCGGTATCGTTCTCATTTAGTGCCTCGAGTATGTACGCTGATGAATAACCGAGCCCAACACCGGTCTCAACCACGACCTTGGGCACCGTTGCCCGCAAAATGACGTACAACTCAGGACCCCCGCGAAAGACTCCGGAATAAGGCAGAAGGTGGACCTGCTTCTCCACCCTCCGAAGGTTGGCGTTTCTCGCTACGTCCTCAAACCAACTTTCGATCGCAGAACGCGGCACTTCCAGGATCTGGGACAGGCCGGAGATCGACCGTTCGAGATGGAACCGAATTTCCCTGGGCGACCCTGGCGCCGATACAAGTCGGAGCAGATAGTACTGGGGACACTTCAGAGCCCAGCGGACGTGAGTAAGGAGCCCCAACGACGACTTCACCCGATAAAGCCCTCAACATTCTTCGGGCACCTGAAGGCACGAATCCGATCTCCCCATTCATCTATGGGACCGGAGCGATTCGAGCAGGAACCTCCCCTCAAGCCTATGTCAGCGACGAAGGTTACCGGTCTGAAGAAGGGGTGTTTCGTCCACCTTGAGTTCAGAGGGGATGTCATTGGTGAGGGCACCGCCCTGCCTCGACGGTGGTCTGTGCAGAAGGACGGGTCATTTAAGCTGCCGGTCGGACGAGTCGGTCAAGGGTGGCCATTCTCGCCTCCGCCGTCAGAGCCACGAGCCAGATTGCACGGAGAACGCCGTCGCCGGCTCGCGTATTTAGATCTCGCCTCAGTCTGTTGTCGTCTAGCTCGTAAGCTCACCTCTTATTGCCCGGAGAGTTGCTCCTTTTGGTCGCGCCCCGGGATTACTGTGAAGAGAAGGGGTGTGGGGTCGAACGATTCGATATGGGCCGAGTTGTCATTGCACCCAGTCCTCGGCAGCCTCCCCTCGTGAGGAAACCGGGCCCCGCAACTGCCCGGGACTCGATTCTCGCCGCGAGACTAGGTACCGGACTCGCCCCGGTGAAACGCTCGTCGGAGGTCTCGGAGGTGGGACTTGTCGGAGGCCGACGGCCTCAGCCAGATCTTCCTATCCAGATTGTGGACTCGTCCATCTTGAAGCAGACTCGATAGGGACCCCATGGGAATCGCCAGATTCCCGCAACCTTCCCGACGTCCTTCACCAGTAGAAACGGGTAGGAGCGATAGGGGTTCGCCTCGAGGTAGGGGATCAGCTCCTTGAACTGATTCTGAAGGCGTCTCGGCAGGCGTAGAAACTCTGCTGATGCCGGCTCCAGGAAGCGGACCTCGTATGTCAAAGCCCGGCCCGCTGGAAGACCTCTTCCACGGCGGGCCCCCGCAGGACAGCGAATCGACGCTTGAGTTGCTCGATCAGGTTGGCCGGGTAATGCTCTTCCGCCATCTCAAGGATCAGATCCTCGTAGGTCTGTCCGGCCGCCTTCAGCGCCCCCAGGAACTTCCGAGTGCTCTCATGCAACTGGATCGAGGTCGTCGGGTCCTTAGCCACCACGGGGATGCCGTGGCGCGCCATAGAATTAGGGATTGCTTCCGCTTGTTCCTTCCCGAGTCGCGTCCAATGGGGTGGGCGTGTTCGTCCTTACACTCACCGAAGCGACCCCTCGGGGGGTCTACACTCGTTCTCGCATCCTATCGAACCCTGTGAAACGGGGACTGAAGGGGCAAGAACGCCCGTTGCGTTTTTCGTGGTAGACTTCCAGCCGGGGATTTTCGGCCCATGTGTTCCGAGGGATCGACCCGTGTAGAAACCACATCCGGCACTCTCGGCTTTCATGTCTTCCCGGCGTTCTTCACTTAGCGCCCGGGCCTGCGGTGGGATTCGTGGTTCGCGCTACGTGGCGGAAGCGTGCGAGGGTGTCCGGTCCGAATGCTTATCTTGTCTCCCCTAGTGCGTGGCTAGCTCATCGGCGCGCTCATGGTTTCAGGCAGTTCTCTACCGTACGGTCGGAAACCCTCGGCCGCGGCTCTCGGCGTGGCGGTCCTCGCCTTGCTCGTCGTGATCGTCCCGTTGGCTGGACCCCTAACGGGGTTGAGCTTGCCACACGACACGCCAAGCCGTGGCGTCGGGCCTCAATCCCGCTCACGGACCGTCCCGCCTGTGGTGGCCCCCGCTCCCGCCCCTCGGAGCGCGACAGCGAACCCCTTCGGCGTCGCAGAGACATCGGTCCTTTCCAACGGATCGGTGTTCCAAGGCAACTACTTGGCCCCGTTCGGGGCGCCCCTCCTCGGCTCGGTGTACGTCCCAGCAACTGGCACACTCTTTGAGATATCGGCGCAGAACATCGCGTTCTCGATAAATGCAAGCGCCTGGACCGTGACCAACTGGAGCCACCTGACGGCCACCCCCACCTCGGTCACGTACGACCCGGTCCACCACCAGGTCGACGTGGCTACGTGGGATGCCTACAACCAGGCAGGGTATCTTGTCGGGCTCAACGATTCCACCGGGGCGACCGTCCGGCAAGGAGGATTCGGTTCCAGCGAGGTCACCGCCGTCACCAACGACCCCGTCCACGACGTACTCTACGACCTCTGCGGCTGCAATGGGGCGTGGTCGCTCCTGGCGTCGAACTCTTCCAGCTGGAAGGGGTACGGAAGCCCACTGAGTCTGTCGCCAACCCCGTCTGACCTGCTCGTCGTGCCCAGCGCTAATCGGCTGTACGTCTCCTCCTCGAGCGGCGACGTCGTCTCTGTGTTCGACGTGACCAACGTCTCGGACGCCGCCCACTACTCCAACTACACCAACTCGGGCATCTCCTTGCTGGGCAAGATCTCCGACCCGTATGGTCCGGGGGCGATGGCCTACGACAGCCTTACCGGCTCGGTCTTCGTGGCGGACGGCGGCTCGCAGGGCCTGTCCGTGATCAATGTGTCGACGGGGAGCTTACTCGGTACCGTTCCGGAGGTCGGGCCTGCGACCTCGGTGGCGTTCGATCCCCTCACCGGCCGGGTGTTCGCTGCCACCGCCTCGGGCTCCGCGACTATCTCAGTGGTCAACGGGGCCACGCGAACTCTCGTCGAGAACCTCTCGGCGCCGGGCGGAGCCGTGGCCTTGAGCGTTGAGATCCCGGCCGACGACCTTGCGGTCTCCAGCGTAGCCGGGCGGGTTTCGGAGATGGTCATTCTCAACGGCACGGTGAGCGCCCAGCTCGAGGTCAGCAATCCAACGCCCAACTCTATCGCGTACGACCCAATGAACGGGGAACTCTACGTCCCATCGGCGGACGGGATCTATCTCGTGAACGCTTCTACGGGCGCCGTCTTGCGGGACCTGACGCAGTACGCGGGCGCGTCCTACGCAGTCTATGATGGGATGACCGGGGACGTCGTCATCTACAACGGGTCCGCCGAGGTCGAGTTGGACTGGGCCACGAACGCCGTGGTAACCTCGGTGGCTTTCGCGGGGGGCCAGATCGCGTCTACGGTATACGACCCTGCTTCGGGAGACCTCTATGCACTCTCGTTCGGCGCGAGCACGATCGCGGTGCTGAACGGCCAGGACCTCAACCAGATCGGGAGCGTAGCAGTCCAGTCGGGCGCGTCGGCGCTGGCCATCGCCGCGCCAATCCACCGGCTCTTTGCGGTAGAGTCGAGCTCCAGTCTGCTGGAGGTCGTGAACACCTCAACCCTCGCGGTAGTGGGGAGTGACTCGACTGGGCCGAGTGGCTACTACCCTGACTCGGCCGTATACGACCCGGAGAACGGGCAGGTATACGTGGGGGACGGGAACAGCGGCATCCTCGAGGTGCTCAACGCGTCCAGTGGCAAGCTCGTGGCCAACGTTACCATGTTCAACACGCAGTCCTCTATCGCGTGGGACCCTGCGGCCGGTCAGATTGTGGCGTTGGGCTCCGGCAGCGCCTTACTCCTCGATGCCGCCACGGACACCTACAATGAGACGATCCCGGTCGGCCACTCACCCGCCGCCCTCTCCTACGACGCTCAGAACGGGCGGATGTTCGTTGCGAACGAGGGGCAGGGGACGGTCTCAACGTTGACGACCACGCTGCCGGGGGTCTCCCTTACCGTGACCCCCTCGGCGGTCTCGGTGGGGGGGTCGATCCAACTGTCAGTTTCGCTGCCCGCGGGCGTCACGAACGCAACGTACGCATATGCCGCCCTGCCGGTGGGCTGCACCCCGCAAGACACCTCGCACTTCTCGTGTACTCCCGCCGACGGTGGGCTTTTCTTCGTCTCAGCCGTCGTGAACGACTCCGCGGGCGATGTCGGCGTCGGAAGCGCTCGGGTCGAGGTCTCGGGGAGCGTACTGTCCACGGTTACTGTCAAGTTTTCCGAAGCAGGACTGCCGCAAGGCACGAGCTGGGGCGTCGTCGTGCCCGGGGCGTTCCTCCACGGGGCGACGGCCGACTTGACCGGTCATCTTCTACCGGGGAGCTACCCGTTCCTCGTCCAGCCGATCTCCGGGTACGTTGCGGGCAATTGGACCGGCACGCTAAGGGTGTCGGCGAGCGGCGCCACTGCCAGTGTGGTCTTCTATCCCTTCGAGAGCTCGGTTCGATTTGTTCCCGTCGGCCTGCCTGCCGGTGATTCCTGGGTCCTGAAGATCAACGGCTCGGCCCAGCCGTCCGCGACCGGAACCGTCGAACTGGAACTGGCGAACGGGACGTACTCGTTCTCGGTATCCCCGCCGTCGGGGGAGACCGCCACGCCGCATTCGTCCTCGATCCTCGTCGACGGGGTGGCCTCTGTGGTCAACGTCACGTTCCAGCCGGTCGCCGGTTCGGGTAGTAGTCTCGGTGGCAGCGTCGCGGGGCTTCCGCTTTACTTCTGGTTCGGAGTCATCGGAGCGGTCGCGGCCATCGCGGTCCTCATGCCCCTCGTGTTGTACCGCCGGCGACGTCCGCCGGTCGTCGAGTAGATTCTCCGCCTCCGCCTGTCGAATCCTTCGCCGGTAATGCCCCCTGTATGGCCCGGCGGGCTCTTGCTGCGTCTTCGGCAGCCGACGCCACCGACCCATCCACATCAAGGAGACTGCGGCCGGCCCGCACGCGCGCGACGAATTGGCGGCGCTCGAAATCGACATCCCCGTGGTTCGGGTAGCAGCGACTGCCGTGGCGGTGCCAGTGGGGGCAGGCCACGGAAGCCGGGGTTCGCGACTCGCGCCCGATACGCGAGCTCGAACCCGCAGTGTGACTGTTCGGGGTGCTTGAGTCGAGGGCTGTGTACGAGGCGCGGGGCACATCTATTCCCGCTACATCCGCGCTCGTAGGAAGTCCGACAGCCTGGGATACGAACTGAACGAGGCACCTTCAGCCAAAAGCTGGCAGGGCGGGCTCACCACATGGCCACCCGTGGAGCAATCTTGACATGATGGGCTCCGCCCGTGACGTGGAGGAAGGCCGTTGGCGGAGGACGCATGTCCTTCAGGATGCAACCCTCGGGAGCTACACTGGCCGAAGTGACCTACGTTGGGCTCGACGTCCACCGAAAGAACGTCGTCGCCACCGGCCTCGGTCCCGGCAGGCAGGTTGTCCGGCAGGCCCGGTATGGATCAACCCACCGCGAGCTGGTTGACCCGCTATCCGGGCACCAGTAGGACGCTCTAGAGGCGTGCACGATGTCGCAACGCAATTTCGATGCCACGCATTCGACCGGAGCCGAGAGTGAGCTCCCCGCCGCGTTCAAGACGCGACTGATTACGAAGACCAGCCGGAAGAGGACAAGGTCGACTCTCAGGCGCTCGCCACCCTTCTGCGGCCGGACTCCCTTCCCGTAGTCTTTGCTCCTACGGAAGAAGTTCGGGTGCTCCGGAGCATTGTCCGGGAGCGGGTGCTCTACCCCCCGACAAGACCTCGAACATGATGTGGGTCTACCACGAGCTCCTCGCACGGGGGGTCGAGTTTGAGGTCCTGGTCCTCGTGCGCCGAAGCGAGCGCGAGGCGTTGCGCGAACTCCGACGGCCCCTCGCGAACCGCGGGCTCGACCCGATATGTTCGAGGGAGGACCCCCCTGGACTCCTGGACCGAGCCACCGAGGTAGCATGGGAGACCTCTTCGGACGCCCTGCTTCTCAGTTAGATGCCGCCTTCGTCACCCTTTGGGAACGGTTCTCCCCGTCGGGTCTGACCGGTCAGTGACGTTCGACGGCTCGTCCCGTTACTCCCAGACGAGCATGTTGACGATCGTATCAGGTTCCGGGAACCTTCTCCTACCAGGTGGCTCGAACCAAAGACGCAACGCTACTCCGAACTTGGAGTGGATCGGGCTCTGCGAATCGAATCAGACGTTCGCCATCCTGTTCTCACCCGAACTCAATTCAGCCACGAACAGCCGAGTTTCAGCAGACGACGAGTTGCTTGTTGTCGCGGTAGCTAACGCGACCGGGGGGCCGCCTCAGGGGTCATGGTCGTCCGCCAAAGGTGAAGGCCCCAAGAGATCCATCGGCTGAAGCGACCTTGGACAGGGGTGAGAGCTGCCCAAGCGAACGCCTTACATGATTTCGTTCGCCTCGGAGGCATTAGGCTTTGAAGGAGGGAATGCTGGTTCAGCAGGTGCCGCCGAACTGGTCCTCGTTGACGAATGGCAGAGTGTTTCAGGGCACGAATCGAGATCCGCGGCGTCAATCCCTACGTGCTCGTCACCATGGCACGTGCACGTCGGCTCCACGCACTTTGGAAACGGCCGATGCCGGTGCTGTTCCGGATCGACGGTGCACCGAACCCACCCGCCCGGGTCAATCTGATGCCCGCTGGCGGCGGCTCGTTCTACCTCTATTTGAACGAACTCGTGCGAAGAGCCTCCGACACGAAGGTCGGGGATCTGGTTCAAGTCGAAGTCGAGTTCGATCCCACGTACCGCGGCGGTCCGATTCACCCCCTTCCAAGGGCCCTCGCACGCGGCTTGCGTGAGGATAGTCAGGCGATGGACAACTGGCAGAACCTCCCTCCGAGCCGTCAGAAGGAGATTGTGCGGTACCTGGCGGGACTGAAGGGAGACGAAGCACGGGCGGAGAACATCCGCAAGGCCCTGGACGTCCTTCGCGGCCGAAAGCTTCGTTTCCTGGGACGGACCTGGAACGACCCGCCTACCGAACCCCCGAAGAAACGAAATCTCTCCAATCCCCTATAGGAGCGAGCTGACGGATGGGACGGCGGGTTTAAGGGGCAACCCTGCCCTTCTACAGGTGAGCATGGAACGCCAGCGGCTCGGGGGCGTTTCCATGGGAGTACCGAGGTTCTGTGCCGAAGCGGTCCAAGGGTAAGGCGAACGATCCGGAGGAGGCTCCCTTGCCCGCCGAAACCGCGGCGACTGAATCCGCCACTCCCGCGTTGAACACGGGAGGTTCCGCCCCCTCGAACCCGGAGACCCAGTCGGGACCCGGCGGCTACACCCCAGGGTCAACCGGGAGCGCTGCGGGCAGCGTAGCGCTGCCTCCGCCGACCCTCGCCCCTCCGAGCACGGCCACGTTTGACGAACTGGCAAAGCGCCTCCCGGCCGCAGAGCCCCGGCGGGGCTCCGTGATGCAGCCCCCGCCGGCCTGGCAGCCGGACGAGGTGACCCTGGGATTCGCCATGATCCGGGATGAGTCCGGGGCCATCCGAGAGTTGCCGGAACCCATCGTCCTGGCCACGATCTTGATGGCGGTCGAGACGGACCGGCGCCGGCTCCTCAATCGATTGACCGGGGGCTCGGATGAGGAGATCGTTGCGGTCGCGAGCTTGTTCTGGCCCCTGCTCGTCCTCCCCGGCCGAAGCCCTCCCGAGGTCGCGATCTTCGATGGTACCGGGGTCTGGAAGCGGACCTTCCGGTACACGCTCCTACCCCCACTGGAATCGGTCCAGTCGCTTCTGACACAGAAGGTGACCCCGCCCGAGCAGCTACAACGACTTCGGTCGCTCCAGCCGTACTTCGGGCACGACCCGGGAGCGGAGGTGCTCACCGTCGAAGGTTTCCTGCCGGTCGACCCGCCTCTCCTCTTCGACGTCCTCGCCCAGAGTGAGTTCCGGAGCGACCCCCAGTCCCCGCACTCCGGGTTCCTGCCCGCCCGCCATGATGTCGGGTGGTACCACGACGTCGTCCGGAGCATGCAGCAGTGGCTCGGACGATTTGAAGGCGACATGAAGACCCTTCACGCTCTTCGCGAAAGCGTCCGCGCGGTCGCGGCCTCGACTCAGGCGGAACTGGACGGCGCCTACCTGAGCCTGCAGACCGAGTCTCGAACGCGGGTCGCGGAGGCTACCGACCGGGCCGACAAGGCCCTCGCCGAGCTCCATGCGACGCACCGGGTGGCGCTCAAAGAACACGCCACGGCCATCCGGCAGTCCCTGGCCATCATTGCCCACGGGGAGGCCGCGGTAACCACCTCCGAGACGCTCAGCCGCCGGGCGTCCCATCGGAGTACGGATGCAGACGCCCACGTCGCGCGCGGGAAGCACGCAGAAGGGCAGGTCCGCCAGGCGAAGCGGCGGATCGAAGATGCGCGCCGAGCGATGGAACGGATCCATTCCCAGGAACGAGCCGACATGGAGCGGATCATGGGGGCTGTGGGACAGCTCGAGGCTCACTACGCGCAGCGCCTGGCCGAAGGGGAGCTGTTTCGGGATGAGTTCCTCGCCGCCGCCGAAGACGTCCAGCAGGCCATCGCAGGGCAGATCGCCGCACGAACGGCCCAGAAGAATCTCCTCGAAGGCTACTTCCTGCCGCTGCCCTCCCTCGCCGACGTTCGCGTGGTGTGGTTCCCGCTGTGGACCGCCAGTCTCCGGAGCCCCCGCGGCCTGCGCCAGCTCGTCTTTCCTCCGATGCAGGTCCGGGCGCATACCGGGCTCGGAGGCAAGCTGAAGCAGCTCTTCGGCGGCGTCGTGCTCCCCCTTGAACCGCGAACCGCCCAGTTTGACCGCGTGTTGCGGACCACGATGGAGGAGTCGCTCGCCACCGACCCCTGGCTTTCGGCCGCCTGTCAGGAGCTCACCCGCGCCTCGGACGTCCTCGCCGATCCTGACGTCCTGCAACGGCTCGAAGTGGGGCTCCAGGAACTGAAGCGGGCCGGCTGGATCTCTCGGAAGCAGGAACAAGACGTCCTCGCCACGTATCTCGGTCGGAGCCGCCGGCAGGTGGACGGCCTGCCCCCGACGGCGCCCCCGATGCCGCCCGGGGCGACCTCGGAACCTCTCCTGCCGGGCTCGCCCGGCGGGGTCCCGCCACCCCCGGAAGAACGGGGCCCCCGTTGAGATCCCCCTCGGACCGGACCCACAAGGCTGAAGGACACGGTTGATTCCCTCTCGCCCTCGGTATGTCGCGGGTCTTGGTCACGGGAGGAACCGGCTTTCTCGGCCGTTACATGACGAATTTCCTCCGGGCGCAGGGCCACGAAGTGACGTCGACCTTCTTCCATGAACCTCCTCGTCGGTTGCCTCCGACCCAATCTCAAGACGAGGTCGTCTTCCTCGACGTAAAGGACGGCCCCGCGGTCCTCGCGATGATTCGGGAACGCAAGCCCGACGTGGTCTACCATTTCGCGGGGCAAGCGTACGTGATCCCCTCCTGGGAGGACCCGGCCGGCACGTTCGATGTGAATCTGCGGGGCACGCTGCACCTCCTCGAGGCGATCCGCCGCACCAACCCCCGATGTGCCGTTGCCTTTGCCGGAAGCGGGACGGAGTATGGCGAGCCCAGCCGTATCCCGACGCCCGAGGATTCCCCTCTTCTCCCGACCTCGCCCTACGCTTCGAGCAAGGCCGCCGCGGACCTTCTCTGCTATCAGTACTTCCGCAGCTCCGAGATACCGGTGTTCCGCTACCGGATCTTCGGAACGACGGGCCTCGGTAAGCGCGGCGACGTCTGCAACGACTTCGCGAGCCAGATCGCAACGCTCGAGCGCGGAGGAGCGAACGGCCAACTTAGGGTCGGGGACCTCGACAAGAAACGCGACATCCAGGACGTCCGCGATGCGGTCCGTGCGATGGTCACCGTGGTCGAACGCGGCGAGCCCGGCGAGGCCTACAATATCGGTTGCGGGGAGGCCCGGGACGTTCGGAGGATCCTCGAGACGCTACGGTCCTTTAGCCAGCAGCCCTTCACGGTTGTCGAGGAGGTCAGCCGGAAGCGGAAGGTCGACGAGCCGGTGCACCTCGGGGACATCGAGAAACTCCGAAAGCTCGGGTGGGCCCCGAGCATCTCCTTTGAGGACACCCTCAGAGACATCTTGAACGACTGGCGGTCGAGAGCGAGCTAGATTCGTTCCCGGACCGTCACGGGGGCCGCCTGAGGCCGCCGCGGGCGGGGGTCGATCGTCCTCCGGGGGCGAGGTCGAGCTTCCGGGTCTAGGGGGCGGAGTCTCCCGATACTCCGACTAGGGCGAGGGTTCGAGTGCCGTCAGGTACCGTTGGCAGGCCAGCAGGAGCAACACGGTCCCCACGAGGGCGATGGCGCCCGGGCCTACCACGATCAGGTTGAGAAAGCCCGCCGCGCCGAACAGGACCCCCAGGAAGACCAGCGCCCGGGTGGTTCCGAGCTCGGGGAGGCTCGCCCGACGACCGCCGGCTTGAACGATCCCACTGAGACTTCCCGTGACGAAGTGGGCGAGGACCAGCTGGAGAACCAGGAGCACGACCCCGAGACCCACGGCGTAGGGGAGAATCGAGGAGACCGCATTGTTCACCTGGGACGTCGTGGGAGGGGGGACCGTTCCATTGGCGTTAGGCATAAGATGGAGGTTCCCCACCAGGGCCACGCCGATGACCACCGCGCCGGCAATCACCGCCAGCAGCCACACGAGCATGGTCCAAAGGGCCGCCCGGTAGTGGCTGTCCGCAAGGGCCGCGGGTCCCGCCGCGCCGCCTGGCTGGAATGGGGCGGATGGGGGAACGGTTCGTCGGAGTTCCAGAACGCCGGACCTCCATCGGACGAAGGCCACGATGGACAGGATCAAGGAGGCCAGACCGAGCAGACCGTCCACCGCGGTGAGGGCGAGCGTAGCGCCGTTCGTCCCCCCGCCCCCCCCGGCGAATGACAATCCGCCCGCTGACGACGCGCTGGAGAGCCGAAGGTAGTCAGGATTGACGAAGATTAGCACCACCCCGGTTAGTTGAACCGCAAGGCCGGCGAGAAGAGCCCAACGGTACAGGGATACTCCGGCCCTCACCGAGCGCACCGCCGAGGCGGCCACCTGGTCCGCCGTCACGAGCGGCTGCGGCCAGCCTCCTCCATACGCCGGACTGGGAGTTCCTGGTTGGTACGCATAGGGGGGCGGGGGCGGTGGAGGGGGGATGGGCGGAGCACCGGGAACGGGGTCGGGTGCCATGCCCCGCCACTCTTCTTCGGACTTATAATCCGTCGCCTGCGTCGGGCCGCTCTCCGGATCCCCTGGCCCCACGGACCTTCCCAGAAGGGCACGATCCCGGACCCGCGAGATTCTGGGGACGTTCTCACCAGCGACTTGGATCAGCTGCGCCCGGAATCGGGCCCACTGGTCGCCGCGAAGCTGCCCGCAGCTGACCCACCGAGCAGCTGATCCCCCGCCCTCTGGAAGCCCGACTGCCGATACGGCCTCACGGGCGCCGATAGGGGGCGACCTCTTCGAGGTCGCCGATCATCCGACGCAGCTGGTCCTTGGAGAGCTCGCCGCGCGCGAAACGCTCCCTCAGAATCTCCTCCGCACCCGCGCGGTGCGCCCAGCCTCCGCCGCGGTACCAGTACCCTCCCCACGCCCAAGGCCGGACCACGAGCCAGACGAACACCCAGAATGCGAAGAACCCCAGGGGAAACACCCACCAGAAGGGGGGAAAAGGCCCCGAGGGGGTGAATCCGGGGAGGACGCCGGTTCCCTCGAGAACGGCATAGGCGAGACCTGCCAGGACCAAGGCAGCCAGTAGGATGGGGACCAGGAACCAACCGCGGCCCGACACCCCGCATCCCTCGCCAGATCGAGACGACGTCGACGTTTCGACCGACGGGATCATGGAGTTGCCTCCGAGCTCAGGGACAGGACCCTGCCCGCCGATTCGCTCGTCATCCGAAGCAGTACGGCCACCGCGATCAGTTGCCCCAGAAACCCAGTCGCCATCGCATACGAGGCCCCGGCGCTCTGACCCCCGAAAACGAAGGCCATCCCGCTCACGAACGCGACGAGCCCGAACACCCAACTGGCCGCTCCGGCCGCCTCGAGCCGCGGATCCTGCGTACGATAGGCGAGCCACAGCGCCCGGCTCGCTATCCCGAGGATCAGGACGCCGATGAGCACATGGGCGGCCAGCACCGGAGCTGCCACGAGGAGCTGGAGCCCAGTCCCCGACGGCAACGGGCCGAACAGGTTCAGGGTCATTCCCAGGACGAACTCGAGGCTGAGGAGCCCGAGGAAGGGCCAGAGGATTCTCGACAGCGTTTCTCGCGGGTGTGAAGGCGACATGCCAATTCATACATACTGTAAGACTAAATAAGGATGACGGCATTCCATCATATCGGAGAAGGCATCCCACCCTGAATGTCCCCCCGTCCCTACAACCTCGGTCGTCGAACGGCCGCCACGGAGGCGACCCGAGAGCAGATCCTTGCCGCGGCCCGCAGTCTACTCGGCGGTCGAGGACCGCCGGACGAGTTTTCCATGGAGGCCGTCGCACGGAAGGCCGGTGTGGCCCGGATGACGGTCTACTATCAGTTCCACTCCCAGGCCGGCCTCCTCGAGGCCCTGGCGGACGACCTGGCGGCCAAGGGGGGGATGCAGCGTCTTCGGGAAGCCTTCCTGGCAGCAGAGCCCGACGTGGCGGTCCGGCGGTTCGTCGGAACGTTCGTGGGATTCTGGAACTCCGAGCGCGTGTTGATGCGCCGGCTTCGGGCGATGGGCGTCCTCCTTCCCGGCCTCTATCGAGGCGTTCGGGACCGGGACGAATGGCGTCAAGAAGGGGCCCGCCACCTCCTCGAGCGGATCGGAGTCCTCGGCTCCTCGAGTCGGGAGCCGGAGCGCAGCGAGGAGGTGGCGTTGTTCTCTTCTCTCACGAGCTTTGAGATGTTCGACCTCCTCTGTGACGCCGAGCGATCCCCCGACCGGGTAGCCGACCTCCTGTCCAACCTGCTCCTCGAACGATGGCAGCTCGGTTCGTCGGCCGTCCGGCGCCTGCCCCGCTCCCCTCGGCGATGGCATGCGACCTCGGCCAAAACGCCGAGCTCCTCTTCCGCCGGTCGCCGCCGCCGGGTCGGGCCCGACGCCGATTGAATCAGGCGAAACCGTTCAGTCCATGCTTTCGACAGAGATGATGGTCCTTCCTTCCCACTCCGTCAGGTTCTCCTTGAGCCACTCATGCGGGGCGGCCGGCGTGTACCGGCTGATCTCCTTTCTCATCACAAAGAGCGTGTCCCCGAATTCGCTGGGCGCATTCATCTTGTAGGTCACTCGGTAGTGGGCCATGGTCGAGGTATACCCTCGGAGTAGTTGTACCTCCGCCCAACGGACGCGGGACGGCAACGACGAGGCCCCTCGCCCGTCCCCCGGACTCTCCATGTAAGAGGGAGATGCGCCGCGTCTGAAGGAGTGATTCCAGCGCCCCCAGCCCTCGTGCGGGTCAATGGGGTTGGTCCGGCTCGGGACTCGGCGAGAGTGGATAGACGAACATCCGGTCCGCGGGAGTCTCCGTCACCGCGCCGGTCTTTCGGTACAGGCCCACCGCCGGCAGGTTCCCGGGATCCGTGAAGACGAAGACCTCTTCGAACTCGCGCTGCCGACAGTACTCGAGAAGGTGCTCGACGAGCGCCGTCCCGACGCCTCGTCGCTGGAACTGCGCGTCCACGGCTATCTCGTACAGGAACATCTGGGGCCGCCTCGACTTCAACTGTCCAAGGGCCGTCCCGCGGAGAAACCCCACCGGCACTTCATTCTCGTACGCGAGGAGGTAGATGTTTCGGGGATCGGCGAGGTAGGAGGTGGCCGCCTCGAGGTCGGGGGGTTCGTCGAGCAGGGCGGCGGAGGCCAAAAGCTCGGCTTGGTCCCCCGGAGCGAGTTGTCGAACCTTCATGGGCCCTTCGAGACCCCCACTACGGGCTGACCATAGGTCTTACCGGCTCGGCCATCCCGCGAGGACCGGGTTTAATGCTCCGAACGCCTTCCGTCGCCGGGGAATCCCGTCCCCGTTCCCAATCGAAGGGTCGGTGATCCGAGATGCGAATAGTCGCTGTACTGTATCCCGGCGGCAAGGCGGCGAAAGAAGTTCCGGAGCTCTTGGGCTGCGCGGAGAACGCGCTCGGCCTTCGCGAGTTCGTCGAGTCCCGCGGCCACGAGCTGGTCGCCACGTCCGAGCGCGGGGCCAAACTCGACCGCCTCCTCTCGACGGCCGAGGTCCTCATCGCCACCCCCTTCTGGCCCGCGTACATCGGGAGTGACCGGCTGGCCAAGGCTCCCAAGCTCCGGCTGCTGCTCACGGCGGGGGTCGGCTCCGACCATTTCGACCTCAAGGCCGCCGCCGACCGCAAGCTGACGGTCGCCGAGGTCACGGGGAGCAACGTGGTGAGCGTGGCCGAGCACGTGATCATGCAGATCCTGGCGCTGGTGCGCAACTACATTCCCGCGTACCTCGACGTGGTGCGCGGCGGATGGAACATCGGTCCGATCGCCGCGCGCTCGCACGACCTGGAGGACAAGGTGGTGGGGATCGTGGGAATGGGCCGGATCGGCCAGCGGGTCGCCCTCCGCTTGCGCCCGTTCGACGTCCGTGTCCTCTACTACGATAACCGACGCCTCTCCACCGCGGAGGAAGAGGTCCTCGGCGCGAAATACCGGTCGCTCAACCAGCTCCTGCCCGCCTGCGACGTGATCAGCATCAACGCCCCGCTCACCCCCGCGACCGACCGGCTCTTCAATCGCGAGCGCTTGAACCGGATGAAGCCGGGGGCGTACCTGGTCAACACGGCGCGCGGTCGCATCGTCGATACGCGGGCGTTGGTCGAGGTGCTGAAGTCCGGCCGATTGGCGGGGTACGCCGGCGATGTTTGGTACCCGCAACCGGCCCCGCCGAACCATCCTTGGCGAAAGATGCCGCACCACGCGATGACCCCCCACGTCTCCGGGACCACGCTGGAAGCCCAACGACGCTACGCGGACGGTATCCGGGACTGCCTCGAACGGTTCTTCGATGACCGGCCGCTCGACCGGGACTTCCTGATCGTGGAGGGAGGCAAGGTCGTCAGCCCCAGCTACAGCTACGCCTTCTGAAGGAGTTCCCGCCCGTCAAGTCCTGTCCACGGCGGCCTTCTGAATTCCCGGGTGGTCCCTCTGGCGGATGTCCGCCCCGGCACCGGCTTGCGGATTGTTCGCCCGGCCCACCAGACGAAGGGCGATCCGGTTCGTCGTTGCAACTGTCGGGGGCGGCCTTCTGGTCCTGTTCCTGCTCCTCCTAGTCCCGGTTTCGCAGGCGTACTCCTTCACGGTACCGGCCGTCGCGAACTGCTTCGGGGGGGCGTATTCGATGGGCTTTCCCTCGGGCGCCCCGGTGAGAGGCGTCTGGGGCGTGGGCGGCGGGCCCAGGGTACACGTGGTCGTTACTGACTCGAGCGGAGACCAGGTCTACGAGGGGACGGGGAACTCGGGTGCCTTCTCGTTCACGAGCACGTGCTCCCCCTACACCTTCCAGGTGTTGTCCGTCGCGATCGTGGTCGGCTGCAATCCGGTTTCTCCCACGGCCTTCTCCGGAAGTTGGTCGTCTCCCCTCCTGTAGCGCGGAGGAGGTTCTCCCGCGCACCCCGATCGGAGGCTTGCAGTTGAATGACCCGCTCGCGTTCGACGCTGACCGAGCGTCGGAACGCTTCGCCGACCGGTGCGGCCACCCTAGACCATTCGGAGTCCGCGGCCGAGCCGGGTTACTTCAATAAGTAAAGTGATATAGGGAGCCGGGGTCCGGTGGCGATGCCGGAGTGCTGTTCGGGGCCCCTCGCCTGCCCATGCCCGCCCGTAGGTCTGGTGGACGTCGTCGGAAAGAAATGGGGAATCTGCGTCGTTACCCTCGTCGGGCGGCACGGCCAGCTGCGCTTCGGGCCGATCCAGCGGGCGCTCCCCCGAGTCAGCCCGGCCACGCTCTCTTCCACGCTGCGAGCTCTGGAGTCGGAAGGCATCCTACAAAGACTACCAGTGCCTGATGATCGTCGAGCGCTGGCGGCCTACGCGCTCACCGAGGCCGGCGGCCAACTCTACGAGAACCTCCTCCCGCTGGCCTCCTGGCTCCGACAGCGGCACGACCGAGAAGTGCACCCCGAACCGCGTACCCCCGACCTCAGTCCGCGCCCCGCAGCGGGAAAGGGTGGATCGCAGCCCGGGGCCGCCGCCCGGGCCGGGCGCTAGGCTTGCTGGGGGCTCCGTCTCCCGGGGGCTTCGATGGGACCGACGGGTCGCCCCCGAGGAGATATCAATCTCCGTGGAACCGGGGCGTCGATGGATCAAACGTCCGATGCCCCGGCGCCGCCCTGGGGCCCCGGCTTTCTACGGTTCACCCACGCGCTCTACCGCGTCGAGTACACGGTCGGATTCGTGGCCATCTTCGCGGTCTTGTTCGGATGGCAATGGTACTCGGGCCGCTCGATCTCCTGGCCTCTCCTCGGGCAGTCGTTGTTCTGGTTCCTCTGGCCGGACCTCGTGGCGTTCGTTCCGATCGGTTTGGCGCAGCGGGGCGGCCGCCCGTGGCCTCGCTGGGGACCGGCGCTTTATGACTCGGTCCACACGTTCCTCTCGTGGGCCGGGGTCTTTGTCATCTGGAGTGTGGTCGCTGGCGCCATCGCATGGCCACTACTGGGGTGGGCGGCCCATATTGCCATGGACCGGGGAGCGGGGTACTACCTGCGGGCGGGGCTCCCCGCCACATAGCCCGCGCGCCGGCGTTCGAGAACCGCCACCCTGCCGAGTTGCCGATAGCCGGGCTCAGTGGCTAGCCGACTCGATGGCGATAGCCCGCCATGCGGGGAGGACGATACCCGCGACGAGCCCGAATACCCCCCCGACTCCGATCCAGACGGCCCCCTCGAAGGCAAAGATGCGCTGATTGGGGCCCGCGTTGAACGCGGCTACGAAATCCAGGACGCCGACCAGTACCGCGACCACCGCGACAATCCCGCCGCCGGCCACGCATCCGAGGAAGATGTCCCGGGGCGGGAGGGGACGCATGGCCTCGTAGCTGTACGCGGTCCTTAGCTCCATCGCCTCGCGTCTTTCGGCTGCGACGTCGCCCGCCGCCGGTCGGATTCCCGACCGCAGGGCCATCGACGCTCCCCGCCCGCGGAGGTAGTGGGAGGCGTTGACTCAGTGGAGGGAGGAGGGTCCGACTTGGGAACTTCCTTGCGAGCCCTCTGGCGCCTCGCCGGCTTCGGTGCCGGGAGGGTCATAGACCTTGGAGGGGGGGCGCCTCCGCCAGCTGATGAACGCCAGCGCCGCGCACGTTGCGCCCGCGATCGTGCTGATCACCATCGTCAGGACGAGCCAGAACTCGGGGGAGTTCGCGGGTTGGACCACGGGGGTCGGGCCCCCCCGTAGTATCGGCGACGGGAGTACATCGACCTTGACAGAGGTGTACGCGACCCAGCCCACAGCATCGGTGAGCGTGGCGGTCGCCGTGAACGACCCATTGTTGGCGTACGAGTGGTTGGCGATCCCCCCCGCGGCCGTAGACCCGTCCCCAAAGGTCCACTGAATAGCGTAGGGGGCGGTGCCGCCCGACGGAGCGGCTTCGAACTGCAACGATTGTCCGACCGGCACCAGGGCCAGCGGTGCGCTGGGACGCAGCGAAGGGAGGGGGTTAACGGTTACCAGGACCGAGGCCGAGGTCAATCCGCCCAGGCTGTCCGTCGCGGTGAGGTTCACGCGATAGCTTCCCGTCCGTGTGTAGACGTGCGACGGCCCCGCCCCTGCCGCGAGGCCCCCGTCCCCGAACGCCCACAGGAGAAGGTAGGGGGCGGTCCCCCAGACGGGAGCGCCGGTGAACCGGATCGGCGTCCCGACGTCCGTCGCGCTGACGTCCGGGAGGAGCGCGACGGCCACGGACGGGTTGACGTGCTCGACCTCGGTCACGACCGTCTCGACCCCAAAGCTATCGAACACCAAGAGTCGGACGGTGTAGTTCCCCGGCGCCGCGTACACGTGCGTGAGATTCGGCCCGCTGCCGGTCCCTCCGTCCCCGAACTCCCAGAAGGTCTTGTACGGGGGAACACCGCCCATCACCGTCGAGTTGAACGCGAGCGCCATGTTCACATCCCCGGCGAAGTGCGTGGGCCCAAAGAGCGCCAAGAGACCGCTCGTGACCCGAAGAGGCAGCGACGAGCGGGTCGTGATTCCGGCCGAGTCGGTTACCACCAGCTCAACGGAGAAGCTTCCCGGGACTGTGAACGTGTGCACCGCGTTCGCCCTCGTGGCGGTCGTTCCGTCGCCGAAACTCCAGCCGTAGGTGAACGGCGAGAACCCGTACGTGAGGTTGGATTGGAAGACCACAGGGGCTCCGACCTCGGTCGTGTAGAGCGACGCCGAGGTTCGAACGATTGGGTCGGGATCGACGACCACCTGGACGAGCGAAGAGTTGCTTCGGGCATACTCATCGACAATGGTGACCTCAGCGGTAAACTTCCCCGCGGACGAGAAGGTGTGCGTTACGTTCTGGCCCGTCGCGATGAACCCGTCGCCAAAATTCCAGGAGTAGGTGTACGGCGGGCTGCCGCTTCCGAACGGGGCGGCGAAGAAGGTGACGGCTTGCCCGGCCTCGACCAGGCGCGGACTAGCTCGTACGGCTACCGACGGGAACGGCTCGGTCTGATAGAGCCAGGTTTCCCCGCGGTCGCTGGTTCCCCCGGCGGAGAATCCCCCGAAGACGATGTCCCCCCCCTCGTAGGGATCGAACGCCGCGACGCACCCCGATCGGTCGCTGGGGGCGGGCGACCCCTTGACCGTCTCGTTGACCCAGTTCCCCTGGAGGAACGCCCAGGTGTAGTTGAGCGGCAACCCGAGGTAGTTGTCCTTCCCCCCGAACAGGAGCGTGCCGCCCAGGGCGGCGTCGGCGGTCACTGCGGCCGAAAAGTGGGATTCGGGGACCGACGCGCTCGTGAGATGCGTCCACGTGAGATTCGCGTAAGCGTAGGACTGGGACGTTCCACCCACACTTCCGTTCGTCTCGGGAATGTAGAGCAGGACCGCGTCCAGCCCCGGGTCAAATGCGCCTCCGCCTCCATTCATGCCGGGAGGGGTGCCCGTCACCGTGCCAGAGAGGTTCTTCCAGCTGTGGTCGGTGTAGACCCACGTCCACGCGTTCCCCGAGCCGCCGTAAAGCACGTCGTACCCGTCTCGGGGGTCGTAGGTCAGGAGCGGCGCCTCGCTACCCGGGGGTGGCGCGCCGGCAGAGGCCGTCAGGTTGGTCCAGGTCCCATTCGTGAAACTCCAGGTCGACCGAGGCAGCCCCGCCGCCTCGAGACCGCCGTAGAGGAGCATTCCGCCGATCTTCGGGTCGTAGGTCATGGAACCAAACGCCCGAGCCGGCGGATTCGGTCCGGTGGTTCCGGTGACGTTGGCCCAAAGGCCATCGTGGAAGAGCCAGGTGTCGTTCAGCAAGTGGCCCGACTTCATCACCCCCCCGAACAGCACGGCAGCCTTCGCCGCCGGATTAAAGGCAAAGGCGGAACCTTCGCGCCCGGAGGGTTGAGCGCCGAGGGTGGACGAGAGATTCACCCACGTTCCCACCGACGAGGTGGTGGCGGGAAGGGGTTGGGCGACGCCCGGCTGCGCGGAAATGGAGGGCGCGCTCGATACGGTTGGCGCGTTGAGGAGCGCGACCTGGAACCCGGTTCCGGAACTCCCCAGGTTACCCGAAACCGGACCTTGGGGGGGTGCGAGGAAGAGCGAGGAGCCATGGGCCGGGTCGAGCGAGAGTGACGCGCCAAAGCTTGTGACTAGTACGAGCCCCAGTCCGAGGGCCGCCAACACCCTGCTAGACACCCGCCAAGTCTTCGGACGAAGTCCACCTCAGGAACCCTATTCCCCCGCCCCTTATCGTCTTTCGCTCGGGGCTACACCGCCCCGGTACCCTCCCCAGCGGAGGTTCTCGTCGCTGTCGAGATCTCGTTCCGGCAGTCGGGACTCCCTCCTGGCGCCCGGGTCCCCGGCTGGAAGAGCTCGAACGCGGATCGCTCTAGGTGACGGGACCGGCCAACGGGAGCTGAAGTCGCGTGGCGCAGCCCGGATTGGCCAGAGCAGGAGTATTAGCAAGGCAGGCCTGACGAGGAGACCCAGACACGGGCCGAGAGATGACGCAGAGAAAGCCCGGTGTGGGCCCGGACCTCCGGAGACGCTGGAATCAGACCTACGCCGACACCCCGTACTCGGATCTCCCGTGGTTCTCACCCAAACCGTATCCGGAGGTCGTCGAGACGGCGAAAGGAGCCTGGTGGCGTCGCGGCACCCGAATTCTCGACGTCGGGTGCGGAGCGGGAACCAACGCCCTCTTTCTCGCTCGGCAGGGTTACAGGGTCACGGGGGTCGATCTCGCCGAGGGGGCCATCGCGGCCGCCCGGTCCCGAGCCGATCGGTCGAAGGCTCACGTCGACTTTCACGTCGCTGACGCCCTCCGGCTACCGTTCCCAGATCACTATTTTGGAGGCGCTATTGACATCGGTTGCTTCCATACCCTTCCGATTCGCCTTCGACCGGCGTACGCGAAGGAAATCGCCCGCGTAATCCACCCGCGACGAACCCTGCTGCTGTCCTGGGTGGCCCGTGAGTACCGGGGCACTGTCGGACCGCCTCACCGGCCCTCGGTCGGGGAGGTAACCCAGGCGCTGGAAGACCAGTTCCTCTTTCTCCGCTGCGAGTACCGGCCGCACGAGTCCAATCGTCGGGTAAAGGGGTCGCTTCCCATCTACTGTGCGTGGCTCGGACGTCGATCGTTTTCCCGCCCCCCGGCTCGGTGAGCCAAGCGCCGAGCCGGGCCCCCCCGGTCGCCACCTCATACGCCCAGTGTAAGGCAGGCGAGCAGCACGGCCCCGGTCAACAGCGCAAGCGGCGCCCCGTAGCGGATGAATTCGCGCAGACCTATCCGGACGCCGGCCTTTTCGGCCTGTTCCACCACAATCAGATTGCTCGCGGCCCCGAGCAACGTGAGGTTGCCCGCGAGAGTGCTGCCCGCGGCGAGGGCGACCCAGCCCAAGGGGGTCCCCGCCCCATAGCCGGCTGCCTGCATGATCGGAATCTGGAGCCCGACCCACGGAACATTGCTGACGAGTTGAGACCCGACGAAGCTAGAAGCTAGGATGACCCCGAGGCCCCCAGTCGCGGAAGGCCCGGGGATCGCCACAATGGACTCGAGGGCCGAAAGGACTCCCCCGTTTACGACCCCGGCGATCACGACGAACAGGGAGGCGAAGAGGACGAGGATCGACCAATCCACCCGGGCAAACAGCTCAGAACGGCCCGGGGTCATGAGGAGCACGACGACGGCCCCCCCCAGGGCGACCACGTAAAGGGGCACGGCCGGACCCTCGGCGAGCACGGACGTCACGTCCAGGGAAATCATCGCCGCCACCGTGATTGGAAAGACGACCACGACGGGGGAGCGTACAAACAGCGGGACGAGGCCTCCGCTGGGAACCAGGTAGGTGCGAGGAGTCGGCGCCTGAGGTGGCGCGTCGCGGGAAATTGCGGGCCCGAACACCCGGCGGACGTACAGGCCTCCGAGGAGGAGGTTCGCTGCGGTCGGGAGGAAGAGGTACCGTAGGAAGGTCGAAACCGGGGCGGTCATCCCGCTTCCGAGCGATACGAGTAGATTCTGCGGATTCCCGAACGGAGTCAGCGTGCTCCCTACCGTAACCGAGAATGCGAGCGTCAAGAGGATCGGCGTCGGTGCAATCTTCAACCGGCGAGCCAGAGCAAAGAGGAGCGGGACGCCTACGAGCACCAGGGCATCGTTCACGACGAAGGCCGAAAGGATGCCGAGCGCCACAAAAAGGACGAACGGGAGGTCGCGGGGATTCAGCGTCCGGCTGAGCACCCAGCGGGCCAGATGATCGAGGGCGCCGGCCTGTTCGAGGCCCGCCGCGAGCACGAAGAGAGAGAACAGAAAGATCAGGAGCGGGAGGTTGAGCGCGATCGCGTCGGTCGCTCCGCTGACCGGAAGCGCGCCCGAGGCCACGATCCCGAATGCGCCGCCAAGCAGGATGACCCAGACGGGAGGACCCCGCAGCAGGAGTTGGCGGCCGATCACCGCGGCGAAGGTGGCCGCGAAGAGGGCGGCGGCAACCGGGTTCAAGCGAGTCGACCCCTCCGCGAACCCATTCTCCGACGCCTCGCCGTGGAGGACGGGGCCCACGGGCCAGCGACGCTGCTGCGGAAGTCCCCCCGCCGGCCCAAGCCCATCCCTCGGGGTCGCCGAGGCGACTTGAGCTACAAAATGATTCAGCACCGGCGGAACGGGTGAGCGGACATGGCGGGGGGGGCCTTACGCGGGCGGGGGCTCCCACTCAAGCTCGTCGACGCTGAAGACCAGTTGAACATCGGCCTGCTTCAGTCGCTCGGGGGGAATCTCCGGCGGGACCCGGACTTCGCCGGCGATCGCACAGACCGTGTCATTTAGCCACGCGTAGCCGGGGTTCGCCGTGACGTGCCGGGCGAAGCCAACGACCTGCCGGCGAAACCGCGAGTCCTCGCTCGCGAGGTGCGCCGCCGCGTAGAGCTCGTCGGAGCGGCGCCGGGAGCGGCCATAGCCGAGGTAGTCGAGCATGAGGGTGGCGCCGTCGGTCGTCTCGATGAACCCCTGAAGGTTCATTTCGTAGGTTTCGTCGGGGCGTTTCCGGGGATGGTTCGCCCCCCGAAACGTCCCGGTGACGCGGCCCTCGCAGCGGCCCTCCGCGAAGTAGAAGTCATGCTCCTCCATCCCTTTCGCCCCGCTGAGGGCGATCCCCCATCCGACCGGATAGAGAAACCGCACCGTGTAGAGCGGTTCGAGCCGCACAGCCTGGCATCCGTGTCGTTCGGATAATCATTTGTGAGACGCGAATCCGGGTCGCGGTTCGGAGGTTCGGTCCGGGACGGACCAGGGCGCCCCGGCCGGCCGCGCCTCGAGGAGGAATCTACCCGTTGACTCGGCCCGCAAAATCGATTTCGGATTGAAAATGGGGCGGCAGAATCATCGATAGACGGCCGGAAAAAGTCGCGACACCCGCACGTATATATCCTCATTCGTACGTGCTAGCAGCAAGGGGGTCGTTTGGTCTGCAGGGGGCCTTGGCGCATCGTGATCCAATGCGCAGCACCGTAGTCTCATCCACACCCGCGCCCCTCGCGACTGTTCATGATGCTCCCCCGCGCTTGACCCTCCCGTTTCATTCCTCTCTTCGTCCGAACGACACGTCTGCTAGCCTCGCCCGGGTCGCCGGCTGGCGCCAGGAACGACGCGCGCATGCCTCGCGCGGCGTCCCTACCGGGAATCGGCTAGGTGGACGGTGTCGCTGCAGGATCTAGTCCTCCCTCTCGCGCTCTCCGGTGGCGGCGCGTCCGCTCTGACGTTTGCGGCGTGGAAGCTGTTCAATCGCTACTACGTGGTGGTTCCTCCGAACCGAGCCCTCGTGCTCTACGGGCGGGGATCCTTCGGGCCGAAAGCCGGCACCGCGGGAGACGCCGTCCAGTTCCGCCAACCGCGGATCTTGGTGGGCGGGGGCGTCTACGTCCCTCCCTGGCGGACGGGGTCCGGCTACCTCTCCCTGGAGCCCATCGATGTGGACGTCCGCATCCGAGTCTCGTCGGCCCTCGGCGACCCCACCCTCTCTGGCTGGGACGCCCACGTGGCGCTTCAGGTGAAGATCCCCGCGGAGCCCGGGATGTTGCGCACCGCGGCGGAGAACCTGCTGGGGAAGAGCGAGGAGGAGATTCGACAGCTGGTCGCCCGGACCGTCGAGGGGGCGGCTCCGCCCCTGCTCGTCCGTCTGCCCCCCGACGATGGGGCGGTCGACTGGGAACGCCTCGCCACCGAGATCCAGGCCTCCACCGCCCGTGACCTGGTGGCGAATGGACTCGTGATCCGCTCCCTTTCGGTCAAGGAGCTTCGGCGGATCAATGGTCCGGCCGAAGTTCTGGGCGGCCGCGAACCGGCCGCTCTGCCGGTGCCTGAGCTCCTCTGGACCCCGGAGAATCCGCGGGTTCGTCTTCCAGCGCTCGAGTCGCGACTCGGGGCTTCGGGGTCCGCCATCCAGATCGGCGCGACCGAAAGGGAGGGCGCTAACGGGGATCCCCAGCCTTCCGGTGCGCCGGATGGTGCCTCCGATTCCAATCCAACGGGGACGCGGTTCCCCTCTTCGTCCCGGCACCTCCCGGCTTCCCGGGGGTCGCTGGGGCGGAGCGGGGCGCGGCGGCCTCCGTTGAATGTCAAACAGTGAGAGGTTGAACAGCATGTGTCCAGCGGCGATATTGGGAGATCGAGCGTGCGGAAAGACGACCTTCCTGGGGCTGCTCTACGCGGCCCAGGTCAAGTACGGTACGAGGGTGCTGGATTCGTTCCGGTTCCACGCGCCGCTCCAGTCGTTGCGTCTGATGAGCCAGGTCTACGAGGGGATGAAGGACGCCCGTTTCCCGGGGGCGACGCTCAAGGACGAAATGACGGAGATCGGGTTTGTCTTCGGGTACAGGAAGCGACTGTCGGGACGGCTCCCGACGGCGATCAAGGAGAAGAACTGGGTGAATCCCTTCGCGAAGCTCCAGTTCGCGGCCTACGATGTCTCGGGCGAGGACGTCCAGGAGTTCATCGAGACCGGGGTCGCTGCGAGCCCGATCATCCAGCAGCTCCTCAAGAGCCACATCGTCGTCATCCTGGTCGACTGCAGCAAGATGACGACGGAGATCGATTCCCCGGTGTTCCGCCAGATGCTGAAGTACGACAGCGAGGTCGCGTCGCTGCTGGTCTCGCTCCAGACGTACAAGAAGCAGGAGTTCTCGCGCATGAAGGCGCAGGGGATCAACACGGGGAACCCGGTCATCTACCCGGCGCTCGTGCTCTCGAAGTTCGACGCCGTGCGCGACGAGGTCCTCGTGAAGCTGGGGCTCCACCGTGGGGTCCCGCCCGGCGACCAGAAGCGAAAGCGCAAGGAGTACGCCGAGGCGTTGCTGCGGGTGTTCATGCCCCAGACCCTCTCGCAGATCCGCGGGGGAAAGGTCGCCGGGGTCAACTTCGACCAGGCCGCCTATTTCTTCAGCTGGGTCCGCACCGAGACCGCGGAGGCGGGCATGCAGCCGGTGGGCGCGCCCCGCATCGTCCGCAAGGGCTTCTCGGCGGAAGGCGGCGCGGAGCCGGACTTCTCCTACGACGACTACGTGGCGTTCATCGAGCACTTCCGCGATGTCGCGAACAAAGTCCCCGATGAGATCGTCGAGCAGACGACGCTCCAGACCGCCCCCGCCGCCGCGGCGAGCACCTAGGCGCTCCGCGGCCCGACGAAGACGAGGGAGGACGCAGGAGCGAAATCGAATGGACGACGGCGAGACGATCCAGCTCGAGCACTGGATCTACGGAGCCAGCCCGGAGAAGGGGTACGGGACGAAGGCGGAGTCCCATTTGCTGAACGGGCCGCTCTACGCCCGCTACCTTGGGAGCCACTTCACCCCGGTGCGGGTCGAGAAGACGACGAGCGGGATGACCGTGATCGACGCCCGCATGATCCACCCCGCGCCGGCGAACGACGAGGTGCTCCTCTCGGTATTGGGGCGGGGGGCGGCGGACGAGTACAACCGTCCGACGATCGCCAATCATACGGTGGTCGTCCCGGCACCCGCCTTGCGCTCGGGGCGCCTGACCCTCGAGATGGCCGAGGCCGCCATCGGGGAGTTCGACAAGCGCTACCCGAAGGCGACGGGGAAGATCGACCCGGTGGTCGTTCATCTCCGCCCTGCGGAGGAGTCGAGCGATTCGAAGGGGACGGGGATCCGTCGGCTGATCACCAAGGCGGCGGTCGAGACGCTGGTGAGCCGGCTGCTCCACGAGCCGCAGGGACGCACGCTCATCCTCTGCCGCGACAGCACCCACGAGTACCGCAACGAGCTCCTCTACAAGCTGGTCGAGCTCGTGCTCTCGGGCAGCGAGATCCCTCTGTTCACCGCGATCAGCGACGCCCCGACCCTGAGCGCGATGAATCACTTCCGCCTCGCCATCTCGACGCGCGGCGTGCGGGCGGACGCGACGTGGACGCTCCTCGATGCGAGCATCGACCGACCGGCGCTCGGACCCGTGCGCGGCCGGGCACCGATCTACGCCCGCGTGGCCGAGGCCTTCGCGGAGTGAAAAGGACGGGAACGCGTTGAGCCGACCGGGTCGGACCCTCCGTACAGACTGGGTCCGGCCCGAGGAGACCCGATGAGCTCCGCCCTGGTCCTCGGAGACCGGGGGTCGGGTCTCACGACCTTTGTGGGCCTCCTCTACACGGCGCAGGTGCGTCTCGGGATCGAGGAGGCCGACGAGTTCCGGTTCAGCGCCGACCGGGAATCGATCCGGCGGATCGGGACGATCTACGGCTCGCTCGTCGACGGGCGGTTCCCGGAGGCCGACGCCGACTGGGAGCTGCACCCCCTTTCCTTCATCTTTGGCTATCGGCGAGGCGGGCTCTCTAGCCTGGCGCACCGGACCGTTTCCGAAGATGGAGAGTTCGACACCGTGCGCGTGCAGGTGGGCGGCATCCCCGCCGAAGAGGTGGCCGAACTCAACTCTCACGACGCCGTGCTGGACCGCCAGACCCGCGGGCTGCTCCGAAGTCCCGTGGTCATCCCGCTGGTCGACGCCTCCTGGCTCGCCGTCGACCCAAAAGCGATCGACGGGCTACCGATGGCGCGCTACGACCAGGTACTCGCGAACACCCTCGTACTCCTAGGGAAATTCTTGGCCGCCGAACCCGACAAGCGTGCCCGCCGGATGTACCCCTTGTTCGTGGTCACCAAGTTCGACCGCGTCCCGCGGGGCTCGTTGAGGAAGCTTGAATCGCCGAGCACCCCCCCCGTGGCCTGGTCCACGGACGAACGGGAAATGCTCGGCCAGCGCCTCCTGGACCGCTATCTGCCCAAGACGAGCCAGGCGCTCGCCAAGAAGGGGAACGGCAGCATCCTGCACGACTCGCCGGCCTGGTTCTTCAGCGGCCTGAAGACCGAGGATCGGGAGGGGGAGACTCGGATCGCCCGACGGGAGCGCCCCCCGTTGGGAGGTTGGGAGCCCGATTTTCCCTACGAGGAGTATCGGGCACTCCTCTTGCACCTGGGCCAGCTCGCCCATCGGCTGCCGGACGAGATCGAAGCGTAGGTCGCGCTACGCGGGGGCGGGCGCCCGCTCGGCGCGGTACTTGCGCCCCTCCGCGGGGCTCTCTTCGCGGACGACCGTCCAGTTGTGGAAGGTCCAGGTCCCGTTGGGCGGTTTCCATTCCGGGTCATCGGCCACCAGGCTTCCGAGCTCCGCTTCGAGGTACTCGTGGTCCGTCCCAACCTCGGGGGCGAGGACCCCTTTCTGCAGCAGGGTAACGAGCAGGGGGAGCCCCGCGGGTCGGCCTCGCCATCGTGCGACCATGAACGCCTTTCGGAGCTCCTCGTCCTCCAAGAGGGCGTCCCGAAGCGCGGCGTACGACGGGCGGACACGGTAGTCCTTCGGAGGCGCCCCCAGGTGCTTGCGCTCCCGGCGATGCTCCTCGACGAGCTGCTTCCAGGTGGAGGCTCTCGCCGACGTGCTCTCCCAGATGGTGGTGCCGTCGTACGCCTCCTCCTCCAGCTCGCCCCCTCCCGAGGCCGCCTCCTCTCCCCCGCCGGCTCTCGGGGCGGCGGGGCTCCCGGACCGAGCGCCGCCCCGCCGGGCGGACCGGGAGCTCACCAGCAAGAAGGCCAGGGCCGCACCCGACGCTCCGCCCGCCGGTGGCCGGATCTGAACTTCGTCGCAGTCCGGGTATCGGTTCGGGTGAAGCACGATGAAGGGTCCGGTCTCGTGGGAGCTGAAGAGCAGGGCGAGGGCTTCGTTGAGCGTCGCGACCTGCCGGCGCACGGCGAGCTCGCTCAAGCGGACCAAAGGGTAGGGTCCGTCCCCGGACCGGGGCCGGGCGGCCAGATCGTCGAGGAGCGCTTGGGCGGCTTCCGCCTGGATCTGTTGGTGGGGGGTCCGGCTTACCGCCGCCTCCACCGCCTTCGGTGCGCGGAGCCCGCGGCGGATCCGAGCGCCAAGGCGGCCGGCATGCAGGGCTTCTTCGTAGACCGACAGCAGGCGGGCATTCAACCAACGATGGAGTTTCCCGCCGGTCACCCGGGAGTCGGCAAACAATCCAGCCCACCGTTCGGGCATCCGGGCCGACCATTCCGGGTCGTCTCCACTCTTCTGGTACCAGAGCAACACCTGCTCCCGCAGGAACGCCCCGGCGTTGAGCGGGTCGTCGACCTCGGCCTTCACGCGGACCATCAGCGACTCAGCCCGTCGGCGCAACGGTTCAAGGATCTGGGGATCTCGGGCGGCCTCGTCGACCAGGCCAGGAAAGGTGAGGCTGTTCAGCAGCTGGATGTCGAAACGTTCGGTGGGGTTCAGGGCGAGCAGCTGCCGAAGGGCCGGCGTGTGGATCGACCGCCCGATCGGGCGGTCGGTCGGGGACGCCCCCCGCGTTTCCCCGGATTTCGGCGGGCCGGCTGCCACTCTCGGCGCCAGTTCGATTCGACCGCTCGAGGATTGGACGGTCTCTTCGCTCGGGGGGGATTCGACGAGGGCCCTCTTCGAGTCCACCTTCGGGGAAGTCCCTTCGGTGGCCGTCGGCTCGGTCTTTCGTTCTTCGATCGTTTGGAGAAGCTCGGCACGACGAAGTCGGGCCAATTCGAGCTCGCGCTCTCGTCGGTCTCGGTCGATCCCGCTACGCTCCTCCGCCCGACGGCGCTCCCGCTCCCGTCGTATGCTTTCGGCATCAGAATCCTCCGTCATGGACGGAACGGCGCGGCCCCAGTTCAGAATGGGGTCTCCATGGGCATTAATCATTTCGAAACAGCTCATCCTGGGCGCGCGCGATAGCGAAGAACCCGCGGGATGGCGCGTGTGGATTGGAAAGGGCTCCACGGCAGGTACTGTACGTTTTCGAAGGCCTGGACCTTGGCCCGCCTGCCACCGTGAGCGCGTCCCAAGTCGAAGAGTCGGACCGACGCGTACGCAAGTTTGTCTTCGACTACTTCTTGTCCTCCACCTTTGCCCCGTCGCTGGAGGAAATAGTGCGCGGATGCTCACTCGGCCGGGAGCAAACGCTCGCGGCCTTGCTCCGGCTCGAGTCCGGCCGCCACCTGAAGATGCTGCCGGGCACAGAGCGGCTGCTGATGGCCTTCCCGTTCTCCGCTGTCGCGACCCCCTATCGGGTCACGCGCCCGAACCAGCAGCGATACTTTGCCAACTGTGCCTGGGACGCTGTCGCCTTCTATCCCATGCTGAGGGAACCCGTGACCATCGATTCATTTTGTCACCATTGCGGTGACGACATTCACTTCCAGTTGCCGGGGGCCCCGGCCGGCAAACCCGTGGGCACCCAGCCGATCCTCCATCTCGCTCTCCCGGCGTCAGAGTGGTGGGCCGACATTGTGCTGGCGTGCTCGAACACGATGGTCTTTTTCGAGTCCGAATCGCACCTGAAGGCGTGGAACGAGTCGGATTCGATGCACGGCGGCGCAAGCCTCACGCTACGTCAAGTCGTCCAACTGAGTGAACCGATTTACAGTCGAAAGCTGGAGCTCGATTACGCTCGCCCTTCGCGGGCCGAGCTGCAGGCTCATTTCGACCGTATGGGACTTACCGGGGATTCCTGGCGACTCAAGTAGTCGCTGGGGCGGGACGCTCCACGACAGAGACCCCTGTACGACGGCGCTAGGGCGAGCGCGGGACAGGACAGTGACACTAACTCGCGCTTGGAGTCCCTGAGCCCGTCGGCAGCGTGGCGGGTAGCGGGTAGGTTCGCAGACGGACGAGTCCTTCATAGTAGCCCGTGAGGGCGACCGCAAAACCGACCGCCATCAGGAACGACGATAACGCGCTCGAGTACCCCGTGCTCACGAACCCCGACCCCCCCACACCGGCCAGGATCATGCCGACTAGACCCGTTAGGGTGAACCAGCGAATCATCCGAAGATGATCTCGGAACGAGAGTACGAGCACGGCGATGGCACCCACCAGGAGAAACACTCCCAGAATTGTGTGGACTGCCAAGATGGGGTCGCTCCCGTCGGTCAGCGCCCCGCCGAACGAGCTGTTTGCAAGGGGGAAGGCGCCGAAGAGGTTCAGCCACATTCCCAAGAAGAACTGCACGCCGATCCCAAGCAGTATCCCGTTCAGGGCGCGGTCGAGCCTCTCGCGAATGCGGGCCGGGTCGACCCCCGCCATGGGGTGACGGACCGGTTCCCCCCTCATAAGACTCCCGATTTCCGGGTCAAGAACCGAGACCGCGGGATCCCGGGGGAGGGGCATCGCGGCTCAGAAGGTTTGACTCTGCCTGGCCCCACACCCAACGTGCGCTACTCCTCCTGCCCACCTTCGATAGGTGTATGTCACGGTGCAAACACATGGCTTAACTCCGATGCTGGGGCAAAGAGTGGTTTCTGATTACGTGATCATTGCAGGTCAACTCGGACCCGCGGGTCGACATACGCGCGTAGGCCGTCGAGGGCGAATCTGCCCACTAGAGCGAACAGAGTGAATACGAAAAGGGAAGCGAGCACCACATCCAAATCTGGGACGGGCGCTAGCCCGTCGACGAACACTCCCCCCAGGCCGTGGAGGCCGAACGTGCATTCGACGACCGGTATCGCGCCGACCAGAAACGCTAGGCTGAGCCCGGACTCGCGAAGACCATGACTCAGCGCGACCCGATAGCGAAAGGTCAGCCAACTCGCTCGTTCGGAGAATCCGGACCCCTTCCTCAGAAGAAGAGTTGCCCGATCGCCCCCCCTGTCTTCTCGTCGTGCCTCCCATCGCCTGAGGATGATCGTCCCGAGTCCCACTGAAAGTGCCAGCCCCGGTAGCAGCAATCTTCGGAGCGAATCGATTGCGAGGGAAGGGTTGCCGTTCAGGAGGGCGTCAATGAACGGGATCCCCGTAGGAATCGTCCGACCGCTCGGATTCAGCCAAGATGGGGCGGCGCCTCCGGGAATGCAATACGAATTTGGCCAAGAACCGAACCACGCGTTAAACCCTGTGACACCACAGTACTGGCCCTCAGCTATGAACAGTATCGCAAGGATGAGAATCCAGCTCACTATGAGAGCGGGGAAGGCAGAGGAACCGTAACCAAACCACCTAGTGCCGCGTCTAGTGGAGGAGTTCGGGGTTTCTGAACTCTAGCGCAAGTACTTTCCCGGAGGAGGGGATGCCCCTCTCCCGATGCTGCGGGTCCGCGAGCTCTCTGACGAGGAGGGGCAAGCACTCAGCCGATTGGTGAAGCGCTCCAACGACGCCACGGTCGCCAAGCGCGCCATGGTCGTCCTCCACTC
>DASRSW010000032.1:0-29540 GCA_035656275.1 Thermoplasmata archaeon
AGGGCACGGAGCGGCCGTTCTCGGGGGAGTACGACGACCATTGGGCCCGCGGTTCCTACGCGTGCAGGCGGTGCGGGGCCACGCTGTACCGGTCCGACGCGAAGTTCGATTCCGGGTGCGGGTGGCCAAGTTTCGATCGCGCGGCCGAGGGGGCGGTGAAACGCCTGCCGGACCCGGACGGAGAACGGGTGGAGATCGAATGCGCGGCGTGCGGGGCGCACCTCGGGCACGTGTTCACGGGGGAGCGCATGACGGAGGCGAATACTCGACACTGCGTGAACTCGATCTCCCTGGTCTTCGTTCCGGAGAAGTCCCCCGGCGCTTGACACCCAAGCGGTCCGGCGGCGGCTGAGGATTGAGGCGCGTCGCCGCTACGCCGGGCTAACGACGACCGGGCCGCCCATATCCATCGAGTCGCCCAACCCGCCGTCATTGCAGTAGGCGGCGCAGAACCAGGCGAAGCTCGCCGTGTCGTTGAAGAAGATGGCGAACGAGACGGAGGAGGGCGCCCCACTGGGGGAGGCGGCCGGAAGCGGGACATTGAACTGGTAGGCTCCGGCATCGGCGCTGAACGTGTGAGAAACGAGGGCGGGGGCGAGCCCCTGGAAAGCGACCGGGTGGCCCATTCCGCTGGTCTGAATGCTCACCGGACCGACAAACGTACCGTGCACGCCGGCTGCCGCCGTGGGAGCCCCCACCACCTGGGGGTCGTAGTTCTCGACGGTGAACACGACGAGGGTGTGTGCGCGTACGTGGATCGAGGGGGAGACGACCTCGTCGATGCCTTGAGAAGATCGAATCTCAATCGTTATCGCGACAGGACCGCCCACCGCCACGGGGGCCGGCGCGGTCGTGGTGGGCCGACTTCCGAAGTAGCCAACCCCTGCCAGCAGGAGTGCCCCGACGCTGAAGACCACCAGCCCGCGGGTCGGTAGTGACGGCGACCGAACCCGGCGGAGCGACGGGAAACGCGCGACCGGTCGTGCCGACTCGGGTGAGGGGGTCCCCTGGGCGGGCCCCGCTTGATCCCCGCTCACAGTTCAACTCAGAGCGATGAACCGTGGGTCCCTTCGCTATCTTACCATCTCGTCAACTGGAGTTGACCCATCGGGGGCTGGGTGGGAGCCAGGACGCTTTTCGGAACCCCCCTGGTTTTTTTCCGCTGCGCTAGGGTGGGCCCGGGAGCCCTCGAACACCGCCCGCCTCGGACCCCCACCGTTCACCGTTCAGCGGACAGCGAGGGCCTCTGAGCTGGGCGTCGCTCTCTCCCCTGTGGCATCGCGAGTCCCCCCCGGCACGGCGCCTGCCGTCCGTTCCCGTCATGTCCGACGGTGGGAAGCGGCCGTCGCCGACTACGTCGACGAGCGTCGCCGATCCGGGACGGCGGGGCCGGCTTGGCTCCGGCGGATTCGATGGGAACTCGAACGGGAGCCCCGGTTGTTTCAGCGTTTGAGTCCCGCCGAGAGCCTGCGGGACCCTCGCGAGGTCACGGAAGAGCGGATTCTCGCCCTCAAGTCCCAGCTCCCATGGGCGAGTGCAACGTTCCGCCTTCATTTCGCCGCTTTGCGCCCCTTTCTTGCCTGGACGGGTTCCGAAATCGCCCGGAAGGGCCGGCTTTGGGCCGTGCCGTCCGGAGACGCCAGTCACCGGCGCTGGCTCTCCCGTCCCGCGCTCGCCCTACTGTTCCGGTCCGCGCATGGACGCGAGCGACTGCTCGTCGGACTGGAAGGGCTGAACGGGTTACGTCGAGTGGAAGTGCTCCGGCTGCGATACAAGGATATCCACCTCGACGACGCCTTCCTGCACGTGCATGGCAAAGGCCGGGACGGAGGTCACTGGCGCCAGGTCCCGCTGTGTCCTCCTCTCGTCCCACTGCTCGCCCGCTCCCTGCCCGGCCATGCGCCCGAGGACCGCCTGCTCCCTCTCTCGAGTTCCGGAGCCGACCTCCTCCTGCAGCGCGCCGCCTACCGGGCCGGATTCCCGAAAGAGGGAGTCCGGGTCTCCCACCACGACCTTCGACGGACCTTCGGCCGACTCGCCCACGAGGCCGGCATGGACTTGGTCCAGCTGAAGAACCTCTTCGGTCATGCGTCCCTCGACCAGACGGTCCATTACATCGGCCTCGACCAAGCGGAGATGCTGCGGGGACTTCGTCGTTTGGATACGTACCTTCGCCCGTTCCTAAACCCGCGTTCTAAGGTGAGACTCGGGTCCGCGGGGACCGAGGGGCCCGGGCCGGGCGTCGTCCGTGGCCGCTCGCCGGCGCTCTCTCCGTCGGCGGAGCCTGCTGGAGCGTCCGCAGGACGTCGAAGGTACGGGTGACGTACTCGTCCTTCACGTAGAGCAGGAGCTCCGGACTCGCCGTTAGAAGCTCGGTGATCACGATGTCGTGGAGCGCCAGTTCCCGGGTGAGGACCGAGAGGACACCGCGCGTCGAGCTCGCCGCGTCCGGGAAGGACAGGCTGATCTCGTTGACCGAGTCGTGCCGGGCTCGCAGACGGAACTCTTCGACAAGGAAGCGAAGCGCACCCGCTTTCTTCCGGTCGATGAACAGCTTGATCGAGGCGGTCCCCACGACGACCTTGAGCGTGTCACCTCGGTCGTAATCGATCTGGCCGATGACCCGCTCGAGGCGGCGCAGCAATCCCTTCTCCTTCTCGAAATCGAGGATGAGGATACGGTCCTTGACGCTGATCCGAAGGTCCGGGAAGAGGTCCTGCGCGCCCGCATCGGGTTCACGAAAATCATGGCGACGGATGGCCGCCACTAGCGCGTCCAGCTGCTCGGGGCCGGCCGCTCCGATGGCGACGAGGAAGCGCGCAAGGGCGCGGCGGTTCAGGAGTCCCGCCTGGTAACACTTCTCGATCTCCGGGCGACGGGCGAGCAGGGACTCAAGCCGTTGTTCTATTTGTGACATTATGCGTTATGATTAGACAAATCATCCACGACTATCACGTATGTGTCACATCCTATAAGTGTAGCCCCGCGCTGGCTCTCGGTAGAGGAAGGACGATGAGCTCGCCGACGCGATTGCTGCTCGACCCCGAGGAGTCGCCCCGGAGCTGGTACAACCTTGCAGCCGACCTTCCATCTCCCGTCCCCCCGCCCCTACATCCGGCGACGCGCGAGCCCGTGGGTCCCCCGGACCTCGCCCCCCTCTTTCCGATGGAACTGATCCGACAGGAGATCAGCCGGGACCGCTTCGTCAGGATCCCCGAGCCGGTGCACGAGGCGTACGCGCTCCTCAACCGCCCGTCCCCCGTCCAGCGGGCCTTTCACCTCGAGCGCCTCCTCAAGACCCCCGCGCGGATCTACTTCAAGCGAGAGGACCTCAGCCCGACCGGGAGCCACAAGTCGAACACCGCGTTCGCGCAGGCGTACTACAACCTGAGGGAGGGCGTGGAACAGCTCGCGAGCGAAACGGGGGCCGGGCAGTGGGGATCGGCCCTGGCGCTCGCCTGCGCCCATTTCGGCCTGCGCTGCCGCGTCTTCATGGTCCGGGCAAGCTACGACCAGAAACCCTACCGGAAACACGTGATGAACCTCTACGGGGCGGACGTCGCAGCTTCGCCGAGCCCCCACACCGAGTACGGGGCCCGCCTCCTGAAGGAGAACCCGCACCACGCAGGATCGCTCGGGATCGCGATCAGCGAGGCGCTCGAGTTCACCGTGAAGCACCCTGGGACCAAGTACGCCCTTGGGAGCGTGCTCAACCACGTCCTGATCCACCAGTCGGTGATCGGCCTCGAGCTCCAACGCCAGCTGGCGGCCGCCGAGGTCGTGCCCGACTACATGGTCGGGTGTGTCGGAGGCGGGAGCAACTTCGCCGGCTTCGCCTACCCGATGATTGGGGAGTCGCTGCGGGGACACGGCGCCCCTACACGCTTCATCGCCGTGGAACCGACGGCGGTGCCGTCCATGACGCGAGGCCGCTACGACTATGACTTCGGAGACTCGGCCCAGATGACCCCGCTTCTCAAGATGCACACCCTCGGTTCACAGTTCGTCCCCTCGCCGATCCACGCCGGCGGGCTTCGCTATCACGGGCTCGCGCCCTTTCTGAGCGTACTCATTGACCGGGGGATCGTTCTGCCGATGGCCCGGGGGCAGGCCGAGTGCTTCGAAGCGGGCCGCCTCTTCGCACGGAGCGAGGGGATCGTTCCGGCGCCCGAGTCCGCCCATGCGATCCGGGTCGCGATCGACCTTGCTCTGGATGCAAAGCGGGCCCGCACCGCGCCGACGATCGTGTTCAATCTTTCTGGACACGGGCTCTTCGACCTGGCGCGGTACGCCGAGTATCTCGCCGGGGGCCTGGCCGCCGAGGCTCCCTACCGGGCGCCCGGCGCCGCGGCGACCTAGTCCCGTCGCTCGGCCGGCCGCGGGCCCCTGGTGAACCGGCGGAGGTTGTTCTTGCGTTAACCCGAGGCACCGGGGGGCGGAGCCGAGCCTCCGGGGGGAGGAGCGGAGCCGCCAGGGGGTGGGGTCGAGGACCCGGGGCCACTCCACGGGGCCGCCGCCGGGGGTTTCCCTCGCCGGGCGCGCGCCCAGAGGATGAACCCGAGCGCCGCGAGGATCGCCAGGAGGATGACCCCGATCAGGAGACCATAGGCGACCGGCGCGCTCGTGATGCCCGAGGTCGTGGTGGCCGAAGTGGACGAAAAGACCACGGTGACCGAGCTCGCTCCGCCCGAGATCCCGACCTGGCCTCCACCCGAAGGAGCCACGGCATACCCGCTGACCGAGCCGACGGTGTAAGCGTACGTCCCGTTGGGTTCCGAGAAGGTGATCGTCGAGGTCCCGGACGATTGCGTGCTTCCTCCCAGCGTGACGCTCCATGTGGTCCCGCTCGCAAGCCCGCTCTCGGTGAACGTGACGGTGTACGTGACGAGGTGGAAGGTGACGGCGACCGTCTTCGGCCCGCCGCTCACGTTCACGGTCCCGCTGGACGGGGAGGCGGTGTACTGGCTCCCTGCCCACGCATGGTAACTCCAGGTGCCGTTCGGGGCTCCGATGACCAGGCTCGCGTTGGTGGTCGAGACCGTCCGCGACCCGAGCGTCACGTTCCAGACCGCGCCGCTGGCGAGGCCGGTTTCCGTGAACGTCACGTTGTAGTTGAAGGTCGAGAACGCGATCGAAACCGATGCGTCGAGGCCGAGGGGGGCCACGACCCCGCTCGCGGGGGTCGCGCGGTAGCCGCCCACCGTGCCCACGACGTAGCCGTAGGTGCTCTGGGTGGCGGCGTACGTCTCGAGCGCGTCCAGAGTCGCGGTCGTCGACCTATAGGCCGTCCCGTTCACGGTGACGGTCCAGGCGGTGCCCGACGCGAGGCCGCTCTCCGTGAACCGGATCGTGTGCTGGGTCCAGGGGTTGGCGAGCGGGTAGTGGTCGACATTGGTGGCGTTGATGAGGAAGGGCGTATCGACGATCCCGTCGGCCCCTGTCACGTTCTGACCGGGGCCCCGCATGGTGTCGGGTCCAGTGTGATTCCCCCAGAAGTTGCCGCCGCCGGGGTAGCCCGCGTCCCAGTGGATGAGGTTGGGGCCGTTCCCATTCTCCCAGGTCGTTGCGCTGAAGTCGTTGTGGTAGATCCACGCCCCGCTGTTCCCGTAGACGTAGAACGCGTAGTTCTCGTTCCAGAACTGGGTGTTCGTGATCGTCACGCCCGAACTGTAGTCGAGGTAGAGGCCCTCGTACGAGCTGGACGCATTGTTCGCCCACGCCTGGATCCCGCTCGAATCCTCGATGTCGAGCGCATAGCCGGTCGACGTGAGCGAGTTGTTGGAGATGACCCCTTGGCTCACATAATAGAAGTAAACCCCTTCCGTGCTCGTGGTCCCGCCCAGGCTCGCGTTGTTGTTCTGGACGACCGCCCCATTGACGTAGTCGAACTCGAAGGCGTAGTTCGCCGCATGGGAGGCGTCGTTGTTCGTGGCCACGACCGAGGCGGCCTCGTCGAGGTAGACCGCGTAATCGCCCGAGTAGGAGAGGTTGTTCCAGGCGATGCTCAACCCCTCGGTCGCGTAGCCGTAGATCCCGTAGCTGGTGGAGGCGGCGAGGTCGTTCGACGTGGCGGACACGTTGCTGTCGTAGTAGAGGTAGATCGCCTCGCTGGACGCGTTGGCGAACACGTTGGACGTGATGGTGAGTCCCAGCGAGTACTCGTCGTCGACCCCGTAGGTGCCGGCGGGCGCCCAGTTGTGGAGGATCCGTACCGCCGCGTCCTCGTAGGTGTAGAACGTCTCGGATCCACCCGCGACGGCGAAGCCCGCCATGTTGTTGGCGAAGAGGAGGTTGCCGCTGTATTCCGCGTAGACCGCGGAGTCGACGAAATACGAGAAATTGTCGTTCGTGAACGTCCCGCCTTGGAGGTAGTACGTGTACACAGCGTCGTACGCCGCATAGGTCAGGACGCTCGCGGTGACCGACACCTGGTCGGAGTACTCCGCGTACACTCCGTAGTCGAGAAGGTGGGGGAAGTTCAGGCCGGAGAAGTTGACGTTCTGGTCCTGATAGAGGTAGAGAGCGTAGTAGGTGTACTCTCCCGCATCCGACGCGCCCACGATGTTCGCCGAATACTCAGCGTCGATCGGGTAGTAGCTGAAGGAGGCGTTGTTCCAGCTGACGGACGCGCCCGTGACCTGGTAGAGGTAGAGGCCCTCGCTCGTGGCCCACGAGTAGTTGTTCCCCCAGACCGCGACCGCCTGGGTGTACTCGGCGTAGATGCCGTACTGGGTATGGTCCAGTTGATTGTGGGCGATATCGACCTCCGAAACGGTGTAGAGGTAGACGCCGTAGTAGCTCGAGTTGAAGGCGTTCTGGGTAACGGTCAGCCCTGTCACCGCGTAGAAGTACGTTCCATAGGTGCCCGTGCCCACGTTGTTGGTGATGACGATGGCGGCGGAGTACTCGGTATCGAGCGCGTACCCCGTGCCCGAAATGTGATTCCCCTGGATCAGGACGTTTTCGGAGACGGCGGTGTAGATGCCGCTCGTCTCGTTGACGATGACGAAGTTCTGGACCGTGACGTTCGTCGCCTGGTAGACCTCGATCGCCCAGGAAGCGGACGACGCCTGGTTGAGCTGCTTTCCTGCTCCATCCAGGATGCTGTTGTTGCGCTCATCGAGGATGGCGCCGGTGAAGCCCGCGGTCAGGGTGTATGTGTTCGAGGAGACGGCGATCGGGGCGGAGAGATTGCTCACCGACCCGTCGGGCCGAATGATCGTGACCGAAGCCGCGATGGAAGGGGTTACCGAAAGGGAGTGGGAGGGCGCGACGACCGTTCTGTGAGCGGGGCCGGGCTGGAGCGCGGGCACGGTGGGGCCTAGCGCGGTCGGGGCCTGCGGGGCGGCAGACCCGGGCGCGGCCATGGGCGAGGTGTGAGGAGTGACGATCGCGAGTCCGGCGAGTGGCAGGATCAGGGCGGTCACGGCCAAGACGGTCGCTCGACTGAGCATGCCGCCAAAGCCTTCGGCTGAGGCTATAAATGTATGGAGAAAAAGGAAATTCGCGCGGGGAACCCTCCACGTGCGAAAATGCTCCAAAAGGTGGCGACCCGGCCTCCTCGAGTGCACCGGTTGGACGGAACCGCGGGACCACCCAGAGGAGGGGCCTTCGAGGGAAACGGCCCCGACGGTGGACCTTGGCTCGGGAGAGCCGCGGGGCGCCCGAGCTATACTTCTGTTCCCTAAGCGGTTCAAGTAATCGCCCTCCCTCTCTCTTGCATGGCCCACATCGAGGACCGCGGTAGCCACTTTGACGCGCCGATCGAGATCGTCTGGAAGTTCATCCAGTCCCCCGACGACCACGGACGGTCCCATACCAACCGGCGGAACCTGCAGGGGGAAATGGACGGCCCGAACGGGATGAAGACCTCCTGGGAGCAGAACGTCCAGGGGAATTGGGTCAACGTCTCCAACAAGGTCACGATGTACCCGCCGGTGGCGATGGTCATCGAATCCCAGGAGGGACCGCTTGTTGGTTCGAAGTTCCTTTTCTACTACACGCCGAAGGGCGCCAAGACAGGGATCGATGTGGTCGGGGACTTCCACTCGAAGATGATCCCCCCTGCCCAGCTCGAGCAGATGGTGCTCGCCTCGCTCGAGGAAGCGTTCAACGAGGATTCGGCGGCGATCCGCAAGATGGCCTCCAAGGCCTAGGAGAGCCCCCGACAACCCTTTCTCCCTGCTCCCGCTGAAGCGGGGGCAGGGGGGCCCACCATGGCGCAATCGGCGGACGAAGAGCTCCCGTCGGACCCCGGAATCGGGGGACATCCGCTCCCGTCCATGCCGACGGTGCCGCTCCAGGCCTGTCCGATCGCCACCACCCTCGGCTCCCTCGGGCGGAAGTGGACGCTACCCATCCTTCGGGACATCGCCTTCTTCCCCGAGGTCAGCTTCAGCTCGATACTGAAGGGTAATGCGGGTCTCGGCCCACGGACCCTGTCCCTGCGCCTACGCCAACTCGTGGGCGATGGGCTGATCGTCAAGGAGAAGAACACGGCCGACCCCCGGCATCCGACGTACCGGCTCACGGAGAAGGGTCTCGAGGTCTGGCCCATTCTCGCGTCGTTGTTCCAGTTCGGAATCCGGAACTACCCCTCCGTGGTCTTCGCCGATGGGAAGGCGCGGAGCCTCGAAGAGGTCTACCCGAACGACGCCGATCTCATGCTCGGACCGCTGGCCACGTTTGCCCGGTCGGCCAGCCCCCGTCCGGAGTCGCCCGCCGTCGCTCGCACCGCGGCCGCTCCGGCGTCCGAGCGGCCCCGCCGCTAGACTCCAGGATGGAGTGTCCCGCTAGATGAGCCCGTCTCCCTTCTGGGCGGTCGAGCCGGGGGAAGAACAGAGATCGCGGATCCCGGTGAGGATTCTGAGGGCGGGCGCAGGACGCTGGAGGCCGCGTCGAAGGGACACTGGGCTGGGAAGCGCGAACGGGTCGTCGCCCCGGGCCGCTGCCTCTAGCCCTGGGGGGCCCCCAATAGCCGTTGGAACGCGATCGCAGGACTTCTCAAGTAGGGATCAAGCGTGTCGGGCTCCGGGTGAGCCGGCCCCCGTGGTCCCCCCGAAGTCGTCCCCGACCCCTCGCATCGCCCAGCAGCCGAGAGTTGGGCGGCTCGACGAGGTCCACGTCCCTGTGACCGACCTAGGCACAATGCGCGCCCTCTACGAGGGGAGTCTCGGCTTTCGCGTAGCCTTCGCACACGAAGGTCGGATGGTCGCACTCGAAACTGGGGGAGCGATGCTCGTTCTCGATGCGACGAAGCCTCGGACGGGGCCCGCCGATCTCGGATTTCAAGTGAAGGGGACCGCCAGACGGATCTCGCGGCTAGCGTCGGTCGGAGTCAAGATCGTGACCCCTACCTCAAGACAGGACTGGGGCGAGCTGCTAACGTGCGTAGAGGATCCCGAAGGGAACGTACTGGCCTTCGAGGAAGGAGACGCCCGTCCGGAACATCACCAGGGGCCCCCCGAGAGGGCGAAACTTCCAGCCTGAAGGACCGAGGCGGCTAGGACCAGGAGGAACCTTCCCTTCGGATCCGGGGGTTCGGTACGTCACCAGCCCGGGCGCATACACCGCCAGTGGTAGTACCGCTTGCCTAGGTTCCGTTCGCTAGACGAACGGCCGTCCAGGGAGCGGGAGCCGCGTGCCCGTGCTGTGCGGACGTGAATTATGGGCCGCGAGCGCTAGCGGGCTACGGAAGCGGGCTCCGCAGAGGGCGCACCGGAACCAGAGCCCCGATGGCCGTTCGTTGGCGATAGACGCGTCGAGCGTAGAGTCCGGATGCCCGGTACGAGCGTGCTCCACGAGGTCAGCGGCCGACCCAAACGCCGCTCCGCATTCGGGACAGATTTCTGCCATAGGGCTCACCTCTCGCCTCGCCCACCGGGTGGCCTTGGATGGCCGATAAACCGTGGTCTCGAAACGGGCAGGTCTCGTTGGACGTACCTCCTTAAACGATGAGAAGGCCCCGAAGGGGCGGGTATGCCCGTCTTGGACGCTTCCGGGGCCCCCTTTCGCCGCGGGTCTTCGTGCGCGCCGAGGAGAGGCGTCATCGCGGGAGCGCGGAGGCGACGGGGCGGGGTACCGAACGCCAGGCCCTGAGGGTCTGAGAACGCAAGGGAGGTGAAATCCAATGGAAACGAAATTCTGGGTCGTGTTGTTCGCGAGCGTCGCGGCGGTGTCGGCGGTGGTCGCCGGGTCTCTCTTCATGTTTGGGAGCCCGTCGGGGTATGGCCGGCTGGCCGTGGAAGTCCACGATGCGCCCTGCCAGAACTGCACCCACGTCTGGGTGACGTTCCAGTCCGTGTCCGTCCACGCCTCGAACACGAGCGGGAGCGGCTGGACCACGCTCAACGTCTCGGGCGGAACGGTGGACTTGATGGCGCTGAACGGCACGGCCCTCGCGAAGCAGATCGGAGTGACGAGCCTCAAGGTGGGCCATTACGAACAGGTGCGCCTGGCCGTCACGAACGTCACCGTGATGCTGTCGAATGGCACCACCCTCGTCGCGTCGGTTCCGTCCGCCTCGAGCGCCGACGTCAACGGGGAGTTCAACATCACGAGCGGCGCCACGACGACCCTTTCGATCGACATCGATCTGGCGTCCAGCCTCCACATCGTCGGAGGCGGTCCCGGGCTGCGAGCGATCTTTACGCCGAACATCGGGTCGGTCGTCGTCGTGTAGGGTCTGCTCGCGTCCCGCGCGGGTGACCGCGGGTCCAACCCTTTCCTCGCTCCTTTTCGGGCAACTTCCGTTCGCGAGCCGGCAACGGCGCGTGGCCTGCCTCGACCGGCTCAGGGGCGGCACGTAGGGGGACAACTGTCAGGGAACCGCATCCGGTCGCCAGGCGACTGGCTATACATCCGCGAGGGACGGCCGTCCCGCCGGACTCCCCGAGGGCGCCGGCCGGTCTTTCGGGATGAAGTCCCCCGCCGAGGGCCGGGTGACCAGGGCGTACCACGGCGCCAGGACGTCCACCAGCGCGCCCACGACTCCGCAGGCGATGAACTGTGGCACCGGGATGCGCTTGGCGATGTACGCCCCGTGGAGCCGGTACCCCTCGATGTAGGCGAGCACCATCGACACCCAGACAAACCCCGTGAAGAGGCCCGTCACCTCGAGGATCCGCCCGTAGTGGAGGGCGAAGCTCGCCACGAGGATCGCAACGGAGGGCAGCGCCGAGAACCACGACAGGGCGCTATAGAAGATGGTCAACCGGCGACTCAGCGGCAGATGCACGCGGGGGCCGAGTGCGTGCAGTACTCCGTGCACCCACCGCCGGCGCTGCTGGATCTGGTCGCGGACGGAGAAGGCCCCCTTCTCGTACGCGAACCCCTTGAGCACGCCAAAGATGTCGCCGAAGCGAGCCCGGAGCCGGATCTCGAAGAGGAGATCCTCGGCGGGCGTGTAGCCGGAGGAGTCCCAGCCGACCGTGTCCTCGACGTTCGCGCGGACGATGAAGTGGGAGCCATGGAAGCCCGTCGTCGGGTTCCCCGGGAGGGTCATCGAATCCAGCACCCGGAAATCGTCGTAGGAACGAGTGACCTCCTGCACATGGCTCGGGGTCCCGTTCCAGTCGAGCGGGTAGAGGATGACGCCCGTGCCGGCGTCGTACCGGTCCTGGAGCACGAACTCCGAGATCCCGAGGAGGGTATCTTGACCGACGCTCGTCTCCTCGTCCTGATGATACACCCAGACCGAGCGTTCCGAGAGACCGAGCTGCCAGCGTCGCTCGGCGGCGTACTCGAGCGCCCGGGCCTTTCCGCGGGCGCCGAGCGGGGTCTCGTAGGTGCGGGGGACGACCAGGACCTCGACCCCCTCGCGCCGGAGCGCGTTGTACATCGCGGGGGCGGTGAGGTATCCTTCGGGCTCGATCACGACCCAGATCAGATAGCGGAAGGAGAGCCGCGGGGTGTTCTGGGCCCAGTGGAGGACCGAGCGGACCGACTCTTCGAGCGCGCCCGGATTCTTGCCGATGGCGGTCAGCTGAAAAATGACGGTAGGCGGCGTCACCGGACCTCGGGGAGGTCGAAGTGATTGCGCTCAAGGATGCGATGCGTTCCGCGGAACCCGAGGAGGAAGAACGGCACCGGGATCATCCAGATGCCGGGTAACGCTTCGAGCCAGAGGGGAGGCTCCGGACCGTGCGATACGAACGCCACGGCCACGAGGACGGCGCTGATCGCCGCGGCGACGGCGAGAGAGATGATCGCGACGAGGTGCCGACGGCGCTTGAGCCCGGTCATCGTCTCGTTGTAGCGGGCCACCGTGAATCCTTGAAACCGAGCCCCGTCGGGGGAGGCTCGGGAACGCACCCCCGGTCCGTCCGAGGGCCGCGGGCGCGGTCGGGTCGTCTCCCGGAGTGCCGGTGTATTCGCCGCGAGCGGTGTCGGCGCGGGACCGGCGGGCTGCGGTCTGTCGAGCAGGCCGTGGGTCCGGGCGAACTCGAGCTCGTCGGCGGCTCGCCCGAGTTCATCCTCGAGGGATACCACGGCCGACTGGAGTGTCCCGGTCCGGCGCGCTACCTCCTCGATGTCGCGCCGCAGGTCCACCACACTGACTCGCGCGTCCGCCAACCGGTTCTCGAGATAGGGGCTCGTACGCGTCGGCGGTGGAAGTGGTACCTCGCGGGCTGGCTCTGGCGGACCGGGAGCTATGGGTGGGACGGGCGCGATCGCAGGTTCAGCGCTCGAGTCCAGCTCCGGCCCCGGACGACGAAGCGCCTGAACGATCTCGTCGAGGAGGCGGGGAATCTCTTCGAATTCACCCGGGGAGGGATCCGTGGGGTTCTCGAACACCAGAGCTCTGTCGGGCGATTCGGTCTCAGTGGTCTCGAAGCTCGGGGACCCAGACGGCCTGCCGCAGTCCGGGCGTGTCTGACCCGGTGGATGCGGCGTACGGCCGTTGTTCGCCTATCAGTGAGAGGGACCTCCTCCCGGCGGGAGATCTCCGAGAATTCTGGGACGTTCTCTGGTTCCGGCTCCGACCCCCCGCCGGATTTGTCGGCGTGGGGCGCTTAATCCTATGCGCTCGAAAGGAACGCATCGGGAGAGGCTGGGGGGACCGCCTCCGCCGTCTGCGAGGTCGACCATCGAACTGAGATCGCGCGTGGAGCGCCGTATATCTCGCAATGCCCCCCCTGACCCCTAGGAGGCGATTATAGTCGGGCTGGGCTCAGTGGCGGAGAGCTCCATGAGCGAAGCGGCGCAACCGAGATACGATACTCGACTGAACGTCCAATTCGGACCTCTCGAAGTCGTCGAGGCCGGCAAGCTCGCGGTCGCGTCGACCCACCCGTGGTTCAACCAGACGCTTTGCGAGGTCAACGATTCGGTCGTCCGACTGGGAGTCGTCCAGGGGGAGTACCACTGGCATCACCACGACACGGACGAGTTCTTCTACGTCGTCGAGGGGCACCTCTTCGTCGATCTCAAGGGACGGAGCGTCGAGCTGCGGCCGGGTCAGGGACTGGTCGTTCCGAAGGCGGTAGAGCACCGCCCGAGGGCTCCCACGCGCACGGTCATGCTGATGGTCGAGAACCGCGGCATCGTTCCGACCGGCACATAGTTCGGGGAACTGGCGGAAGGCGCAGGGAGCCCTGGGGCCCCGCCTCGCCGTCCCGCAGGCGGCCCGGAGCCGGGGGTCCGGTCAGGGATCGACCCCCGGGGAAGACTTTGGCCTTCGGCTAGGGGGTTCCGCAGCCACCGGAGTCTCGGAGACAGCCCCTTGGGGGCAGGGGCCAGCGTCATGGGGATCGGTGCCCGGTGAACGGCCTGGCCCACTCGACGTTCGGTCCATGACAGACTGGTTCACGGCCGAACCGGCCTCGAATGCGGGTAGCGGTCGTGCCCGCGTTCCTCGAGGGGGTTCTCCGAGAAATCGTGCTAGCACGTCTCCGTTGGACAAACGTTGAAGTACGATGTAATCGAGGCATTACTGTCCCTGCCCAAACCGGCCCCCTGAGGAACTCAGGGCGTCTGGCGCGGAGCTACAAAAAAGGAGGTGAAAATAACAGATGGCAGATCTAACCGAACGGACCCTTGGCTATGGGTTCGGTCTTCTGGGTGGTCTTCTGATCGTCATCGGGGCGCTTATGGCGCTCATGGTGGGGGTCGCTGACCTGGTCGTCTCCCACCCGATCGGGACGATCAACGCCTGGAGCGAATCCGTGGTTCTGTTTGTCGTCGGCGGGCTAGCGCTGTTCTTCGCCTACCTTGGGGCGCACAGCTGGCGTGACCGCGGACTGGTCAGCGGAACCATGATGGTCATCATCGCCGTCCTCGGCTGGGCGGTACTTGGCCTGGGTTCGGATATCGTCGCGCTCGTGGGCGCAATCTTCGTCCTGCTCTCGGGGGTACTCTTCCTCCTAGAACCGGCGAAGCGCGTCGTCCACGATATCGCGGCGACAGCGTAGGGCTTGGACCCTCGGTCCAATCCCGACCCAACCCTTTCCCCCTACCCTTTTCGATGGGCAGTACGGGGTTCGACCCCGAAGGCCCCGCCCGGCGGCTCCAGGGTCGCCGAATCGCGACCGCCGTCGGCGAAGCTCCCGTCGCCTTCGGGCGACGGCGGACACGCCGCCTAAGAAGGTTGGATTAGCCTGCCGGTCATGGCGCTCCGGGGGGGCGATGGTCGAGGACCGACTGGACCTGGGAATCCAGCAGTCGCAGCGGGTGCTCGACCAACAACTGAGCGGAGTGGATCAGCTGCAGACCAAGATCGGGGTCCTCCTCGGGTTCAACGCGACCTTGCTTGCTGTCATCTTCTCCATCGGGCACGCGTGGCTTCTCAGCCACCCCGCGGTGGCGTGGGCCTCCGGAGGAACGCTGCTCGCCTCCATGGCAATCTTTGCCGCGAGCCTTGCGCTCGAGGACTACACGATTTCTCCGCGACCGGACTGGCTCGTGGCCATGCTCAACGACAGCGGCAAGTCGCTCACGGACCTGAAGGAGGAGCTGATCGGGAACTTTGCGGGGGCGTATGACGAGAACAAGCGACTCATCAATCAGCGCTTTGCGCTCATCAACCTCGCCATCGTATTGATGTTGCTCGGTCTCGCCGTCTTCGTCATCGGAGCCCTCCTGTCATGACCCCGGCAAAGTCTCGGAGGCGGCGGAAACGCGGGATCAAGATCTCAACCGCCGGTACGGATACGACCGAGAAGGCGATGGTGGCTAGGCGCCCCTTTAGGCCGAGCAAGAAATGAACGAGGATGAGCCGCGCCGGAGGATCGTAATCGGGACGGGCGGGACCGACAAGAAGAAGACGATTCGTCGACCGGAGCCCTGACGGATAGGGGCGGAGGGACTGGCTGCACCTTGTGCGCTGCGCGTCCAGCCGCCCAGCGGCGTCGGCACGGCTCTCGGACCGGCGGTGCGCAGTCTCGCCGGAGGAGACGGTCGGGACCGGTCGAACTGCCGCTCGTCGAGCTGGAGGTCCCGGGCGGTCCCGGAGACCATTGGCTCCGAGATGTGGCGGCGCGCTGGGAAGTCCGGTTCCGATTCCGGGTCTGCCGGCCGATGGGGTCGAACCCCGCCCGAATGCTCCAGGTGGTCGAGCTGACCGGCGCCCCGGGCGACCTGGGGGCGGTGGAAGAGTTCCTGCGACGCCGCCCGGAGCTCTCGGACTTGACGGTCGTGTCGCTCTCCCCTTCGCGCCGGTTCGTCCGGACCGTGGGGCCGCTGCCGGAAGCGTGCGCGAGGGTGTTCGAGTCCGGGGCTTTCTGTGCGTCGTGCAAGTTCCTGCCTTCCGTCGGCTCGAAAAGCGGGGACCGGTGGAGTTTGATCATCCCGCGGTCCCCCTCCACCATACGCCAGGTCGTGGGACCGAGTTCGAAGGGAGAAGGAGCTCCGTCCCGAATCCTTCGGATGCGTCGGTACGTTCCGCCGAGGACCCTGACTCCGCGGCAGGCGGCCGCCCTCGAAACCGCGTTCCGGCTCGGCTTCTACAGCTTCCCCCGCCGAACGAATCTGCAGGAGATCGCGCGCATCCTCAACGTGAGCCGAGCGACGGCGTCCGAGCACTTGCGTCGAGCGGAGGCGAAGATGTTGGCTCCCGAGCTGCCGGCAGTTTAGCCCGCCCACAACCCGGTTCTCAGGCGTTCGTCCGGCGTGGTCCCGTCACCGCCGGGACGGCTTTCGACCGAGGCGCGTCAGGACCTTGCGCTTGGTTAGCGGTGTCCCTCGCAGCGGGTCAGCGAGGTCTTGTTCGAGACGGAGTCCGTCCGCAAGAGGAAGGTCCAGCCCACGTCGCACGGCCTCCCGCGCCCGGCGCACGGCCCCTTCCGGGTGGGCCGCGATCTTGTCGGCTAGAGCGCGGGCCTCGGCCATGAGTCGACGTCTCGGAACCACGCGGTTCACGAGGCCTACCGCGTGCGCGCGTTCGGCGTCCATCGTTCCGGCGGTCAAGATGAGCTCCATCGCGAGCCCTGGCGGGATCGTGCGAGGCAACCGCTGGGTTCCCCCCTGACCCGGGATGATGCCCCACCGAACCTCGGGGAGACCGAGGACGGCGTCCCGACTCGCGATGCGGATATCGCAGGCGAGGGCGAGCTCGAGCCCCGCCCCAAGACAAAACCCATGAATGGCCGCAATAATGGGCTTTCCGGGATCGAAGTTCCGGGTGAGTCCCCCGAGACCGGGGGAACGCATCCACCGGTCTCGACGTTCGCCGGGAGCTCCCTCCCGATAAAAATCGTCGAGTCGTTTCAGGTCAATCCCGGCGCAGAAGGCCCGGGAACCGGCGCCATGGAGGATGGCTACGCGCAGTCGTTCGTCATCTCGAAAACGTTCCCACGCGGCGAGCAGCTCATCGTGCGTCTCGGGGTCAATGGCGTTGAGCGCCGCCGGGCGGTTGAGCGTAACGACCGCCCGCGCCCCTTCCGTTTTGAAACCGACCGACACGCGGGGACCCACAGAGACCGGGTTCATGGGTCTTTCCCGGTCCGGCGAGTCCGAAGCTACTCCGACGTACTGTGGCCGCATTGACGGGAGGGACCGACGCGAGGAACGCCCCTAGACATGCGCGCTAAGGCGAGCCACCCCCCTTCCCCAGCGCGGGAACCTCCTCTCCGTAGAATCGCTCCGGGCCCTAACCGGTTAGGGGGAACCCGCTTCCCGAGAATCGCTCTCTCCGGACTAGGGAGACGAAATGCGATCCCGGAGTCGAAGCATGGTCAGCGCCCCTCCCGCGGAAGTCCCGGACCCCCTCAGGTCGGCCCTCCCGTCGACCGGAGCATTCCACGATATCGTGTACGATGCGACGGCGGGAGTCGCTCGCATCACGATCAACCGACCCCAGGCGTACAACGCCTACACGACCCGTACCCTGACCGAGATCACGCGGGCGGTCAAGGCGGCGGCGGTTGATGACGCCGTCGGGGTCATCGTTCTCACGGGAGCCGGAACCCGGGCCTTCTGCACGGGCGGAGACGTCAAGGAGTATGCCGACCGGTTTCTCCGCCGTCCCCATGACTACTGGAAATACATGGCCGTCTTCCGCGAGACCGTTGAGGCGCTTCTGCGCTGTGGCAAACCCACGATCGCCCGCCTCAATGGAATCACGGTCGGCGGCGGGAACGAGCTGAACCTCGCCTGCGACCTCTCGGTCGCGGCGTCCCACATCTACATCGGCCAGGTGGGGGTCGGCGTGGGGTCGGTGGCCGCCGGGGGCGCCACCCAGTGGCTTCCCATCACCGTCGGCGACCGGCGGGCGCGCGCGATGCTCCTATTGAACGAGCGGATCCAGCCCTCGCAGGCCCTCGAGTGGGGACTCGTCACCGCGACGACTCCCTCCATCATGCGTAATGGCGCCTGGATCGCCGCGCCAGCGCCCGAAGAGATCGGATGGGCGCAAAAGGAAGAACGCGGCTACCGCATCGACCTCCACAAATTGGACGAGGCGATCGATGGTTACACCCGCCGGCTCCTCGGGATGTTCCCGGAGTGCCTCCGCTACACCAAGGCCCAGGCCAACGTCTGGAAGGAGTTGGCGTGGAACCAAACGGTCGGGCACGCCCAGGAGTGGCTGGCCCTCCATTTTGCGACGGTCGAGCCGTACGAGGGCATGCACGCGTTCGTCGACAAGCGGCCGGCGCGCGTCGCGGAGCTTCGGGACCAGTTGGCCCGCGGAAGCGGCGCCGACTTCCTGCACGGTTCGCCCAGCGCGTCGTGCCAGGCCTGCGGCGAAACCGGGCTTTCCGAGGACTTCCGCTACTGCGGCCGTTGTGGAGCGCTCCTCGGGACCCACACCGCCTCCCATTCGACGGCGACGGCCAAGTGAGGGCTCGCTTGACGGATTCCGAGGGAGGCGCCGGGTTTCTCGCCAGCGCGCGCGACCAGCAGCGCGAGATGGTGGAGCAGTACTATCAGACGATCTCGGAAGCCGGCAAGGCGCACCGCCCCGTCGCCTACATGTTCGTCGGCGGGAACCTCGCCGAGATCGTCCGGTCGTTCGGCTACGAGGTCGTCTTTCCGGAAATCGTGGCCCTGAACTGTGCCATCAAGCACGTGTCGCTCCCGAACATTCTGCAAGCCGAGTCCCAGGGCTACGGGCTCGACGTCTGCGGCTACGTCAAGAACGACATCGGGCTCCAGGAGCTCGGCGGCCAAACGCCGTTCGGGAAGATCCCTCCCCCCGACCTCCTCGTCTGCAGCTTCTCCGGTTGCTACGTTTACGTCAAGTGGTGGGAGGCCCTCGCAGAGAAGTTCGGCGTTCCGCTGTTCATGTTTGATGTCCCCTACGTGCGGGACCCCGAGCCGCAGGCCGAGGACCTGCGCTACCTCGTCTCCCAGCTCGAAGAGTTCATCGCCTTTCTCGAAAAGGCCACCGACCGATCGTTCGACCGCGGGGAGCTCCAGCGGGTGCTCGGGCTCAGCCGTCGGGCCGAGGAAGGATGGGTGGAGTTCCTGCGCTCCGGCCGGAATCGACCCTCCCCGATCGAAGCCTACTTCGAGGCGGTGTTCTACATGTTTCCGATCAACGTCCTCCGGGGAACCGCGGCCGCGGCGGACTTCTACGCGACCGTCAACGCCGAGGTCCGGGCCCGGATCAAGGACGGGCGCTACCCCGTCCCCGAGGAGAAGGTCCGCCTCGTGGTCGAGGGGGTCCCCCCTTATCCGAGCTATCGCACGTTCTGGGACTTCTTCCGGCACTGGGGCGCGGTCTCCGTCGCGGCCACCTATCCCATGGTTGGCGGACTGTTCGACCAGGGTTTCCTCCATGACCCCTCCCGGCCCCTCGAGAGCATCGCGGAGTACTCCCTCAGCGCCTACGTGAACCAATCCTGGCCGCTGCGCCGCGAGCTCATCGCCTCCTACATCCGGTACTACGAAGCGGACGCCGTCCTGATTCACGGGATCAAGTCGTGCCGCTCGTTTACGGCCGGCCAGGGCGACCTGCGAGACTGGCTCATCCATGACCTGGGGATCCCGACGCTCTACATCGAGTCGGACCACGAGGACCCGAGGTACTTCGCCCCCGCCCAGATCAAGAATCGGATGGATGCGTTCTTCGAGTCGCTCGACCTGCGCGCCGCAACGGCGCGGGCCGCGGAGCCCGTCGCATGACGCTCGTCGCGGGGGTCGACATTGGCTCGACGACGGCGAAGTGCGTACTCCTCGATGAGGGACAGATCGTCGGAAAGTCGCTCAACCCGGTCGGGGTCGAGCTGGTCAAGGACGCCGAGCGCGCCCTCGAGCGCGCGCTCGAGGGGGCCGGGCTCGATCGCAGCGAGGTCAAGTTCGTGACAGGCACCGGCTACGGCCGGTTCAAGGTCAGCTTCGGCCAGCTCGTGGTGACGGAGATCGGGTGCCATGCGAAGGGCGCGCACTTTCTGTTCCCCGGCACGAGGCTCGTGCTCGATATCGGCGGCCAGGACACGAAGGCGATCAAGGTCAGCGAAAAGGGCGAAGTGGTCGACTTCGCGATGAACGACAAGTGCGCGGCGGGAACCGGCCGGTTCCTCGACGTCTGTGCGGGAGCCCTCGGGTTCGACGTCGCCGAGATGGGACCGCTCTCTCTCGAAGCCAGGCACCCGGTCAAGGTGACGAGTACGTGCACGGTCTTTGCGGAGTCCGAGGTCACCTCGTACGTCTCCCGCGGCAAGGAGCCGAAGGATATCGTCGCCGGACTTCACGAGAGCATCGTCAGTCGATCGCTGTCCCTCCTCCAACGGGTGGGCGTGGAGCCGGAGGTCACGTTCACCGGCGGGGTCTCCCGGAACGAGGGCATGGTCCGGGCCCTCACCCGCCGGCTCAACCTCCCCATCCACGTGAGTCCTGTCTCCCAGTACATCGGAGCGCTCGGGGCCGCCTTGTTCGGCGCCGACCGGGTCCGCGGGGGTGCCACGTGATCACCGCCGGGATCGACCTGGGAAGCGGCACGACGAAGGGCGTCCTGCTCGAGGACGGCCGCTCGATTCTCGCGACGGCCATCGCGCCGACCCGGGCGAGCCCGGCCGAGACCGGTCGCCTGGTCCTGGAACACCTGGTCGAGGACGCCAATCTCGTCCCCGATGACCTCGACTACCTTTGCACGACGGGGTTCGCCCGGTCGTCCCTGCCCGACCGCCAGCTCCAGGTGAGCGACATCACGGCGTCGGCGCGGGGCGCCCTCTTTCTCTTTCCGGGCACGCGTCACGTGGTCGACATCGGGAGCCAGTCGTCCCGAGCGATGCAGATCTCCGAAACGGGTCGCGTCGTACGATTCAAGATGAACGAGAAGTGCGCCGCGGGAGCCGGTCGGTTCGTCGACCGGTGCTCAAAGTATCTCCAGGTACCGATGGAGGAGATCGCGGCCAAGGCGCTCGAGTCTCAGCACCCGAAGACCGTCTCCAGTGTCTGCGCGGTCCTCGCCGAGACCGAGGTGATCAACAACGTCGCGGAGGGAATCGCCCTTCCGGACATCCTCATGGGGGTCTACCTCTCGCTCGCCAACCGCGCACACTCCCTGATGCGCTACGTCGGGATCCAACCGGAGGTGTCGCTCGTCGGGGGCTCCGTCCGAAGTCCGGCGATGGTCCGAGCCCTCGAAGAGACCGCGCACGTCAAGATCAACGTCGACCCGCGGGCCCAGTACGCGGCCGCGCTCGGGAGTGCGATCCTCGGGCACACTCGACGCCTGAAGCTCCGCCCGCTGGCGGCGGGACCGATCTCGGGGTAGGCGAAGCGCGATGTCGATGAACCTTCCGCTCTATCGCGACCCGACCGAGACCGCTCCAGCGCTCGAGATCGCCGGGGATTTCCATGAGTTCACGGAGGCGGCCTCGCTGGCCTCCCTCGTGAAGCTGGCCCGGGAGGTCATCGAGGACCCGACCTACCCCACGGTGCGGGCGTGGGCGCGCTCGGGGCGGGGGGCCATCGGATGCTTCCCCGTGTACACCCCCCAGGAGCTGGTCCATTCCTTCGGGCTTCTGCCCGTGTCCCTCCATGGCGGCGGGCAGAACACCGAGATCAGCCACGCCGACGCGGCCCTGGGGTCGTTCCTGTGTTCGATCAGCAAATCCACGCTCGAGCTGGCCCAGACCGCGCGCCTGGCACCGTTCGGGGGGTTCGTCTTTCCGTACATTTGCGATGTGAGCCGCAATCTCGAGGGGATCTTCGCCCGATTGCTGCCGGGGGTCGAGACGCATATGCTCCACCTCCCTCAGAATTTCCACTCGCCCGCCACGGTTCCCTTCCTGGTCGCAGAATACCGGCGCCTCATTCAGAAGCTCGAGAAAGTGGCGGGGATGCCTTACGACCCCGAGCGGCTCCGGGCCTCGCTTTCGCTCTTCAACGACCACCGGGCCCGCCTCGCCGAGCTCTCCGAGTTGAAGCGGAGCTTCCCGGAGAAACTGAGCCTGTCTGAGTCGTACCTACTGCGTCGCCTCGGCGGCGTGCTTCCGCGAGAGGTGCACCTCCGCATGCTCAACCGGGTCCGAGCCGAGCTCACGGAACGAACTCAGCGGCCCAAGGATGCCGTGCGAGTGCTGCTCGTCGGTTCGTTCTGCGAGCAACCTACCCTCGACCTCATCGACCTCCTCGAGGAGGTCGGCTGCTACGTCGTCGACGATGACTTCCTACAGATCTACCGATGGTACGACCATGTCGACCCCGACGGGGACCCGCTCGAGAACCTGGCCCGGAAATACGTCGAAACGCCCTTCGACATCGGCGTCCGAACCACCCCGACCACGAAAGGAGAAGCGATCCTCCGGAGAGTCAAGGCCGCGGACGCCCGAGCCGTCCTGTTCCTCACCGCCAAATTCTGTGAACCCGCGCTCGAGGACGTCGTCCTCTATCGGAAGGCGCTGGACCGAGAGAACATCCCCTATCTGCATCTCGAGTTCGAGGAGCGCTCGGCGGCCTACGAGCAGTCCCGGCTTCAACTGGAGACGTTTGTCGAATCCATCATGTTCGACTGAGGCTACGATGGGAACGGAGACTGTCATTCCCACCGGGCGTCTCCAACGGGGCTGTGAGGGGCGAGTCTCCGGAGCCATGGGGCGCTCTCCGAGGCCGGCCCGCTATGGATTCCGCTGATTCTGGTTTGAGAACACCATGCGCGCAGCGGTCTTACGTGCCCCCCATCAACCGCTTGGGGTGGAGGACGTTCCACTGCCCGAGCCCGGAGCGGGCGAGGCGAGAGTCGCCGTCACTGCCTGCGGATTCTGTCATACGGACCTCCACTACATCGATCACGGGGTCGCCACGGCGAAACCGCCCCCGATCATCCTCGGACACGAGGTCTCCGGTAAGGTAGACGCGCTCGGACCCGGCACAGACGGCGTTGCGACCGGCGACCGCGTCCTCGTTCCGGCCGTCCTCCCCTGCGGGATGTGCGATCTCTGTCGGACCGGCCGAGAGAACATCTGTCGGAACGGCCGGATGGTGGGGAATCACATCGACGGAGGCTTCGCCGAGTACGTGGTGGTCCCCGCGAAGGACCTCGTCCCATTGCCCTCCGACGTCGACCCGGTCCAAGGGTGCGTCATCGCGGACGCACTCACGACCCCCTACCATGCGGTGGTCAATCGCGCCAGAGTCCGGCCCGGAGAATCGGTCGTCGTGATTGGTTGCGGAGGCGTCGGAATCAATGTGGTGCAATTCGCCGCTGCGTCGGGGGCCCGGGTGACCGCCGTGGACCTGCGCGAGGACAAGCTCGAGGCCGCTCGTCGATTGGGAGCGACGGAAACCGTGAACCCCGCTCAGACCCCGGACGTCGGACGCGAGGTCCGACGGCTCTGGGGGGATGGGGCGGACGCCGTGTTCGAAGTGGTCGGCACGCCCGCGACGATCGCGCTCGCGTTCAGCACCCTTCGGCGGGGGGGCCGCCTCTGCCTGGTCGGATACTCTGCCGCGATGGCGGAGCTCCCCGCGAACCGGCTCATGTTCCTCGAGCAGAGCGTCTTCGGATCGCTGGGGTGTCCGCCGGCCGACTACCCCCGGGTGGTGAGCCTCGTCCGTTCGAAGAAGGTGCAACTGGCTCCCGTCGTCACGGGCCGGGTGTCGCTCGAGGAGATCAACACCGCCGCGGAACGCCTGCGTCAGGGGCAGGGATTCCGCACCGTCGTGACTCCCTGAGGCATGGACCCGAGTGGGTCGGTCCCCGCGGAACTTCGGGGCCGGGGGGAGCGTCGCGGACTCGAAGTCTACGGGCGTGGCGGGGGCGGCCTTCACAACCGACTTAACCCATCAAATCCATTGACCGGTTGGACGGGGGTCCAGTCGGCGATGAAATGCGAAGGGTGTGGCGCGGAACTGGCCGAAGGTGCCAAGGCATGTGCGGCGTGCGGTCGCCCGGTCGGGTTCGGACAGAAAGCCGCAGGCGAAACGATCCACGTCGCGAAGGAGACCGAGGCGGTCGCAGGCAAGATCGGCAAGGGGCTCTGGAGCGGGGCCAAGTCGCTCGGCTCCTCCGCGAAGAAGGGGCTGAAAGGCTCCGAGGAAGAGAAGAAGTAGGCTCGGGAACCCGGCGATCGCCGGTGCGCCCGTCCCGTGAGGGGCTGAGCCGCCCGCGGCCGCAGCGTGGGTCTTCGCCTCGGGGCCCGGGGTCGCGTTACCGGGAACGCCGGATTCGGCTCTTCGTTTCGAAGCCGGGGGGCCATCCCTTCCCGAACGTCACTTCTTGGTTCGGGCCGCGTTCTCCCGAAGCCGGGCCCTGACCAACCTCGTGACGAGATTCGCGGGAAGCGGGTGAAGCGGCGTGAACTGCAGCGTCCCCTTTCCCGTCTCGAACGGGGCGACCGCTCGGCGGAACTTCTGCTGCGCCGCGGCGCTCCCGACAAAGAAGCTCAGGTGGTCCCGGAAGGCCGCATAGTACACGAGGAGGCCATGCTGCCGAAAGGCCGGCATGCGATAGCTGATCACCTCTTCGGCCTGGGGGGCCGCGGCCCGGATCAGCTTCCGCAGCCGGACGAGCTCCTTGCGGAATTTGGGAGGAACTCGGGCGAGATACTCGTCGACGGCCCTGGAGCCTTCGGTCGACGGACGGGACGTCATCGCGGGGCTATCCGCCAGGCCGAAATTAACCGTTTCTCGATACCTGGTGTCCTCCGCCCTGCTGCTCGCGTTGAACCGTTCGAGCAGGTCCACTGGGACTTGGGCAGGGCATGCGGCGGAGAAGTGGGCGATGGACCGTCCGATCGAGCCGGCGGGATGGATCGGCCATTGACCTCGCACGCAGGAGAACGGGCCTCCTGCCGGTCGGTCAACGCAAACCCTGCGCCCTCGAGTTTGTCGGTCCACGGGTGTAGGCTCGCCTCCGGACCACCCCCCGGGGTCGCACCGAGGAGAATAAGAGAGACTTCCGGCCTGCCCTCGGCCAGAGGCGCCCCGGTGAGTCCCGATTTCCCTCAGACGGAATCCGAGCTCGTCCAGCGGCGTCCGGGTTCGAATCAATCGGGGGTCTTCCCACGAAAGTGGCTTCTTCGCGACGAGCGAATCCTGTACGAAACGCGGCCGGGCCTCTGGTCCCTTTACTGGGGACGGATCACCCTCTTTCTCGCGTTCGCCCTCTTGCTCCTGGTGGACGCGATGTCTCCCGAGTTCCTCTACAGTGCCGCGTACTGGGGCTTTGAGGGGTTCCTCTTCCTTGTCCCACTCGGCCTCGTGGTCCTCGCGTGGCGGGGGCGAGCCTACGCGCTCACGAATCGACGCGTCCTCTCCATCGAGGGCATGTTCTCTTCGGCGTTCGAGTACGCGAACTACGACGAGATCCAGAATCTCACGTCGACCCAAGGGAGCACCGGCGAGATCCGGTTCGATGTCGGCTCGGCCGGCGGTGGGATGCGCGCTCGGGCCACCGGGCGCCCGAAACGGATTCGATGGCGGGCGGTCCCGAACACTCCGGAGGTCTACAACTTCGTCCAGGACGCGTTCCGCATCGAAGTCCTGACCGCGGCCAAAGACCAGGAGTACGACGCGCTCGTCCGGCAGACGATGGAGGGACGGATGGTCTGCGAATACTGCGGCGGGCTCATCGACCTGGCGCAGTTGAACAGTCGATCCCCCAAGTGCCCGCAATGCGGGGCGCCCGTTCGCCTCGAACGCCCGGCGTACTGATGGCGGGGGCTGACGCCGCATCGGAGGAGGATTCCAGCCACGTCGTGTACCTGTTTCGGTCGGTAAGATTGACCCAGACGGCGCTGGGGTGGTACCTGGCGTTCGCACTCCTGTGGTTCTTCGTGTCATTGGCCGATGCCCCCATGATCGGTGCGTTCAGCTCCGAGCTCGCCCCAGGCTCGAGCGCGTATGCGGCGGGTCAGGCGCTCGCCGTGTTCGCCATCGTCGTATCCCTGTTTGGCCTTGCCCCCGTCGCCGCTGTTGGACTCTATCGGTGGAGGATAGCGATCCGTGCCTTCGCCCGCGACCTTCCCACGGACTCCCCCTGGTCGGATTCCGTCCTCGGACCTTCGACCAGAGCCCTGCGGGTCGCGGCCGGGGGCCTCATCGCGGCGATCGCCTTCGCTGGGGGGCTGATCGCCCTCGCCGAGATCTCTACGGCTCAGTACAACTCGGGGGTGGCGGTTTCCACGGTCCAGGTGAACTCGATCGGAGTGGCGCTGGTCGCGGGGATCGCGCTGGTTCTGATCGTGATTCAAATACTGGTCATCCGCGCCCTGGTCCTCCCGATCGCCGGCTCGTATGTTCCCCGGATCGACCGCGACTTGACGCGCGCCCTGCGGTTCGCCGGGACCTTCCTGTGGCTGGCGCTGGTCCCGCCGTTGGTCTTCGCGATCATTCTCGCGTTCCCCGGGGGGGAGGGGACGTTGTTCTGGTTGGTTGCGTTCCTGGGACTTCTCGCTCCCCTGGCGGTGGTCGTTTCCGTGGTCTACCTGCGGCGCGCGCACACATCGTGGCTCGAGCTTGCCGAGCGCCTTGTCGGAAAGACGTAGTGGGGGAGCCCGCACTGCATCGGGACCTCGGGATTGCCCCCGACTCCGGCGGCCGCCGTCATGGCTTTGAGGTGGGGCTTCCGTCAGAATTAAGGGGCCGTCGCCCTTCCGCGCGATATTGGACGCAAATCGATCGTCCGGGGGGAGGAGTCCGACCGCACTCCGGCCGGCCGTCACTTTAGCGACCCTCGCCGTGGCCGCGCTCTTGCTGCCGTGCATGGCCTCCGCCTCTCTGGTGCTGCCCCCCAGCGTGTCCGCTTCCCGTGGCGAGGCGCAAAACGTCGCGACGCTGGCCCCCGCCACGATCAAGAGTCACAACAATGGAGTCTCCCCACCCCCGGCGGAGTACGCTTCCCTAGCGTACGATGACGCGAACTCCTACGCGATTCTCTTCGGGGGCGAGAACACCGCGGGCAACGCCATCGCTACGACCTGGGAGTTCCATGCGGGGAATTGGACCAATCTCACCCCCCAGCTGAGCGTGGCTCCCGCCCCCCGCTGGGCGGCTTCGATGGCGTACGATGCGGTCGACCGCGAGATCGTCCTCTTCGGCGGGTGCAGCAACCTTGCCTGCAGTCCCTCGATGAACGACACGTGGGCCTTCAGCAGCGGCCGATGGACCGACCTCACTCCGACGGCCGGCCTCGCCCCGCCCGCCCGAGCCATGGCCGGCCTGACGTTCGACGGCGCGGACGGCTACCTTCTCTTGTTTGGAGGGACGCCCTCGGTCGGGTCGTCCGTTCCCTTCTCCGACACCTGGTCGTTTGTGGGAGGCGCTTGGCACCAGCTGCACCCCAATCCGACGGGCATTACCCCCGGCGCCCGATGCGATGAGCTGCTGGCGTACGACTCGGCCACGGGGTTCACGCTCCTCTTCGGCGGGGTGGGCAGCACCGGGCCCCTCGGCGACACCTGGAGCTTTCAGGGAGGCAATTGGACGGAGCTCAGCCCTGGCCAGAGCACCGCCCCCTCCCCACGCCGGGGGATGGCCGGGGTCTTCGACGCCGCGGATGGGTACGTCCTCCTCGTGGGAGGATACGCGCAGGGAGCGATCCTGAGCGACAGTTGGGCGTTCGAGTCCACCGGGTGGGTCCGCATCTATCCGGGGGGCGCGACCCTGGGTCCGGTATTCGCCCCGGCGGCAGCCTACGATTCGGGCGACGGTTGGGTGCTCCTGTTCTCGGGCGCCGCCAGCACGAGCGCCCTCTACACGGGAACGCTCGCGTTCGTCAACGACTCGTGGACGCTCCTCATCAATCCCCCCGGTACCCAGCCGGATCTGTTCGCGGCGGTGGGCCTCGTGCTTCTCCTCCCGATCATCCTTGTCATCATTCAGGTAGCGGTCGTCGCCTCCCAGTCGTACCGATTCCGACGGGACATCCGGGGGTTCGACCTGCCCCCCGGGACCCAGGTGCAGTGGCTGCCTCCCCTGAAGGGCGGTCGCGGCCCGGGAAGCATCGTCTTTCTGCCGATCCTCCTGCTGTTCGTGTTCATCTTTCCCCTGTTGACCGCGCTCGGTTCCGCCGATTCCGGACTCGCCCTGGCCACGTTCATTGTGTTGGGGATCCCGCTCCTCGCCGTATGGGCCGTTCTCGCCTACGTTTCGGTCCGCCAGGCGACCATTCGGAGGGTGGGGCTGACCCGGGAGGGCGTCATCTTCCAACGAAGGCGCACAGAACTCCGGATCCCCTGGTCCAATCTCCAGCCCTCTCCGATGATCATGCCGCAGCGCCGAGGCTGGTTCTTCTTCCACTACACCCGCCCCGGGCGGGGCGCCTCGGGCGCGGTCGCCGTTCCCTTCGACCAGGCCCGGGCCATCATCGCGAGTCCTCTCGCGCCCGCTTGGATTTTGAGCCCGCTCGTTGTCCAGACCCTTGGTCTCCCTGCCTCCCGGGGCCTCATGCCGACCCAGGCGCCCTCCGCTCCCTCGGCGCCCGTCCCCGCTCCCCTCGGGCCGGATGCGCCGCTTTCGGGGGGGGTCGCCCCGCCGCCACCCGCACCGGCCGCTCCGCCCGCGGTGAACCCGGCTGCGCCTTCCCGGTTCGGGTACGTGGTCCCGCCGCCTCCGCCGCCCCCACCCCCTCCGCCAGTCGTCGGGGGGCCCCGTGCACGGACCGGACCTCAAGTCCAGTGTCCGAAATGCCGAGGAGTGTTCCCTCAGTTCACCTACGTCTTCTGCCCGACGTGCGGCACACGACTCGCGTAGGCGAGTCTGGGACCTGGAGTCGGCCGCAGCTGCCCAGAGCCAGGGATCACTCGCCCGGCGCCGCTTCGGGGGTCCTCGCCGTTTACCTCGTGGAAGGAGGTGACGGTGGGTCGGCCGCGGGGCGTTCTCTCCGCCAGGCGATCCGGACCAGGAACGGAGCGAGCACGGAGGAGACCAGCACGATCGCACCGACGACCGGGAGGACGAAGGCGCTGGTCGCCTGGACATCGGCCCCGCCCTTCGCGACCACGAGGGAGAGCTCCCCGCGGGGACCGGCCACCGTGAGGGCCGTCCGCCCGGCCGTGGGACCCGAGATGGCCAGGGCACGGGCACTGAGGTAGGTCGCGACCCACTTCACCACGAGCGCGCTCACAAGCAACGCCACGACCAATCCGACGAATCCCGGGAGCAGCTCAAAGTCCATCAACGCCCCGATGGCCACGAAGAAGATGGCGCCGAACAGCTCCTTCAGCGGGACCACCAGTTCTCTCGCCTTCGTCTGGCTCCGGGATTCCGCGACCAGGACGCCGGCGAGGAACGCGCCGGTGGCCACGGAGATCCCGATGAGGCTCGACACGATGGAGAGTCCGAACGCGAGCCCCAGGACGGCCAGCAAGAGCAACCCGGCGCGGTCGGTCTCCGCCACGCGGTCGACCGCTCGAGGAACGATCCGCGAGCCCAGGAGCAGGGTCGCCCCGACAAAGACGATCACGAGCACGACGGCCACTCCGATGGCGAGATAGGAGACCCGCCCGCTCGTGGCGAGCGACTGGAGCACCCCCAGGATGGAGACGACCACGATGTCTTCGACGATGGTCACGCCGAGGACTAGGCCCGCCTCCTGGTCCCGGAGGACTCCGAGCTCCTCCAGGACCTCTGCGAGAATGACCGTACTTGTCACCGAGATCGCGAGGCCGAGGAAGAGGCTGTCGAACTCGGAGAGGCCAAAGGCGAGCCCGACC
>DASRSW010000033.1:0-31073 GCA_035656275.1 Thermoplasmata archaeon
CGGTCGGAAGGGCCCTCCCGCCGCTGCTCCGCCGGCGCCCGCTCCGAGCCGCCCGCCTCCCCCCATGGCCCCGGCCCCGACACCCGCTCCAGCGTCAGCGCCTTCGCCCCCGGCCGTTTCCCTCCCCACAGCGGACCACGTGCCCCCCGCCGCCCTGACCCCCGCGCCAGCGGAGGCTCTATTGCCGCCCGCTCCCGCGGAACCGCAAGCGGTGAACCCGCCAAAGCGGCGGCGCAGGTCGCCGGGGTCGACGGCGCCTCGGCGACGCACACCGAAAACGGTCGCCCCACCGGAAACCACCCCGGTGGAGCCAAACGCCCTCGCCGCGACGCCCGGGGCAGGAACGCCCGAGGGGGCCTCCGCGGCCCCGTCGGAAGAACCGAAGCCGAGGAAGCGCCGCTCCCCGGCGCGGAAGAAGGCCCCGACGGTGACGGCCGCGTCCCCCGGTTCTCCGCCGCCGGAGGAACACCGGGTGGTGGAGACGGGCGCCCCCGCTGCCCCGGCGGCGAAAGAGGGGCCCGATGCCGGGGCGCCCGCCTCCCCCTCAGCTCCGCCCTCCTCGGGGGAGCCGTCGTGATCGAACTCTCCCGGGTATCCTGTGGGATCCCCGGACTCGACCGGATGCTCGGGGGAGGTCTCGTCGCGGGACGCCCCTACCTCGTGACGGGGGGTACGGGGAGCGGCAAGACCCTGCTCGGACTCAGCTTCCTGATGGACGGGCTACGACGCGGTGAGCAAGTGCTCCTCGTCGCCGTGGACGAGCCGCCGCAGGAGATCCTCGAGAACGTGCGGTCGTTCGGGTGGGACCTCTCGGCCGTCAGCACGCTGGACGCGAACCCGGGCACGCGGGCGATCCGTCGGATGGCCGACGTGCAGGAGATCCGCGCCCTGGGCGATGTCAAGACGATGCGCGACATCTCGACGGAGAGCCGCAAGTCCGGGGACGCCGACGATATCTCGATCCAGTCGATTCATCTCAAGCTCCGCCAGCAGATGTCGGGCCACCGCTTCACCCGGGTCGTGGTCGACTCCATCACGTCGATCCGCCGGTTCGCGGTGAAGGTGTCGGCGGACCCACAGGCCGAGCGGACCGAAGTGCAGTCGCTCCTCCGCTTCCTGTCCGAGCAGGAGGTCACGACCATCATCACCGCGACGCCGGGGAATCCGGGCCTCCTGGCGCCCGAGGAGGTGCTTACCCGAGGCGAGATCCTCCTCACCCGGAAATGGGTCGGCGACCGCTCGGTCCGTCAGCTCAAGATCGTCCGAATGCGGGGGACCGCCCACGACCCCGAGCGACGGCCCTTCGCGATCACTTCGCGCGGGATCATCGTCGGGTAGCCGTCGCTACGGGACCAGGGAGCGGTAGAGCGCCAGATGGCGCTCGACCACCGTGGGCCATCCAAACCGCTCGATCGCGGACCGACGGGCCGCCTCGCCGCAGCGACGGCGCAACTGCTCGTCCCCCAAGAGCCGCCGAGCAGAGCTCGAGAAGTGGTTCGCGACCTCGGACTCGGTGGCGCGGGGGGGAGACACGAACCCAGTCTCCCCCTCCTGGACGAGGTCTGCGACGGGGGCGGCCCCGACGATCGGCAGCGCGGCGGAGAGGCCCTGCAACACCGCGCCCGCGATGAGCTCTACGCGGCTCGGGTGCACCAGAAGATCGGACTCTGCGTAGAGGCGGGCAAGGGTCGGCTCGTCGACCTCCCCGACCAGCTGGACGGCGTCTCCCGCCGTCCTCACCTCTTTCGCGTAGGCGGGGTCGGGGATGGGTCCGACGATCGTCAGAGTGGCTCCCGTTCCTCGGAGCGCTTGGGCGGCCAGCGTCCAGCGCTTGAACGGTCGCACCACGCCGACCCCGAGGACCCGGCGGCCGTTCCGTGACGTCCAGTCCGGGCGGAATCGGTCCGTATCCACCCCGATCGGGATCACCTCGAGGCGGCGCGGCCCCCGGGAGCCGGTTTCGGTCCGAATCGTGTCGGCGAGGCGGGAGGTCAGGGCGACCGTCGCCGACGCCCGGTGGACCGCGCGTCGCTCCAACCAGAACCCGAACCGTTCCCGAAACCCCGAACGCTCGAACCAGTGACGAGAGTGGGAGGTGTACACGAACGGTCTTCGCATCATCGCGAGGCGGTTCGCTACCACCGGGGTGCTGGCGTGGAGGACGTCAAATTGGGCCCCGGAGATCAGCTTCGGCAGCCGCCACGCGAACCGGTACTCATCGATCCCGCGACGGGTGCGGACCTCGTTCAGGACTTGGCAGTCCTGACCGGCGGAGCGCAGGGCGGTCGCGTACTCGGCGATCGTGCGTTCGACCCCACCGTAGCCGGTCGGCGGGATCGGCTGTACCCCCGTCCCCACCAGCAGGACCCGCACGCTCCTCCCCACGGGGGCGGTGGATAAACCCCCTCGCGCGGAGAGGCGAAGGGGTAAGTCCCGGGGCGGGTGAGGGCTTCGTGCCTCGCTGGTTGATCAAAGAGGAGCCGACGCACTACGCCTTCGCCGACCTCGTCCGCGATGGAGAGACCTCCTGGAGCGGGATCCACAATGCGCTCGCGCTTCGCCATCTCCGATCGATGCGCCCCGGCGACGAGGGATTGTACTACCACACTGGGGGCGAGAAGGCCATCGTGGGCCGCTTTTCGGTGGCGAGCCCCCCGGTCCCCGACCCTGCGGACGAACGGGGGTCCTGGACCGTGCGAGTGCGGGCGGGAGCTCCGCTGGACCGTCCAGTACACCTGAAGATGTTGAGAGGGGACGCGCGGTTCTCCGGCTTCGACCTCGTTCGCAACTCCCGGCTCTCCGTGATGCCCGTTCCCGCCGCCGTCTGGACCGCCATTCTTTCGATGGCGTCGGGGGCTCGGAGCTCGAGGGCGCAAACGGATCAATCGGGCAGGGCTCGACCCCGCCGCAAGACTCCGGCCGCTCGCTCCCGCAGCCGCGGTTCGACATAGACCGAGGCGGCCCAGAGCGCCGGTGGCCGGTCGGTGAACGTCGACCAGGGACCTCCAGGACGAAAGGGGTAGGAGACCCGCGACTCGTCGAGGATTCCGACATCCGACCACCCAAGGCCCCCTGAATCCCGGACGGTCAGGCCCGCCAGGTCGAGAAGGACGCTCCCCGGCGGCGCCCGAAGCCGCTCCGCCAGAGCATCCTCCCACGCCCGGCGGGCGCTCGGGTTCCTCCGCAACCGCTCAAATCCCCGACGGGGGGCGCCCGCGAGCTCTCTCCAGCCATGGGCTCGCTTGTAGAGGCGCCGGTCCGACACGCGTTGGATCAGCTCCGCGCTCCGACCGCCGGCGGCGGTGAGCCGCACGAGGAGTTCGCCGTCCGTGAGGGGAAAGAGGGGCCGGGCGGACTCGGGGTAGCCGGGGAGGCGCTCGACCGCGGCCTGCGCCATCACCTCGGCGGCTCGGACGGTCTTGTGGTAGTAGACCGCCGCGTACATGAGCGCCCGTCCCACCAAGAACCCCTCGACCGCGCTGCGACCTTTCTCGGCAAAGGCGAGGCCGCCGGGTCCGGCGCGGACGGTCGCGAGCAAGCGGACGGCGTCGATCGCCCCGTGCGCGACCCCGGTGTAGTGGGCATCCCGCTGCAGATAGTCGATGCGGTCCGCGTCGATGGGGCCGTGCAGGATCGACCGCAGGAGACGGGGCGGCGGCCGCGAACCCCTCGGGTCGATGAGGCCGGCGACCTCCTTGGGAGCGAGTCCATGCCTCTCCAGGATCGCGGGCAGCTCCGGATTCGAGGACGAAGTGAGCCCGGAGCCCTGCCCCAGTATCGCCTCCCGCGAGATCGTTTCGTGGCCGTGGCCCAGCACCTCTTCCATCGTCGGGTCGAGGGTGTGGGAGAACGGGCCGTGGCCGATGTCATGCAGGAGAGCGCCCGACGTCACCGTCGTCAGCTGCCGCGGGTCGAGGTCGAGCGCGGCCCCCATGGCCCGGGCGACCCAGAATACCCCGAGAGAGTGCTCGAGCCGCGTGTGGTTCGCACCGGGAAATACGAGGTGGGCGAAGCCGGTCTGTCGCACGCCCCACAGCCGTTGAAAGCTCCGGTGCGCGATGAGGTCGAGCGCGACCCCATCCAGGTCGACGATGCCGTGGACAGGATCGAAGATCGACTTGTGCGAGCTTCGCGTCGGCATCGCGGGACCCGGAGCGGTGGACCGCCATAACGTCCCCCGCTGAACCGAATGGAGCGGCCCGTTCGAGGTGAGCGTATTTAACGTTCCGACCGCTGACATCTTCGGATGTCGTCGCCCGAAGCCGCCGCCGAGCGCACGCTCAGCGGCCCGGAAGCGGTGGAACGGGCGCGCCGGCTCTTCTCGGAGGCGGAGAAGTTTGAGGCCGGGCATGACCGGGCCCGATACGCGGAAGCGCTCCGCGGGTTCCTCACCTTCGTCGACCGCCATCGGGACCTCCTCGAGGATTCCGGGGCCGAACTCGCGGCCCGGCTCGATGAGGCGGCGATGGCGTTCTACCGCCTCTCGGAGACCGACCTCGCCGGCCGGGCGGTCGATGCGGGACTCGCCTACGCCCCGGGCTCTGCGGCGCTTCTCCATCACAAGGCCCTCGTGCTGCTGGCGCAGAACCGGTCCGTCGACCAGGCGCTCCCGCTGGTCGAGCAGGCCCTGAGCGCGAACCCGCACGATAAGACCGTCTGGGCGACCAAGGGCGATGCCCTTCGCCTGCTCAACCGTCCCCAGGAAGCGGCGGAGGCGTACCTGCATGCGCAGCAGCTCGACGCGACGTCCATGCAGTACGTCGAGAAGGCCCTGCGACTGGACCCTCGCAATCCGGTCGCCCTACGGATGAAGCTCCAGCTGGCCAAGGCGCACGGCGGAGACCAGCAGGCGCTGGATGCCTGCGAAGCCCTCCTGATCGCGCATCCGGACGACCCGGAGCTCCTGGTCGCCCGAGCGGAGCTTCTGGCGTCCTTGGGACGGATCGAGGACGCGATCGCGGCCGTGGCGACCGCGAAAGGGCATCGACCCGACGACGCGCGGCTCCTGCTGCTGTCCGGTCGGCTGCTCCTCACGAAGGGACAGGCGGCGCCCGCGGCCGCGGAGTTCCGTGCGGTGCTCGCGAGCTCCCATCCGCTCGACTCGACCATGCTGGCAGAGATGGCCGACCTGGTCGAGTCCCATCCCGAAACCGCCGAGCTCGCCCTCACCGCCCGGCAGCGCGTCCACCAGGCGGAACCACGCAATCTCTCCAACCTCCAGGCGCTGCGCGCGCTCGCCGCGGCGGCGGGTAAGCCCGAGGAGGCGGAAGCCGCCTGCCGGGCCATCCTCGAGCAGTCTCCCGAAAACCTCGACGCCATGCGCACGCTCGCCGAGCTGCTGGCGACGGAGGGGAAACCCGACGAAGCCTTCGCGGCGTTCCGCGACCTCCTGCGGGTCCATCCCCACGAGGTCGGCGAGCATCGACGGGCGATCGAGACCGCCCGAACGGCGGGCCGCCTCGACCTCGTGGTCGAGTTCGCCCGAGGGCTCCTGGCCGAGGACCCCGACGACCGAGAGACCCTCGAGCTCCTCGCGCAGACCCTCTCCACCCGCGGGGACAAGGCAAGCGCCGTCGCGGCGGTCGACGGGCTGCTCAAGCAGGCGCCGACCGACCTGAACCTCCTCCGCGAGAAGAAGCAGCTCCTGACGGAGCTCAAGGAGACCGAGGCGCTGGGGCCCGTCCTCGACGAGCTATTCCGATTGGATCCCACGCAGTATGACCTCGCGCTCGAACGGGGCCATCACTACCTGGCGCTCGCCTTCGACCATGCCGAAGGCTCCCCGGACCGCGCGCAGGCCGCCCGGGGGGCCCTCGTCTCGTACGAACGTTCGTCGCTGGACCCCGAGCTCGCCGGGAAGAGCCTCCTCGGGATCGCGCGCGCGTCGCGTCTGGTCCACGACACGGACCGGGCCATCCGCTCCTACCAGGAGTTTCTCGCCCTCCCGAACCAGTCCCGCCGCTCTGATGTGATGAAGGAGCTGGGGCACGCCCTGCGCGAGGAGAGCCGGCTGTCGGAGGCCGAGCAGGTCTACTCCCAGGCGATCGAGCTCGGCCTCGAGGACGCGGACCTCTTCTGGGGGGCCGTCGAGGTCCTCTCCGCGCTCAACCAGGACGCAAAGGCGCTACGGTACATCGACCTCCTCCTCCAGCGCGAGCCCGAGAATCCGTTGTTCTTACGGCGGAAAGGCCAGCTGCTCCTCAAGTCCGGTCGCCGGACCGAGGCGCTGGAGATGCTGAAGCACGCCATCGCGGGGGCCCACGGGGATCCCCAGGTCCATTTCGACGTGGCCGAGGCGCTCCGCTCCCACGGGCTCTACTCGGACGCCATCGCGTTCTACCGGCAGGGGTTGGAGATCGCGCCCAAGAGCCGGGGGGGCCGCCTCGCCCTCGCCGAGACGATGCAGCTCGCGGGTCGCTTCAACGAAGTCGCGCCGATCGTGGACGCCCTGCTCCGGGAGGACCCGAACGACCTCGGGGCCTGGAAGTCCCGGGCCGACGCGGCTCGCGCCCTTCAGCGGAACGCGGACCTTCAGTACTCCCTGAAGGCGATCCTGCTTCTCGAGCCCCACAACGCCTCGGCGTTGCAAGAGAAGGCCCGGCTTCACTTGGCCGCCGGCGAAAAGACGGACGCCTACGAGTGCCTCGCTCAGCTCGTCGATGAAGCGGGTGCCGACCTCAAGGACCCCGCCGTCTATCTCCAGCTGGGGGACCTCGCCGCCGAACTCGGTCGCGTCGAGGAGGCCAATCGCGCCTACGAGCGCGCGGCGCAGCTCGACCCGGCTCAGCTGAGCGAGATTGCGGTCCGACGGGCCCGTTTACGATTGGGGGCGGGTCGCCCGGACCTTGCGCTCGAGGTGCTGGACCAGACGCTCACGGCGCTGCCGCCGGGGACCCCGAAGAGCGTGGCCGCGCTCCTGCTTCGGGCGGAGATCTTGACGGCGCTCGAGCGTGCGGGGGAGGCCCAGCAGGTCCTCGAAGAAGTGCAGCAGCGCGAGCCCGGCTCGCCGGTCGCGACCGCCGGTATCGCCCGCGCGCTCCTGGACCAGGGAAAGCATACGGAGGCGAAGGAGTTCCTTCGTACCGCCCTTCCGAAGGCCCCGCCGCAACCGAGCCTCTATCTGCTGCTGGCGGAGGCCGACGCCGGGCTCGGGTCGATCCCCGACGCTGTCACGACGGTGAAGAAGGGATTGGAGATCCTTCCGAAGGCCGCTTCGCTCTGGGTCCGCCTAGGGGAACTCCACGTGGCGAAGGAGAATTGGACCGAGGCCGCCGGAGCCTACGCTCACGCCATTGCCCTCGACGGCCAGAATCCTGAGCTCCACGCCCGGGCGGGCTTCGTGAGCTCGAAACTGGGACACCCGAACGAGGCGCTCGCGCTCTTCGACCGGGCGACGCAGCTCGACCCCTCCAACAAGTTCGCCTGGTCGAGCCGGGGGCTCGCCCTGCTCGTGACCGGTCGACCCGATGACGCCCAGGCCAGCTTCGACCGCGCCCTCGCCCTCGACAGTGACTTCGACGCCGCCAAGGAGGGGAAGAAGCTCGCGCTCCAACGCACCCGGGAATCCCAGGTAGAGCGGTACGGCCGGGAGGCGCTCCTCCTCGAAAGCAAGCTCAAGCGAGCGGTCACGAAGAACGACCTCTTCGTCACCCTGCACGTGCCGTTCGACCTTCTTGAGCCCGTCCTCAATGCCGTGGGACGGGAGACGCCCATCGACCTCGAAAAGCTCTCCGAGACGGAGATGCACGACCTCGAGAGCGCGAGCTACCAGCTCATCACCACCGCGCTCGAGCGTCGGCCGGAAGGGATCGAACGGCGTGGGTTCACGCTCTCTGACGTGGCCGTGCTGAGCCCGACGGGGACGTCCCTGCCCCAGGTGCAGCGCCTCTTCGGCTACATGAAAGCGGTTCTGGAAGCCGACCTGCGCCCCGAGAACCTTCGCCTGACCCCCGATGTCGAGGAGCTGGCCCGTAAGGCGCTCGCCCTGCCCGAGGGTCAGCGCACGCTCTTCCAGCTGGTGAAGACCCTGCAGGTCGGGCTCTTCCGTGCCCGCCTCATCAAGGCGGTCGAATCGATCGGCTCGGCGGTCCATGCTCCGCTCCCCGCCCTCGACCTCGGGCAATACTCTCCTGAGTTCCGGCAGACGGGTGGGGCCGAGGACGCCGCTTCTCCGTTTGCCCCCGAAAACATTCCGGCCCCGGCTCCGGTGGTGCCCCCCGCCGCACCCGCGTCGCCGCCGCCGCATGCCGCGGCGGCGACCCATCACACGAAGCCGGCCGCCGGAGACCACCGGCAGGTGCGGTGCGTCGGTTGTGGCGGGATCGCCGCGGTGCTCCATGACTGTGGGGCGCCGGTCTGCCACCACTGCATTGCCGAATTCCACACCTGCCCGAAGTGCGCGCAGCCGATCGGCCCCGAGACCACACGACCGATCGGGAAGGCCGCGGCGGGCGAACGGGCTCCGCACGCGGAGCCGGTCAAGCAGCCTCTCACCCATACGCTCCGTTCGGTGTTCGTGCGGAAACCGGCCGCCCCCAAGGCGCCCGCCGCGAAGCCGCTGGCGTCGAAAGGCTCCCCGGAGCCCACGCCCGAGGCAGAGGAGCCCCCTCCTCCCCCGCGGCCCGTCCGTAGGGAAAAGGGCGACGACGAGCCCCGCCTCTAGTTGGTTGGCGGACCAAGCCTGATATACCGGTCGTCCCCATCGTTGACGGGGTCGGGAATGCCGCGCAGTTTCTCGAATCGTGCCGCCGTTTCAATGTCGGGGGCCCTGTTCGGAGGGCTTCTGCTGGCCATCGCCGCGCTCCTGTTCATCGGCATCTACTACGCCCTTCCCCAGGCCGACCACTTCTTCGCGCTGATCACGATCGGCTTCCTGAGCCTCGTGTTCGCCCTCGGGGGCTATCTGGGTCAGGCCCTGACCCGGGACCCGACGCCTACCCGGCTCGCCACCTACGGCTTCCTCGGGATGGGATTCGCGGTGCTCCTCCTGACGATTATCCTGGCCCCCGGTAACCCGCTCACCGTTCTACTTCAGATCGTGGGGCTGGTGCTCGTCCTCCTGCTCCTCGCCGGCGTCGCCGCCTTCGCCTGGTGGCGGGCCGGCACTCTCGGCCGGGAGGCCCGGCGCGTCGAGCGCCGGCAGGAATGGGCCTCCGCACCGGCACCGAGCGCGTTCAGCTACGCCGCGGCCCAGAAGGCCCCCATTCCGCCGGCTCAGGATCCGCCGCCGTCGGGCGGCTCTCCCCCGTCCCGGTCGGGAGGGGGACCGTGACCGCCCTGCCCGCCGCTCCACCGCCCCCGCCCCCTCCACCGCCACCGCCCTCGGCGCCCTCTCCCTCCCCTCCCGCCTCCGTAGTCACGTGCCCGGCCTGTCGCGCCCAGGCCCCCGCCGGAACCCGCTTCTGCCCGAACTGCGGGACCTCCCTCACCCAGCCGGTGGGGACGGCTCCGTTGGCAGCGGCAGGACAACCGCCGGTCGATATCCGGCAGAAGGTCGACGCCGACCGGGGGATCCTGAAGCGTCTTCAGCTCCTGCTTCCCGGCTTCCGGGGATACCGCCAGGGAGAGGACCTCCGGGAGGCGGACAGTCTCCTCCGCCTGCAGGTCGCCGACAAGGTCCACCTGTCGGTCAAGACCATCCAGGACTGCCGCACGACGCTCACCAACGCCGGCCAGTTCCAGGCCCTCACCTCCCTCGCCGACGCGCTGGCCGACCTTCAGAAGCTCGAGGGGGAGATCCGGCACGCGGCCCAGGGGTACTCAGGGATATCGCCCGCGACGCGCATCCGACCGGAGCAGCTGGACCAGCTCTACCAGTATGACTACGGGTTCGCCGAAGCGGCCGACCAGCTGAACCAGACGCTCGAGCCCCTGCGGGCGGCGGGAGGCAACCCCTCCATGCCCGGGGCCATGGACGCCGTGAACCAGGTACGGGGCCAGGTCAGCCAGCTCGACACCGCCTTCCGCGCCCGGATGAACGCCATCCAGGGCATCATGGTCCAGTAGGGAGAAAGAGCATGGTCACGAACAAGCCGATTCCAGAGAAGGGCGGGAGTCTCCTCGGGGCGACCACCATCGCCTGGGAGGACGTGTACAAAGGCACGAACGTGATGTGGCGGGTCCCCCGCAACATCCGCTACGGCGACAACATCGTGGTCCGCGAGGACGAGATCGCGGTGTTCTACCGCGACGGAAAGGTCCTCGCCTACATCGACAAACCCGACCGCTACGCGCTCACGAGCCTCAGCCTCGGGATCATCGGGAACGTCATCCAGGCGCTCTCCGGCGTCCGCCAGGAGGCCGAGGTCTACTACCTCCAGCGAAGGATCTTCGACGGCAAGTTCGGGAGCGCCGAGCCGTACACGTTCAAGGACCCGGATTTCGGGCTCGTGAACCTCAGGGTCTTCGGCTCCTACCGCTGGAAGGTCGCCGCGGCCGACCTGTTCATCAACCAGTTCGTCGGGACGTTCGGCGCTGCCGCGACGACGGACGTCGAAGCCCGTCTCCGCGACCAGATGGTGCTCCTCGTGTACAACAGCCTGGGGAAGCTCAAGGAACAGGGGATGCACGTGACCGACCTCGCCACCTCGCTCCTCACCATCGAGCAGGCGGTCCTCGGCTACGCTCCCTCGCACTTTGGCCCCCTCGGCGTGGACATCCAGCAGGTCCAGGGGCTCTCGATCAACCTCCCCGATGAGGTGCAGAAGGCGATCGACACGCGCTCGACCATGGGCGTCTTGGGCGTGAACTACATGCAGTACCAGGCCGGTCAAGCGATGACCACCGCCGCCGCGAATCCGTCGGGAGGAGCGGGCGCCCTCGCCGGCGCGGGGGTGGGGTTGGGCGCCGGTCTCGGCATCGGCTATGGGATGGCCGGCCAAATGAGCCAGGCGTACGGGCCCGGTCCAGGGAGTCCGTGCCCGAAGTGCGGCACGCTTGTGCAGCCCGGCGTCCGCTTCTGTCCCTCCTGCGGCAATCCGATGGGAGCCGCCCCGGTTCAGGGCACCCCGTGCGCGAAGTGCGGTACCGTGATCCCCTCGGGATCCAAGTTCTGCCCGAACTGCGGTGCGTCGGCCGCGCCGGCGACGAAGACCTGCCCGAAGTGTAACCAGACCGTCAGCGGCTCCCCCAAGTTCTGCCCGAACTGTGGCGCCGCCATGGGAGCGTAAGCTACGCCCGTCCTCGTCGTCACTACGGACTCCGAGCGATTGCCATGATCTGCCCGAACTGCGGCGCCCCGCTTCCGGATACGGCCCGGTTCTGCTACTCCTGCGGGACGCCGATGCCCGGTGCCCCGCCGGTCCCCGGCGCGGCCCCGCCGCCGCCTCCCCCGCCACCGCCGGCCGGGGCCAACCGCCCGACCGTCGCGGACGCCGGAGTGAAGGCGTTCAAGTGCCCGAGCTGCGGCGCCCCGCTCGACCCCTCGTTCGGGGACATGGTCGTGAGCTGCGAGTACTGTGGAAGCTCCGTCTCGCTGGGCTCCCAGGGATGGAAGGCGATCTCGAAGCACTCGATGCTCATCGCCAAGGTGACGAACCAGCCCCAACTCCTCGAGGTGGTGCGGAAGTTCGTGGACACCGGGTTCTTCCACCGCAAGACGTTCGAGGAGTCCACGGTCGCCGAGGCGAAGCTGAGCTACGTGCCGTTCTGGCTGGTCCCCGCCTCCGCGACCACGAACTACACCTACCAGGACGTCGCGGTGGGCGTTGGCAGCACCGTCGCCACCATCGCGGCGTCCGAGGTCCTGGGGAGCGCGTTCGGCGGGCGGCGGGGAGGCTTCATCCCGATCGTGACCGGTCCCACGGTGAACCCCACGCGGCAGGACACGCTCAGCGGGAGCTACGAGTTCCCGGTCATCGCCGTGAAATCGATGACCGCCTACCAGCCGAAGGACTACCAGTTCCGGCTGACCGAGCGGACGATCTTCGACAAGAAGCAGCTCCCGTCCGATGTCCCGCTCCTCAACGGCGACGTCGGCGAGGACGTGGCCCAATCGGCCGCCCGCGCCTACGTGACCCAGCTGCAGACGGAGGCGGCCCACAAGAAGCACATGATGGTGAGCCAGTTGAACTGCCAGGTCCAGGTGGGAGAGGCCGAGCTCCTGCACGCGCCGATCTACACCTACACGCTGGACCGCAAGGGGGCGAGGTCGACCATCCTCGTCGACGCGCACGCCGCCCAGGTCATCCGGACGCTGGGACCGTAGCGGGCCCCCGCCCCGGAAGGATCCGCACGCTGTAGCGGATCGGGACCCGCCGGTTAAGATGGGTCCAGTATCCGCAGCGGCGACATCGATACCCCAGGGTGACGCGGTCGCCCTCGAGCGTCAGATTCACGACCGGGCGCAGCGCGTCGACGCAGACCGGGCACCACGGAAGCGGCCGGCGGTCGACGCGCTCGGAGTACGCGATCCGCAGCCGTAGGCGACCCGCGTCGAGCAGGAGCCGACGGAGCCGCCGCGCCCCGATCCGGGAACCGGCGTCCAGCGCCCGGAGCTCCCTTCGCACCGCGAGGAGGAACGCCTCCTGGCTCGCGTACTCGAGCCTCCCCCGAAGGGAGAGGCGACCCGCGGCTTCCTCCAGGAGCGCCGAACTCGCTCGGCGGTAGGGACCCCGGGACGCGCGGTCAGCTCGCCGAGCGCCGACGCCCTTCCCGTGCGCGGATCTCCTCTTCATAGAATCGTCGGGCGAACTCGCCTTCCTCCTTTCCGATGCCGAGCGTCCCCCCGGCGGGCTCGCCGAAGTACCGGAGGAGGGCGGCCGCGGCCGCGAGCTTGACCGCCCGCGACTTGAGGCGCGGAGAGAACTTGGGCTGGGCGTTCCGGACGAGGGCCGCCTCCGAAACCGCCCGCAGGGAGGCGTAGAGCTCCGGATGGAGACGCACCGATCGCGGCGGAAACCGGTGGGCGACGAGCGGGTGGGCGGTCTCGATCGCATGGACCAGGACCAGGTGGTCGTGGATCTGCGACGCCAGGGAGAAGTCGAGGCGGCCCAGCTCGAGGCGCTCCGCGCTCCCCTCCACGGCCCGGAACCGCTCCCGGGTCATCGGATGGAAACGGAGCAGCATCCGGTCCTCGAGCGCCGCAAAGTTGGGGTCGGCGATCGTGGTCCAGTAGTCCTGCGCTCCCGCCGTCCGTACGTTGTAGTTCACGGAGAAGAAGGAGCGGAACGTGTACGGTCCGACGGTGCCGAGGGTCGTCTCCCACTTGACCTCCCGCTGCTCCATCACGAGCTTCAGCGGCTCCACCATGCCGCGGTACTTGAACCAGTCATTGAACTCGGGAACGATGAAATTGAACGTGCGACCGGTGTACGACGCTCCCACGCGCAGGAACTGGACGGGCGTGATTCCCCCACAGTAGCGGTTCCGCCCCGGCAGACCGTGCGCGGGCACGCCGGAACGGGGATTCCCCCGAATCATGTCGTCGATAGAGAACGTCTTTCCGGTCCCGGGCGGGCCGAAGAGCGCGAGGTGAAAGCCGGTCGAGCCCGTGGGCCGCCCCGTCGGCGCGAGCAGGGGGACGTCGGCGAGCGCGTACTGTTGCAGGATGGCGATGAGGGAATCGAGGTAGAGCGCTTCGCCGAACAGCTCGCGCAGGTAGTCGGCGAGACGGTTCACCGAGAACGTGCGGCCGAACGCGACCGTTTCCTCCAGGCGTTCGTCCAGGACTTCGCGCAGATGGACGAGGAAGTCGCCATCCATGGAGCGGATCTCCGCCCGCTCGTCGGGGACCGGCTGGAGCGCCTCCGGTTCGGGGGAGTCGAACCGGGAAAGCTCGGCCAGCAGAAGCCCGCGGAGCGCGTCGGCATAGGGGATCCGGTAGGTCCGGTCTCCCCGACCCTCGGGGGTTTCGTTGAGGAGCCCTCGCCGTTTCAGTCGCGCGAGCACCCGGCTCGGGTCCTCGAAGACGCGTTCCTTGAGCAACCGTCCGCGCAGCTCGGAGAGACGGAACCGGGCGACGGGACTCGGGCCGCCGCGCACCTCGCGCCGACGGTCCGCGTCGACCACGATGGCCGCCAGGACGCGCGCGACCGGGACCTCCTCTTCCGCCAGGTCGAGGCTCCCGGAGACGGCCACGAGGGCAGGGAAGGACGAGGTAGGTCTATAGGTCCATCGATGGAGCGACGCCGGCCCGGCGAGACCCGGTCGAGAATGAAGTATATCTATGCTCAATCGGAGTCGGGAGCGTGAGCCGAAGCTCCTCGGGCTACGAGAGGGAGCTCAAGGGCCTTCTTCAGGGAGAACGAGAGGCGGTCGACCGGTACGCGCGAGCCCTCGAACCGACGGAGCGCGCGTCCCTGCGTAAGGCGGTCGAGACCCCGTTCCTCGTGATCCGGGCCGCGGGGTCGCTCGGGTTCGACCTGGTGGCGCTCCGTAGCGAGTTCGCCTTCCCCGTCGAAGTGAAGGCCTCGAGCCATGACACTATCCACTTCACCGCCGCGAGCGGGCGTGCGGCAGAGCAGTTAGAAGAACACCGGCGCTCGGTCGAACGCGTCGGTCTCATCGTGCTGTACGCGTACCGCCGCATCGGCCATCGGGCGGGCGACCCCTGGCGGATCTTCGCGGCTCCCACAACGGTGCCCAAGGGGCGGCTCGGCCTCCTACGTCAGCGACTGCCTGTAGTCGACCAAACGCGGCTCGGGAACGCGGTGCTCCGCTGGAACGACGGCATGCCTCTGGTTCGCTTCCTGGAGCGGGTCTCCTTCCTGACGGAGCGGCCGGCCAACGGGGGCTCCACGTGAAGGCCCGGGTCAGCGCGGTCGGACTGACCAAGTTCGGGAAGCGGAGCGAGACGCTGTCGGATCTCCTGAGCGAGGCCGGCGAGCGAGCACTGGAGTCGCTGGGCCGCAAGTCGATCGACCACCTGTTCGTCGGGGCGATGGCCTCGGGGTCGCTGGCCCACGTGGAGAGCCTGACGGCGCGCCTCGCGGATCGCCTGGGTCTCGTCGAACCGGCCTCGGGCTACCGGGTCGAGGCGGCGTCCGCCACCGGCGCAGCGGTGTTCCATGCGGCGGTGGCGGCGGTCGCCGCCGGGCACTCGGAGCGCGCCCTCGTGCTGGCCGGAGAAAAGATGTCGGGGCTCGGGACGGCGGAGGTGACGCGAATCTTGGCCCAGTCCCTCGCACCGGCCGAGGAGTTGGTGGGAGCCACGATGCCGGCCCTGGCCGCGATCATTGGACAGCGCTACCTCGACAAGCACGGTCTGACCGCGGACGTCTTCGATGCCGTGTCCGTCCAGTTTCGGGCGTCGGCGGCCCAGAACCCCTTCGCCCAATTCCCCACTCCGGTCCGTCGAGAGGAGGTCGCTCAGAGCCGTCCCGTCGCCCTCCCGCTCCGCCTCCTTCACTGCGCGGCGATCTCGGACGGGGCCGTGGCTGCGGTGGTCGAGCGCTCCCACGGACCGGTCGAGGTGCTCGGGATCGGCGAGGGGTTCGATTCCCTCGCGGTCGTGGACCGACCCGAGCTCACGAGCTTCCGGGCCACGCGCGTCGCGGCCCAGCGGGCGTACGAGATGGCGCACCTCACCCGGAAGGAGGTCTCCGTCGTGGAACTGCACGATGCCTTCGCCCCCTTCGCCCTCATCGACTTCGAGGATCTCGGGTTCGTCGGCGTGGGAGAGGCGCCCGGCTGGTTCGAGCAGGGCTGGACGGCGCCCGGTGGTCGGCTGCCCGTCAATCCCTCGGGAGGGATCCTGGGGCGCGGCCACCCCGTCGGGGCGTCGGGCCTGGCTGCGATCGTTGCGCTCGTCCAGCAGATCGACGGTTCGGCCGGCCCCCTCTCGATCGCGAAACCCCCGCGGGTCGGCCTCGCCCAGTCGATCGGGGGCATGGCCTCCCACAACTTCGTCACCCTCCTCGGTCGGGCGGAGGCGGCATGAGCGCGGAACCGACCCTGCCGCTGACCCGCTGCACCAGCTGCCATGCGCTGTTCCTCCCACGGCCGGGCGCGTGCCCGCGGTGTGGTTCGAGAAACACCGTCGCCGCGGCCGGACCCGCCGTCGGCCGCGTTCTGGTCAGCGTGCAGGTCGAGACCCCGCCGCCCGAATTCGCGTCGCCGCACCGGTTGGCCCTCGTGGAACTGCCCGACGCCGTCCGGGTGCTCGCCGTGGTCGACGGGGCGCTCCCGAAGACGGGGAGCCCGGCGGTGGTGCGCGTCGAAGGCAGCCAGTACCGCATCGCCGGTCCCGGGCCCTAGGCTCGGCGGGAACGCGGGGAGGGGGAGCTTCCGGGCGTCGGTCGTCCCCGCCGCCCCTTTGAACCCCCGAGGTGAAATCACCACTGGATTAGCAATCCAGCGCCTTACCGGGCTGGGCCATCCCCGCGCGGGCCGACGGAGCCCGGTCCTCACTTTAAAGGTGATGCGCCGGCTCCAGCCGACCGGACTCGCTATCTATCCGCTCCGGACTGAGGAGGCCGGGTCGGCCAATGCGGGTCGCAAAAGCGGGTGTCGTGGGCGCGGGGACGATGGGAGCGGCCATCGCCGAGCTGCTGGCCTTCAACGGGATCGAGGTCGTCCTCACCGATCGCTCGCCTGAGCTGGTCGAGCGGGGACTGGCGCGAGTCCGGTCCCTCGTTGACGAGCTCGTGGCGTACCATGGGAGCCGGGCGGACAAGGAGATCCAGCGGCTGGCGGAGCTCGGCGTCGGGTTGACGGAGGCCCAGAGCGCGACGATTCGCGAGCGGCTCGCTCCGAAGGTCAGCCGCGCCCGAGGCGATGAAATCGTCCAACGCGTCCACGGCGCGACCGGGGTTGAGGCGTTCAGCGGGGTCGACCTGGCCATCGAGGCGGTCTTCGAGGAACTGGAGGCGAAGCGGGCGGTCCTGGAAGCCCTGGACCGCACGATGCCGGACGGCGCCGTGATCGGGTCGAATACGTCCTCGCTCTCGATCACGCGGCTGGCGCGCGGCCTCCATCACGCCCGCGAGACCCTGGTCACGCACTTCTTCAACCCTCCCGGAACCCTCCCCCTCGTGGAGGTCTCGGCCGGGGTCGAGACACGGGAGGACATCGTCCAGGAGGTCATCGACTTCCTCCAAGGGCTGCGCAACCACCGCTATCCCCTGCTGCCGATCCGGGTGAAAGAAGCGCCGGCGTTCGTCGTCAATCGCCTCCTCATGCCGGTCCTCAACGAGGCCTGCTTCGCCCTGGACGAGGGCCTCGCCTCCTCTCGCGACATCGACCTCGCCATGAAATCGGGAGCGGGGCTCCCCATGGGACCGTTCGAACTGGCCGACCTCATCGGGCTCGACGTGGCGCTGGAGGTGGCCGAGACCCTGCAGCGGGAAACCGGGGACCCCAAATACCGGCCGGCGCCGGCTCTCCGGCGTCTGGTGGCGGCGGGTCACCTTGGCCGGAAGACCGGCAGCGGCTTCTACGAGTACGTGTAGACGGTGGGTCGGCCCCCTCGGAAGAGGGGCCGTGTCCGGGTTGCCGCGCTCGGAACTTTCACCTCCGCCGCCGTCGGGAGCCCTTTTACGGAATCTGCTAAGAACTCCCTCCGCTGTTGGCCCCGCGTGCGGTTTCCCTCTCCCGAATGGGCCGCGGCGTTCCAGTCGGCCCTGAATTCCAGCACCGGCTACCGCGAGGCGGCTCAGGCGTGGGAGGGGGACCTTCTCCTGCGCGTGATCGAACCGGGCGACGCTCCGGGGATCTCCTCCGGGGTCCTGCTCGATCTCTGGCACGGGGAGTGCCGCGCGGCCAGCTTCGTTCCGGACGCCTCGAAGGTCGAGAGCGAGTTCGTCTACGAAGGAGGGCGGGGGAATTGGGCCCGCCTCCTGAAAGGGGAGCTTGACCCGGTCAAGGCGATCCTGGATGGGACCTTCAAGGTGCGCGGGAATCTCGCGAAAGCGATGCGGTACACCCGCGCCGCGAAAGAGCTGGTGGAGGTCGCCGCCGGGATCCCGGCGGAGGCGTAGACCTCGGCCTACGCCGGGGCGACGGGGGGGACCACGCGACCGGGCGCGGGTCCCGGAGCCGCGACCCTCGGTCGCGGTGGCGCCGGAGGCTTGGGCGGAGGCGGGAGGAGGCGGGCCCGAAGGAAGCGGAGGATCGCCGTCCACGCCGTCTCGGCGGCCCCGAGGTCATAGGCGCGAAGGTCCCGGGCGAGAAAGTTGTGTCGAGCCCCGGGAAGCTCCAGGAACTCGGCGTTCAGCTCCTGTCGGCGCGCGGCGGCTTCGAACTGGGCGCGCCCGGCCAACCCCCGCTGGTCGTTGGAACCGGTCGCCACGAACACGGGGCATGTGATGAGCTTCAGGAACTCCACCGGCTGGACGGCCACGGGGTAGGCCAGAACGAGCGCCGTCGTCGGCCGGTCCTTGGCGGCGAGCGCCACGGCGAGGCTGGCCCCGAACGACGCGCCGAAGATCGCGCCCTTCGTCGGGTCGACGATCTCGCGCGCGCGGACGAAGGCCAGCGCGTCGCGATAGAGGCCCGTGAGGTGGCGCACTCTCGCAGAATCGAGGGCCACGCCTCCCCGGAACAGGACCGAGGAGCGGAGGCTCAGGTGGTCCGCGGGACCGACGCTCGTCGTCTTCCCGACGTCGGGCAGGAGGACCTCGAAGCCTTCCCGCGCGAATCGGATCCCCGCGTCGAGGAGCGTGGTCGTGAGCCCGTAGATGTCCGGAGCGATGACGATGGACGGGCGCTTCACCGGCTTGGTCGGCGAGAGCAGGATCCCGGGAGCCCGTCCCTTCGGGGCCTGGTCGGTCTCGTACCAGATCCGTTCGCTGCGGTACGGGGGGAGAGGGCGGCCCGGCTTTTCGTGGCTGTTGATGAACGTCTTGTTCAGAAAATCGATGACGCAGAGCTTGTAGCGCTCCTTTTCGAGGATGATGACGGCCTGCCGCTTGTGGCAAATGTCGCAGACGCCGACGATGCCGCTCCCAAACTGGAGCCCGGGGGTGCTGAGCATCTCGTCGTCGTCGCGCATCGCTGGGCCCCCTGCTACCGGCGGCGCCGGGCGAGCGGGGGTCGGTTCATAACCGTTGCCGCGCGCTTCCGGCGCTGGTACGGCTCCAGCCGGCTACGGTCGCGGGGGACCAGGACGGTGAGCCCTGCCGCGGAGAGTCGGTCCCTCAGCTCGCGGTCGGCCGTCACGACCGCCGCCCCCTCCCGAACCGCGAGCTCGAGCACGGCATCGTCGCCGCGGGCGGCGGTCCGATGAACCTCGAGCCGAAGGGCCAGCCGGAGCGCGAGGTCGGCATGGGCCACCGTTCGTCGCTCGAGCTTCGCGAGCTCGTCAAGGACCGCGGAAGGGACCCCGACGCGAGCGCCGGGGCGCCAACGGGCCACCTCCCGAAGGACATCGATGCCCTCGTCGAACGGAAGGAAGAGCGCATTGGCGTCCAGGAGGACGAGCGGGGGCCGCCGCCGCTCAGGGACGTTTGAGCTCGATGCCAAGGGTCTCCCGGTCCACTTCGTTCCCGCCGCGTCGGCCCTTCAGGAGGTAGCGCTGCGCCTTCTGATTCGCCGTTTTCGGGACCTCCTCGAGGAACTCGAGGTAGCGCGGCACCATGAAGAACGGCAATTCGCCCGCGAGGAACTCGAACAGCTCGCGCGGGGTCGCGGTGCCACCCGGCCGCAGGACCACGAAGGCCTTGACGTCCTCTTCCCCCAGAGGGGAGGGCACGCCGACGACCACCGATTCAAACACCGCCGGGTGACGGTTGAGGGCCGATTCCACGTCGTAGGGGGCGAGGTTCTCCCCCCGCCGACGGATCACGTCCTTCTTCCGGTCCACGAAATAGTAGTAGCCGTCCTCGTCCCGGGTCACGTAGTCGCCGGTATGGAACCAGAGGTTCCGTTCCGCCTCCACCGTCTTCTCGCTCTTGTTGAGGTAGCCGAGAAACATCGTGAAAGGGGCACGGGGGCGCACGATGAGCTCGCCGCGGTCCCCCACCCCAACGGGGCGGTCGGCGTCATCCACCACCTCCGCCTCCACGAACCCGAGAGGGGTCCCGACGGACCCCATCCGTATGGCGGCGGGCGGATTCATGAGCGTCGTGCAGCCGCACTCCGTCATGCCGTAGAGTTCGATGATCGAGAGACCGAACCGCTCCTCGAAGCGCGGCCACACCTCCCGGGTGGCCCCCGCAGTGAGCGCCACCGTCACCGAGTGGCCCCGGTCGGAGGGGCGCGCGGGTTGCTTGAACAGAACGTTGATCATCGATATCAGCAGGGAGACGTGGGTCGCCCGAGCGCGGGCCGCGGTTTCCCAGAACGTCGAAGCATGGAACCGTTCGTCGTAGGCGGCGGTCAGGTCGTTGAGCAGGGCGCAGAGGGTCGTCATTTCCTGGGCGTTGCAGTGGAACAGCGGAAGGGCGGTGAAGAGGACCGAGTCCGCGGCGAGCCGACTACGGAGACCGATCTCGCGGGAGGTCGTCAGGACCTTCTCGTGGGGGATGATGGCCCCTTTGGGGGGCCCCGTGGTGCCGCTCGTGTAGAGGATCGCGGCCGGGTCCCACGGTTGGGGGGCCGGGGGAAGCTCCCGCGGAGCGGCCGCCACGAGCTCGTCGAAGGGACTCGACCCCTCGGGGAGGTTCGCGGCGCTGTCGGGATGCCGGACCACCCACTCGTGCGCGATCGCCGCAGGGCGGCGTACCTCCGCATACGTGTCCCACAGCCGGGCGTCGAGGGCGATTCCCTGGGGGGAGGCGTCTTCAAGCTCGTAGCGCAGGAGGCTCCCCTTGAGCGCGGTGTTGAGGGGAACGAGCACGACTCCCGCTTTCGCAGCGCCAAACCAGAGCTCGACGAACGGCGCGCAGTTGTGGAGCAAGGCCGCGACGCGGTCGCCCGGGTGGAGCCCGGCCCCAAGAAGTCCGGAGGCGACCCGGTCGGTTCGCGCGTCCAGATCGGCATAGCTCAGCTGGCCGTCAGGGAAGAGGAGCGCCGGTTGGTCCCCGTTCTTCCGGGCCTTCCCGCGAATGAGCGTGGCGAGGTCGTGATACTCCTCGCCCGGGTCGAGCACGTCCCTTCGAGGATTTCCCTTGCTTAAGGGTTCGTGAACCCCCGCAGTCCTCTTCTGGGGGCCCGTCTTTTGTCGAGGGATGCGCCGCGTCACAGAAGCCTTCCGCCCCGACCGGCCGGCGATCCCGGAACTGGCGGCGGGAGCGGTGGTCGCCGGAGAAAGCTCCGGGGAGCTTCTGCTGCTCCACCACACCGAGGAGGATCGGTGGTGCTTCCCGAAGGGGCACCTCGAGTCCGGGGAATCGGTGGTCGAGGCAGCAATCCGGGAGGTCACCGAAGAGACCGGCCTCAAGGAGTTCACGCTCGACCAGGAGCTGGGGGAGGTCGCCTACCGATTCTACGATCCCCGACGCGACCTCAACGTCCTCAAAACGACGATCTACTTCCTGGCCTTTACTCCGGACACCGTGGTTCGGCCCGAATCGCTGTTCGACCGCTACGAATGGCTCCCCCCCCGGGCTGCCTATGACCGGGTGGCCTACGATACGGACCGGCGCATGATCGAGGCCGCCCAGCTCCCCCTATCGAGGAAGCCGTCCGTGGCGACGCACTATGGGTGACGAGATCCGGCCGAGCCTCTCATCAAGCAAAAGAAAGGCGGGAAAGGGTTGGAAAGGGGCGCCCCGCGTCCGTCAGGGCGTGCGAGGAACCTCTCCCGGCGGGGACACTCCGGTGGCTCCGGGCGGCGGGGTGGGGGTCGTAGGACCGCGACCCCCTCGCCGCTGGCGGAGATACAGGACCAAGCCCACGAGGCACGCGATTGCGGCCCCGAGCACGGCGAGACCGACGACCAGCCCAAAGAGGCTTCGGGCCGGTCCGCTTCCCGCGCACCCGCCCGTCAGGCAGGCGGCGTTCTGCTGGGCCTGCGCCACGTCTTCGGGCTGCGCCTGGACGACCGTGGGGCTCGTCGAGCTCGCGAGCGCCGTCGGGCCGGCTCCGCTCGAAACGGCCGCAGAGACCGGCAGGGTCGTCGCGCCCGAGCCGAACGACGAAGCGGCCGCCACGACGTTCATGTGGCGGTGGTCGGCGCTCAGGTGTACGTCGAGGTCGTCGGTGGCGACGCTCTCGACGCCGAGGCCCTCGTGGTCCCAGGCGTGCCCTCCATTCCCGAACATGTCGAAGTCGTGGGGAATGAGGATCACTCCGTCCACGTCATCGAACGGTCCATTCCAGACCACGGCCACGACGGGGACGGTGAGCCCGTTGCGCAGGGTGACCGTGCCGAGATCCGCCCCGTAGAGCTGGACGCTCCCGGTGGCGGTCAGGCCGCCCGACGTGTTGAACGTCGCCGAAGAGGGGGTCCCGTTGAACGGGGTGTGGCTGACCGTGTAGGACGCGCCCCACCCGCCGGCCGCGGAGTAGGTCGCCGAGCTGTTCCAGCGGCTCCCGTTCGTGAGGTTGAGCGGAACGAGGCCGAGCGCCGGGGTGAACTGAACCGTGCCGTGGGCGGCCCCGTTCACCGTCAGGCTGTCGCTCGCCGTGCCGGTGATCGGACCGCTCGCGAGGGTGACCGCCAGCGATTCCTTCAGGTTCGCCGCGTTCTCGAACGACGCGTTCTGGAGCCCGACCGCGGGCACGGCGGAGCCGTTCTGGTCAACGGAGGCCGCGCTGGTGAGGTTCGCGAAGCCGGTATCCTTCTCCCACCCCGTGATGCTGAGGTTCCCGTGGGACGAGGGTCCCGTGAAGTTGACGTAGAAGTAGCCCGCCATCGTCCGCGCGGCTTCCCACGCCTGCGTGGTCAGCGACGTGTTGGTCGCCGTGAACACGACGTCCCAGCCGAAGAAGCTCTGTTCGGTGACCGTGGCATTCGGCAAGATGAGGCTCGTGTTGACCCACTTGGCCCCACCGTACGCCCACTGCTGGCTCGTCCCGGTCGCCAGAGATACCGAGGACGCCTGGACCGGCGCGGCCAGCGCCGGCACGATGAGGAGCGCCATCAGCGCCACTCCGACCGTGACCAGGGTCCCTCCCATTCGCCCTGCTCGTCTCATGTTGTTCCTTCTGTGACGGGGGGTGCCCCGTCCATCGACATTCAGCCCCGACTGGGGTTATGAACGGTTGTTCCGAGGGACCCGCCAGCCGCTGGACCCCATGTCACACTGTCGCAACCCGAAGGCCTGGCGGCCGGGGGGAATCACTTGAGCCCGGGGATGCGGAACCGGCCGGTGCGGGCGACCTCGACCGACTCAGCGTAGCCGGCATCGGCATGCCGGGCCACGCCGATCCCCGAGTCGTTGTTGAGGACGCGACCGATCCGCCGATCGGCATCGTCGGTCCCGTCGGCGACGATCACCAGGCCCGCGTGGATCGCGTTCCCGATCCCCACTCCGCCTCCGTGATGGACCGACACCCAGGAGGCGCCGCCGGCGACGTTGAGGAGGGCGTTCAAGATCGGCCAGTCTGCGATGGCGTCGGACCCGTCCTTCATCGCCTCGGTCTCGCGGTACGGGCTCGCGACGCTGCCGGTGTCATGGTGGTCCCGACCGATGGCGATGGGAGCGCTCAGCTCGCCGGCCTTGACCATCTGATTGACCCGGTGGCCAAACCGCTCGCGCTCTCCGTAGCCCATGTAGCAGATCCGGGCCGGCAACCCCTGAAAGCGGACCTTCTCCCCCGCCAGCCGGATCCACCGACAGAGATGGTCGTTCCCGGCGAACTCCGAGAGCACCATCCGGTCGATGTTGTGGATGTCGTCGGCCTCGCCACTGAGCGCCACCCAGCGGAACGGGCCGCTGCCGACCGCGAACAGCGGGCGGATGTACCGCGGAACGTACCCAGGGATCTCAAAGGCGTTCGCCACGCCGGCCTCCTTGGCCTGAGCCCGGAAGCTGTTGCCGTAGTCGAACGCCTTCGACCCCCGTTGTATGAAGGCGAGGATCGCGCGGCACTCCTCCGCGAGGGAGGCGCGCACCTTCGTAAGATACGACGCGAGGTCCCGCGAGCGATACGCCGTCGCCTCCTCCACGGTGAACCCTTTGGGAATGTACCCGACTCGGATGTCGTGGGCCGCCGTCTGGTCGGAGACGATATCGGGGGTGACGCCCTGCCGGACCAGCTCGGGAAACACCTCGGCGGCGTTGGCGCGTAGCCCGACGGAGAGCGGCCGCCGCGCCTTAACCGCCGAGGTCACTCGCTGGAGGGCGTCGTCGAGGTCCTTGGCCTCGACGTCGAGATACTCCTTCGCGAGCCTCCGCTCGATCGCCCGGGGGTCCACGTCGACGATGAGCGCGACGCCCCCCAGCAACGTGGCCGCGAGCGGCTGGGCCCCGCCCATCTCGCCGAGCCCCGAGGTCAGCATCCAACGGCCGGCGAGGTCGGGGGCATTGAACTCCCGGCGAGCGAGGGAGGCGAGGGTCTCGTAGGTCCCCTGTAGGATCCCTTGGGTGCCAATGTAGATCCAGCTGCCGGCCGTCATCTGGCCGTACATCGTGAGGCCGCGCGCTTCGAGGTCCCAGAAGACGGCGTCGGTCGCCCAGTGCGGCACGATGAGCGCGTTCGCGATGAGCACACGTGGAGCGTCGGGATGCGTGGGAAACACGCCCACCGCCTTCCCCGATTGTACCAGGAGCGTCTCGTCGTTCCCCAGTGTGCGCAGCGCCGTGACGATCTCGTGATAGGCGGGCCAGCTTCGCGCGGCCTTTCCCCGTCCACCGTAGACGATCAGGTGCGCGGGGTCTCGGGCGACCTCGGGATCGAGGTTGTTCATCAAGAGCCGTAGGGCCGCCTCCTGCGCCCACCCCCGGCAGGAGATCTTGGGCCCCCGCGGGGCATGGATCGCTTCGGTTTCGCGAGGCGAAAGTCGCATCGAGCGGGACAGGAACTGGACGGTAAGAAAGGTTCGGAACCGGCACCGACCGCAAGCGGCCGGCCCTCAGGTCACGGGCACGAGCCGGAACGGGACATCGGAAGAGCTACCCCCGTCCGCTGGCAGAAGGACCCAGTTTTCGGTCCAAGGTCGGATCCCTTGGAGGAGGTACCGTCCCATCCGGGAGACTAGGCGCAGGTGCGTGCCGGCGAGGCCGTACAGGTCCCGGATGAGCGGCTCCCCCTCTGGCGCGACCATGAGGACGTGGAGGAAGGGGAGATTGAGGTCGCGCTGGATAATCGCCGCCAGCGCCTCGGGCGTGTAGCCGCTCTGGATCTCACGCGCCGCCGCGACCAGGCCGGCCAGGAACACCACCTCGAGGTTCCCCCGCCCCGAGCTCGAGTCGTGCAGGAACTCCTGGATTCCGGGGAACCTGGGGAGAGGCGAGTCGAGGGGCGGACCATCCCCGTACTCTCTCGAGCTCTCAGGGGCCGTGGTCATGATGGGCAATTGTCGACTGGAGCCGCGCAGGGGGAAGACGGCACCCCCGAAGGTCGGGTCGGGGACGTCGGTCGTCGCATGCGAGAGGATCCGGAGCTTCTGGGGCAATTGCGGGAGGAGCGCCTCCAACGTCGCCGGGGGAACGTATCCTTTCGCCCGCTCGAAGATTTCCTGCGGAAAGAGGGTGGGTGGGGGGACGAACACCAGCCGGCCGGCGTGAAGAATGGAGTGGAACAGAAGCGGCGTGACGAGGGACAATTGAACATCCGTGGAGGTCTTGCGGTCGCACTCGATCAGCGTGAGCGTCCCTCCCATCAGCCGACCAAAGGCCGCCGCGAAGTCCAGGCTTCCCGGCCACAGCCCCGGCTGTTCCGGGGTCGGGTCCGGGTCGAGCCGAATCGAATTCTGGACAGGGGGCCGTGCTGGGTAGATGGGGAACGCGTGAAAGCGACCGGTGGACAGCGAGAACGGGTAGCTCGAATGACCGAGCTCGACCTCCCTCAACTTGACGAATCGAGCCCACCGCTCCGTCCGGTCGTCCTCGTGCGTCTGGACCGTTTCGACTATCCCATCCACCAGGTACTCCACCGACGTCGTCCGGCCCATCCCCGCGACGAGGACGAGGCGCTTCGTGGCCTGGGCCAATCGGCCAAACAGAGCCCGCTCGGAATCCGGGCCCGCCATCGACCCTCGGCGGCGCTGGCCCATGACCGATTCGACGAGGGAATCCCAGGTGTCCACGGCGACGCCGGACCAGCCCGAGGTCGGGGCCCCCACCGGCGGTGCCGAGGCGACGGTGGGAGGCGCGGGAAGCAGCGTCGGCCCGGCGGTAAGTTCGTGCATCCCCCGCACCGTGATCGGTCCATCAACTCCCAACCCGAGGGGACGGGAATCCTCTCGCCCGCCCTCATCGGAGAGAATGAGACAGGGGCCGGCCACCGCCTTCAGGACCTCGCGCGCGAGGAGCGAGCGACCGGTTCCCGCCGCGCCGCGCAGGAGCAACGAAACGGGACGGCGCAACTCAAGGAATCGGAGCAGCTCCTCCGGGAGTCCGGAGGCCCGCGGTCTTGACGGCCGAGGACCGTCAGGAATAACCCCGGACGAGGGGTCGGGCGAGGGCATGGGAGCGGTACGGCGCCGGTCGTCCTAAAGCCTGTGGTGGGTCCTCGACAACGGCCTGCCGCCCACCGGTCCCTGATTCTGTGCGCGCGAAGCCTTCAAGCCCCGCTGGGCTAAGTTCCCTCGGGAGGAAGGTCTCGGTCCCCGCCACTCGGGCGCACGCAATGCCGCCATAGCTCAGTCGGTGGAGCGGCTGATTTGTAATCAGCAGGACGGGGGTTCGATTCCCTCTGGCGGCTCCTCTCCCGCGGGCGACGTGGCCCTATCGGGGCTCGGGTAAGTTCAAGTCGCACAGCCCGTTCAGGGTCTCGGAGTCGCCATGGTGCAGAAGATCGGCGAAGTGGTCGGAGTGTCCAAGGAGTCGTTCGCGCGCGCGGCCCAGAACGCGGTCGAGACGGCCGCGAAGACGGTGCGGAATCTTCGTTGGTTCCGCGTCACCGAGTTCGAAGGGGCCATCAAGGACCAGAAGATCGCGGAATACCACGTGACGGTGAAGCTCTACTTCGACCTGGACTAGTCGAATCACCGGGGCGCCGGAAGGCTTCGGCCCTACCGCGGAGCCCTGGGGCCCGCTCCCTCGGTTCCCTCAAGGAAGCGCATAGCCTCCCGAGCGTGCGGACCAGGGAGTGCCGAGGCCACGACGTGCTCCACGCGGCCGTCGGGGGAGAGGACGAAGGTGACCCGTCGGGCACGCCCAAAGACCCCCAGGACCCCGTAGCTTCGACTGATCTCCCGGTCAGCGTCCGCTACGAGCGGGAACGGGAGGCGGCAGGTTTCCGCGAATTCGCGCTGCGCGTCGACGTCGTCGACGCTTACACCGATGACCTGCGCCCCTTTGGCCTGCAGGGCGGGGTACTGGTGGGCGAACTCCATCGACTCCCGAGTGCAGCCGTAGGTCTTGGCCTTCGGGTAGAAGTAGACGACCACGGGCCTCCCCCGAAACTGGGAGAGACGGATGGTCTCCCCACTCGCGGTCCGTCCCGCAAAGTCCGGGGCGACCTCGCCCTCCGCCAGCATCAGGTAGCAATCGCGATCGGCGCTATATCAATCCGGCTCAAGTGCCCGCCCGGCTCGCCGCCTCCGAGCCGGCGTGGAGACGGGCCACGGCCTTCCGTTCCTCGGGCGAAATCGACCGCCGCCCAGGGGCCTCGACCCATTCCGAGAGCCGCAGAGGGTCATGGAGCGGCACAACCGCGCTCGTGACCGCCGCCGATCCCAATACGTACTGTATCGCGGCCTGCCCGAGCGTACGTACCTTCCCTTCGGTAAGGAATCCCAACCGAGTCACGGGTTCAAGTTCCGAACGCAGCGTGGCGAAGTCGACGGGGCGAGGCGGGGTCGATCGCGAACGACCCAAGGCGCCGGAAAAGCGGTCCCCATTGAGGCGTCCGCCCGCATGCGGGTCGAGATCGATGACGCTTCCACCCGCGTCGTGAATGAGACCCAGCAGCGGCTCGACCAGAGGCGCGTTCAGCAGGTGGTACGGGATTCCGAAGCTCCGTACTCCCAGGGCCAAGAGACCGAGTACCGCGTCCGGCCGGGGAACCTGCTCCCCAAATCGGATCCCCCAGCTTCCCACCCTCGAGTCACCGTCGAGCCGCTCCCGAACGCTCGCCTCCCGCAGCACGGGCACGTGATGGGCTTCCACCCAGGCGATCGCCAAATGATTCCGTCGCAATCGTCGGACCGAGCGGTCGATGGCCGACTCCGCGTCGTCCGCCCAACTCCTCGGATCCGGGCCAAACGGAGTGCCGTGATCCCGCCCGGTACGACCCGGGTCCGCCGAGCCAGGTAGAGGAAGTGGCGCGACAGACGCGTCGCCGCTCAGCGTGGTGCTCACGTCCACGCCCTCGGCATGCGGGCCGAACGCGAGTGCAATCACTTCCTCCGCAATGGCCGCTGATCCCGCGGCGCCGGCATCGAAGTACGGGATGCCTGCGTCGTAGCCCCGGCGGAGCAGCGCCGCGGCGATGCGGTCCTCGCCGGGGGCGACTCCGTACCCGAGGGCGTCTTCGACCGCTCCCCCGAGCACGGTCAGGGCCGGCCCCCGCCCCGGAAGTTGGCGACGCTCGAGGGCCCTCCGGGGGCCCCTATCGGGGTGCCCCCGCCGCTGGGCCGAGTTCGTCAAGGGTACGTCACCCGCGTCGAGAACGCGGTCGCTGGGAAACTCCGCAGGAAGCCGGCGGCCCCCGTGTCCTCTTCAGGGTGCGCCAGGAAGGCGACCTTCCCGAGTTCGAGCACGTGTCAACCCCAGGCCGAGAGCGCGCGCCGGCCCAGCCCGTGGCGACGGAACTCTGCCACCGTTTCGACCGTCCCCTCTTCGGCGCGCCCGTGGGCTTCCATCGTCCAAGCCCATGCCACCGGTCTCGTTTCCTCGAAGATGACGAAATGGCCGCTTTGTCGACTCACCCCCGTCGCGGCCTCTGGAGAAGGGCGTTCGGCAAGATGGTACAGCCGCTCGATGGAGCGCGCTCGGGGTCGACCGAGGATGTCGAAGACGCGCGCGGGAGATTCAAAGGTGCACTCGGGAGCCAATTCGGAGAGCCGGGACCTCACCGCTCTCGAAAGATCCGATCGGGAGAAGGTCAGGTAACCGCCCTCGTAGTGGTGGACTACGAAGCGAGGGACTTCTACCGCTTCGCCTCCCGGCCGCGGCTGGAGACGCCCGCCCGCGCTGACGCGGTGGCGCAAGAGGGTTTCGAGCCGGATGAGCTCCTCCGTCTCCACGGTCGGCGGCGACGCCGAGAGGAGATATCAGACCCTCGGGCTTAAACTCAAGGGCCATTCGGGGAAACGTGCCCGCCCCGACCATCGATCGCCGACCGCTCGTCGAGCGATGGCGCCCGCATTCCCTCGGGGAGATTACCGGGAACGCGGCCGCGATCTCCCGACTGATGACTTGGGCGCAGGAGTGGGGGTCCGGGCGGGGTCCGCCGCGTCGGCGAGCGGCCCTTCTGGTCGGTCCCCCCGGCGTGGGGAAGACCACCGCCGCGCTCGCGCTCGCCGCGGACCAGAGGTGGACGGTCGTCGAGATGAACGCCTCCGATGCCCGGAACCAAACCGCCATCGAGGGGATAGCCGGCCGTGCGTCCATGACGAACACCCTCGGGACGGCCGGCGTCTACCGGGGCACGAAGGGGGGAGAGCGAACGCTCATCCTCCTTGACGAGGCAGACTCCCTTTCCGGCCGGGTGGGCGAGGAGCGACCCCGTCCTCGCACACCCCAGCCCCTGAGAGAATTCCTACGAACCCGCTACGGTACCGTCGAAGCCCTCGGCAAGGCGTGGGGACTGGGCCGACCCGGCGCTCCTCGGGACTTTGAGAGTTGGGAAGACGTGCCCGCGACGGCCGGTCGGGGGGCATGGACGCGGCTCGGACCGGCTCAGCGGGACCTCGCCGATTGGAGGGAGGGGCAGGTCGTACACGACTCTTCCGACCGCGGCGGACTTGGCACGATCGCCCGGCTGGTCAAGGAGACTCGCCAGCCGCTGGTGCTCACCGTGAATGACCCAAAGCCGCTCACGCGATACTCTCCGGTGTTCCGCTTCCAGGTCCAGTCGATCGCGTTCGAGCCCGCGCGGCTCGCGGACGTGAAAACGCTCCTTCGCCGCGTGGTGCTGAAGGAAGGGTTCCGAGTCGAAGGGCCAACCTTGGAGCGTATCGTCGAACGAAGTCAGGGAGACCTGCGGGCCGCCCTCAACGACCTCGAGGCGGTGGCGCTCCTGCCGCCGGGCACCGAGGTCGGCCCACTCCTCGGCGGTCGGGACCTGCAGTCCGACGCCGGCCAGCTCGTCGAAGAGGTCCTCACGGAGCCGCGGTTCTACCACTCCGTCGAGATCTCCAACCGTCTGGATGCGACACCCGACACGCTCCTGCCGTGGTTTGAGGAAAGTCTTGTGCGAACGCCCCTACCTCCCCGCACGCGCTCTGCCGCGCTCGAACGACTGGCGCAGGCGGACCTGTTCCTCAATCGGGCTCGCCGTCAGCGGGTGTTCTCCCTCTGGAGCTACGCCACCGAGACGATGGCGGGGGGCCTCGGCCTCGACCTGGTCGACGAGGAAGGCTCCGCGCCCCGGGTGGTGACGGCCTTCCCACAGTTCCTTGGGGCGATGGGGCAGTCGAAGGTCATGCGGGGGTCGAGGCAGTCGCTCCTCCTCAAAGCCGGACACCACTTCCACCAGTCCCGCCGGAAAGCATGGGATTCCACGTTGCCATTCCTGGACCAGCTCTTCCGCCCCACCGGAACCCGGCGCCCGGAAGACCCACGACGCCTCGCACTTCGGCGCGCGGTCATTCGCTCGCTCGAGCTCACCGCCGAGGACCTCGCGGCGCTGACGGGCCTGGATCCGGAAGGGGCGGCGGTCGAGGCCATGTTGCGGGATGCCCTGCCGGCGTCGAAGCCCGTCCCCCTCGCCGCGGAGCCCGCCGTCGAAGAGCCGAAACCCTCCGACACGCCGCCCTCTACGGAGCCGGCATCGCGTCGCAAAGTCCAGAAGCGGCTCGGCGAATTCTGACCCGCGGGCGAGCCTACTCGAAGCGGCCGACGCCGGGCGGTGTCTGGCCGCTCGCCGCCGCTCCCTCGAACTTCGAGGAGACGTTCTTCCCGCTCAGCGCCGCCATCTTCATCGCGATCGGCCGATTCTTGAGACCGACCCGCATGAACCCGGCCCCGAGGAACCCCGCC
>DASRSW010000034.1:0-5532 GCA_035656275.1 Thermoplasmata archaeon
CGAACCTCAACGACTCCATCGGCGCGCAGTCGGGGGGCTACTCCTTCTTTGGCACGACGAGCGTCTCGGTCCCCACGCTCGCGAGCGAGGTCCGGGCCAACGGCACGCTCTCCCCCCAGCTCGCGGCCGTCGTTCCCCTCGTCACCGGCGGCGCCGAGGTCAACAGTACCTCCTTCGGTCCAACCTGGTACGGGTTCGTGGATAGCGTCTTCAGCGCCCCGACGGGCCTCGCGGGGGCGACCGACTTCTATGCTACGAACGGGTTCACGTTCTCCGCCACGCAGGGGGGCCAGGGCGACCGGGCCACGTGGCAGGAATTGGAGAGTACGCCACTTACGGCCGTGGTCGACTCGGGGTACAATGGGCCGGGGTCGCTCGGCGTCAACGGCCCCCATCCGGTCGTGAGGGTCGGGGGGACCCTGGAGATCCGCAACGCCCTCGCCGGGCGCTCCGCGAACGTCACCGTCATCGGCATCCTCACGGGGTCGCTCCTCTCGGGGGTCTGGCTCAATCCGACCGAGGCGGGCCTCCTCGGCTACTCAAACGTCACGGGCACCCTCCTCACGGTCGCCTCGGGGCTCTCGCACGTGCACGTGGCGCAGGCGCTCAAGTCGGCGTTCTTCGCCGACGGACTCGTCCTCTACGACTTTGACCAGATCCTCGCCGCCACCATCCAGTCGTTCCAGGCGGTCATCGGCCTTCTCGAGATCTTCGTGGCGCTCGGGCTCGGCGTCGGCATCGCCGCGATGGGGATCGTGGCGCTCCGCGCCGTGGTCGAGCGGCGGCGGGAGATCGGCATGCTGAGGGCGGGAGGGTTCCGCCGCAGCCATATCTTCGCCACGTTCTTCCTCGAGTTCTCCTACGTCTCCCTCCTCGGCATCTTCGCCGGAACGGTCCTCGGAATCCTGCTGGTCTACGAAGCGTCGAGCACCAGCGGGAACGGGCTCACGTTCGCGGTCCCGTGGGCGACCGTGGGGCTCGTCGTCGCGGTCGCCTATGCGCTCACGATCCTCGCCATCCTCGGTCCCTCGGCCCGGGCGGCCCGACTTCCCCCGAGCGAGGCGGTCCGCTACACGGAGTGAGCCGGGTGGCCCGGCCAGCGGACCTTAGCCGGTCAGGACTCGGCCACCCTTCGCGACCGGCTTCCCGTCGAGCTCGATGAGTCCCTCGCCGAGGAGCGCATAGCCGACGAACGGGATCCGGACCCGCCCGCCCGCCATCCCGTTGCTCCCGATCCCGATGAGGATCGCGCCCTCTTCGGTGTCTTCGACGGGAGGAAGGTCCCGAGACCCGGGGTTGAGACCCAGCGAGAAGTAGCCGAGCATGTCCCGGCCCTTGGCGGGTGCCGCGGCGAACTCCTTCTGGAAGACGTCCCCCCCGAGTCCGATGGACTGTTCGACGAGCTTTCCGTCTGAGAACTTCCAGTCGACGTCGCCGAAGCGGTTGGGGCCGAGGTAGACGGCCCGGTTCGAGACGAACCGACCGTTCGCCCGGCTCCGGTCGACGGCGACCAGCACCTGACCGCTCGGGTTGTTGGTCAGCATCCCGTAGGGCCGCTTCATGGCTTCGTCGTCGACCATGCCGACGTCGACCCGATGGTGGAGACCCTCGAGCTGGAACGTGAGGTCGGTACCGTTGGGATGGCGGATGCGGACCTCGTCCGCCCGGTCCAGCGCCCGCATGAAGGCATTCCCCTTCGCGATCATCGGCCGGGTCTCCCCCGCTCCCGCCTCGAGCAGGCGGCTTCGCCAGGCGGCGCCGTCGAGGCCGAACGCCGCTGCGGCCGGGTCGGTCGCCTGGGCCACGCTCATCCGGCAGCCCCGGAGGCCGCTCTTGCGAGCCAGGCGGTACCACTCCTCGTTCCAGCCGACGACCCGCTCCTGGGCGGAGTCCGGAAGTTTGTTGACCCGGGGGCGGTCCTCCGGTCCCCAGAAGTAGATGAAGACGTCCGCCGACTTGATGGCCGCGCGCTCGACGTCGGAGAGGGCCCCCACGCTCGAGTACTGCTTGGCCCCGACGGCATTCCACCAGGCCTCCTCGTCCTCGTACAGAACGGTGGGCCGGGCCCCCAGACGCCGCGCCTCCTCCACGAACGCTCGGGCGTAGGGGAGGGCGTGAGTCCAAGACTCGATGACGACGGACTCTCCCTTCTTGACCTTGAGGTTCTCTTTCAGGACGGCGCGCGCCAGGCGGCTCGACGAGTCGACCATCGACCCGAAGGGGGTCGAGCCGTACATTAGCCCGCCATCGGGATTCCACGGGCCGAACGGTCCCCGATCCCCTCCACGTCGCGGCGAGATTTGGGCCCACGCGATGCGCACGGCGCCGCCAGGGATCTGGTAGCTCGGTGGTGCGCTTCGGGGGGTTGTGGCCACCGGAAAGGCAAAGTCCCCGCGGTGACTGGACCGGCCATGCCCCGGCGAACGTCGAAGGCTCGGTCCGCGGGCCGAAAGATGCGTGCCTCCCCGAAACGACGCCCCGCCCGGTCTCGCTCGACACGGCGTAGGGCCTCCCGCCCGGCAGCCCGACCGCGGGCCGCGCGATCGACCTCGTCGGGAAGCGTCCAGATCCCTCTTGCGTACAACGTCACCGTCGGCGACGTCATGAACCGGAGGCCCGTTTCTGTCGGGGCCGCCGCGACGTTGACGGAGGCGCTTCTCCTCCTGCGAACGAACGAGGTCTCGGGGCTCCCCGTCGTGGACGGGGCGGGCAATGTGTTGGGTGTGGTGAGCCAGAAGGATCTCGCCCGGCGGTTGGCCGTCCCCGTGAACCTCCCGGATGTGAAGGGGCTCCTCGACGTGCTCATGGTGGGCTTGGGAGACCAGCCCATCGAGTCGCTGGCGAAGCTTCGCCAGGCCTTGGACACCACCGCCGTCGAGCAAGCAATGTCTCGGCCTCCGTTCGTCGTGCGCTCCGACGCCCCGCTGGAGTTGGCCATGGAGGTCATGGCCGAGAATTCCATCAGCCGGCTACCGGTCGTCGAGGGCCGTCGCCTGGTGGGTATCGTGACCCCGACCGACCTCATCGGCGCGGCGCTGCGCAGCCCGCGCCGATCTCCCTAAGGGCTTCCCCGCCGCTCGCGCACTCGTCCCGGGTCAGCGCGCACGAGCTTCGCCACATCCGGGACGTCCACCTGAATCGATTTCCGCTCGGGGAGCTCAGCCCCACGTGCCCCCCGCCACGTTCGACCGGATCGCGCCTTGGTACGACCAGACCCGGACCCTCGATCCCGACGAGGCGTCCAAGCCGATCCACGCGCTGGCACGACGCTTCCCCTCACGGCGATTCCCCCGGCTGCTCGAGGTGGGAGTGGGCACGGGGCGGTTCGCCTCGATGATGGTGCGCGAAGGATACCGTGTCGTGGGCGTGGACCTCTCGCGGGGAATGCTCAGTCAGCTGCGGGAACGCCTTCGCTCGAAGCCCTGGCTCGCCATCGACCCGATCCGAGGCGATGCGCTGCACCTCCCCTTTCCGGATGGATCGTTCGATGGGGTCTATTGGGTGCACGTACTCCACCTCGTCCCTGGCTGGCGCGCCGCCCTCGACGAATGCCTCCGCGTGGTGAGGCCCGGAGGCTTCCTGCTGAGTGGGAAGACCGAGGGAGGGCCCGACCTCCGGCGAATCTCCGACCGGTACGACCGGCTGGCGTTTCCGAGGGGGAGGGGACCGGGGCATCCGGGGGTCCGGCGTCCGGAGACAATAGTTCGATTCCTTCGCCAGCGGGGGGCGCGAGCGCTCTCGCCCCCCCTCCGCCGGGTGTGGACCGAGCCGGTAACGGTCCGGGAGGCGCTCCATTACCTCAACCTTCGAGTGTACTCACGAATGCGCGCCGTTCCCCTGCGGACCCATCGGTCGGTGATGCGCTCGCTGAGGGAGTGGGCGTTGTCCCAGTATGGGTCGATGGACACAGCCGAGTCAGTGCCCGCTGGTGTACGACTCCAGATCTTTGAGGTCCCGACGGCTAAACGAGGGAGGCGCGCCCGGCGGAACGGCGCTGCCCGGGCGCGCAAAAACCCTTAACCCGTCCTGACCATCGTTGAAGGCTGAGCGCGTTTGTCGGACGCAGGTTCTCTTCGGCCCAACGCGTCCGCACCGTTCCGGAGGATTGGGAAATGAAACGCCCCCCGCGCCGCCGAACTCCGAAGCGCCTCCCTCGGACCCCCCGTCCAGCGGCTGCACCGCCGTCTCCCATCTCCAAGGTCGTGGTCGTGCTCCAGGAGAATCACAGCTTCGACAACTACTTCGGAATGTACCCGAACGCGGACGGACTCGCGGGTCGTACGATCTGCCTTCCCGATTCCCGGGGCTCGACGCAGTGCACGCCCCCCTTCCGCTCGCCGACCCTCACTCCGCCCGATATGAGTCACAACTGGGCGTCCGCCCACGGGGACTACAACGCGGGGAAGATGGACGGGTTCGTCTACACCGAGGGCGGACCCGGGACCATGGCGTATTTTGAGCGCCCGGACCTCCCCCGGTACTGGAAGGCGGCCGACTCCTACACGCTCTGCCAGCGCTACTTCACGTCGGCGATGACCGAGAGCGCCCCCAACCACCTCTTCCTCGTGGCCGGCACGGCGGGCGGGCTGCGCGACGACAACGTCCCCGCGACCCTTACCTTTCCCCCCGTGTTCCAATCGCTGGACACCAAGGGGCTCTCGTGGAAGGTCTACGGCTTTACGCGGTGGTACGAGCGCTTCGAATACATCCAGCAGCGGAAGTCGGCGCAGTCGAATTTCGCGAGCGCGGCGAGCTTCCCCACCGACCTGGCCGCGGGAAACCTGGCGGACGTCAGCTGGATCATCGGAGCGCCGGGAGGGACCGAACATCCTCCGTCGAACATCCAGGCCGGAGAGAACTCCGTGGCCGACGACATCGTCAACGCGGTCGGTCGGAGTCCGTTCTGGAATTCGGCGGCCATCTTTGTCACCTGGGACGATTTTGGAGGCTTCTACGACCACGTCGCTCCGCCCCAGGTCGACGCCGAAGGGTACGGATTCCGCGTGCCCTGTCTCGTGATCTCCCCGTACGCGCGGGCCGGTTTCCTCGACTCCACGACGAACGACCACACCTCGATCCTGCGCTTCATCGAAAACCGGTTCGGCCTCGCGCCCCTCGCGCCGCGCGATGGCGCCGCCAACGACCTCTCCGAGGCGTTTGACTTTAGTCAATCGCCCCGGGCGTTCTTGCCTATCTGACCCCAGACCGCCGGTCCTCCCCATATCCAAATCGCGAGAGCGCGATGATCCGCCGCGGGCGAGGTCGCCCTAGTGATTCCGACCCGAGCGCTGGCAGGGCTCCGCGTCGGGGAGGGCGCAGGTCATTTCGGCTTGACGGGGGGTCTATCGGTGTCCGAGAGAGTCCCTGCGGCAGGAGATGCCAATGCGGACACAGATTTGGTACCATATGGCCGCGATGGGAGTCGTGATCGGAGTATTGGCGCTCGGCGGCGGGGTCCTGACCCCGTCGTCCGTCGCCACGCACGGAACCCCCATCACCCCACCCACGCCCCCCCCCAGCACGTCGTTCGTC
>DASRSW010000035.1:0-38352 GCA_035656275.1 Thermoplasmata archaeon
CTACTCGGGCCAGGTCTGCACGGCGTCGAAGCGCGTGCTCGTCGCGGAGAGCATTGCCGACCGGTTCGCCGCCCGCTTCACCGAGGCCGTGGGGAGCCTCAAGGTCGGTCGGGCCCTCGAGGAGTCGACGCAGGTCGGGCCGGTCGTGACCCCCGACACGCTCGACCGGCTGGACCGTCTCATCGAGGATGCCGAAGGACGCCACGCCAACCTCCTGACGGGGGGCACCCGGGTCGACGAGCTCGCCCCGGGGTGGTTCTTCCGACCGACGGTCCTCGACCACGTCCCTCCCGACGCGGCCGCGGCCCGCGAAGAACCGTTCGGTCCGCTGGCGCCGATCCTCCGATTCCACGACCTCGACGACGCGGTCCGGATCGCGAATGGGACCTCCTATGGTCTCCAGGCCGCGATCTACACCAATGACCTTCGCCGGGCCTTCGAGTTCGTGCGACGGGTCCGGGCGGGAGGCGTTCACGTGAACGACCCGACGAACCTCCGTTGGGACGCCCTCCCGTTCGGGGGCGTGCGGGAAAGCGGCCTCGGTCGCGAGGGACTCCGCTACGCCATGCACGAAATGACGGAAGTGAAGCTGGTCTCCGTAAACTTCGGCTGAGCAGTCTGCCCGTCAACCCGAGGGAGGCGAAGGGGGCGGCGGCGTTCCCGCCGAGCTGGACGGAGGCATCGATCCCGTTCCCGGCGGCGTGGGTGGGGGCCGTCGTCCGTACGTCTGCCGCTCCTCCCGGCGTGCCCGAACGAAGAGGACGGCGCTCACGGCGAACCCGACGACAAGGATGGCGACAATGATGCCCCACTCGACCGCCGTCGGGCCGGAGCTGGCCGTGGTCTTGGTGGCCGCGGTGACGTTGACGCTCACGTTGAGCGTGGCGCTGGAGCTCATGCCGAGCGCGTCGACCGCCGTCACGAACACCTTGTACGCTTGGGCGACCCGGGGAGTGCACGTGAGGGTCGAGGTATTGCCGCTACAGCCGCTCGGTAGGCCGGAGTAGAGGTAGGTCAGCGGCGCCGTTCCCCCCGAGGCGACCGCTGTAAAGGTCAGTGAACCGTTGACGCCGACGCTCGTCGGGGTCACGGTGAAACTCGTAAGCACCGGGTCGGTATTCACCGTGATGTTCACAGCCACCGAGGTCGCCGTTCGGGAGTCGGAAGTGTCGGTGACTTTGACGGAGATCGAGACCGTCCCGGCGGCGGTCGGGAAGCAGGTGTAGTTCGAGACGTTCTGGGTCGTGCAATTGGCGGGGAGGCCCAGCCACGTGAAGTTCAGGTTGGCGGGGTTCCCCGAACCCCCGGTGATCTGCGAAACGTTGACGGAGGCGTTGAGCGGCATCCCGAGGTCCAGCGTGGAGGTGTTCGTGGTCGGTGCGGGAACGCCGAGGGCCGGGGGAAGGGAGCCGAAGCTCACGGGGTGGCCGGAAGCCATGGCACCGGCAGCGAGCAAGCTTGGGGCAGTCGCCGCCAGGTAACAGAACAGGGACAAAGTTCGGCGGGCGAAGGTCGGGTGCGCGCCCCGAGGCATCCGTCGTGTTCCCAACACCGTCACCGGCCGTGGAGTCCCAAGTGCTCTTGCAAGAAAAACCCAGCGGAAGGGGGTCCGCCACCGATCGGAGAGGTCGGGAGGCCCCCGACTCAGTCCAGATGTGGTCCGGGGGGAGGCACCGCCGGCTCGGGGTGTAGGGGACCGGGAAGTCGGGGCTCGGGGAGACCCTCCCGGACCGCCCGACGGGGGAGATGGCCCACGAGCGGTGGGATGGACCGAGGCCCCGCCGGGGCCTCCTCCAATGCATCGAGGGCGTCCCCGAAGAGCCGCAGCCCCCGGCCCAAGAGTTCATCCTCGATCGTAAGCGGCGACATGAATCGGAGGCACTGGTCGTACCCTCCGCACGTGTGCATGAGGAGCCCCCGCTGGAAGAGCTCATGGCGCATCGCCCGCGCGCGTTCCGGCCAGGGGACCTTCGTGCGGCGGTCCTTCACGAACTCCACCCCGATCATGAACCCCTTTCCGCGCACGTCACCGATCGCCGCGTGGTCGGACGCGAGGCGTTGCAAGTGGTCGAGGACCTTGGTGCCGCGCTTTGCAGTGCGTGGGATCACGTCCGTCTCTCGGAGGACCCGAAGCACCTGGGTGCCGACCGCGAGGGCGAGCGGATTGCCGCGGTAGGTCCCCAGGTGGAACCCCCGTGGCAACTCTCGGACCAGGTCGTCCCGGTACGCGACCATGGAGACCGGAATGCCTCCGCCGATCGTCTTCGCGATGCAGAGGATATCTGGGGTCACGTTCCAGTGCTCGACCGCCCACATCTTTCCCGTGCGGCCGAGTCCCGTTTGAATCTCATCGGCGATGAGCAATAACTCGTGACGGTCGCAGAACTCCCGCAGCGCGGGCAGAAAGTCGTCGGGCGGAACCACATACCCCCCCTCTCCCAGAATCGGCTCGACCAGGACGGCGGACATCTGGTCGACGCCCGAGTGGGGGTCGTTCGCCAGGTGCTCGAGGTACCGCAAGACCCCCTCCGCGCTGTCGCCCCGGCCGAGGACCGGCCGATACGGATCGGGATACGGGACGCGGACCACGGCCCCCCCATGGAAGGCGGAAGTCGTGTGATAGCGGCGTCCGCTCGTGAGGTTCACCGCGCCTCCGTGGACGCCATGGTACGCGCCCGAGAAGGTGACCGTCCCGTGGCGGCCCGTCGCCTGGTCCGCGAGGCTGACCGCAGTCTCGACGGCGTCGCCTCCCGTGACCGTGAACAGCACTCGGGCATGGCCGTTCAACTCGCCGGGGAGCGCCCGGACCAGCTCTTCCAGGAACTCGACCCGCGCCTCGGTTGGCAACTCCAGGGAGTGCCAGAGCCGGTTCAACTGCTGCTCCAGGGCGGCGACCAACCGGGGATGCCGGTGACCGAGGTTGAGGACCGATACCCCCGCCACCCAGTCGATGAAGCGGTTTCCGTCGACGTCCTCTACCGTCGAACCTCGGGCCTCCCGCAGGGCGATGGGGAAGTACTTGGAGTAGACCACGGCGTCCGTCTCGAGGCGTCCCTGGACGTCGAGGAGCTTTCGGGACCCCGGGCCCGGCGGGGGAGTCAGGATGCGGGGGGCATCGCTGAAGCTGAGCCACTCCTCGGTCATGGGCGTTCGCCGCCGCCATAAGCACCGGGACCCGATATCAATTCGTTCCTCCGCCCGGAAGGTCCGTCGACCGGTCCCGGTCGGTACAGGGGGTATCCAACGAACGGCGGGCCACGCGGCCGCCAGCAGGGTTTCCCCGGCGAGTATTATTAGCCCCGGGCTGTGGCGAGCGCCAGCGAGGGCGGTTCGCCGTCGCGCACGAGGGGGGAGGACGCTGGATTCGAAGCTGGCCGACGCCCACGCAGACTATGTGCGTCGTACCCCGAAGTCGAAGGCCCTGTGGGAGCGAGCGGCGAAGTGGAGTCCGCTCGGGGTCCACAGCAATTACCGATTCGTCGAGCCTTACCCGTTCTACGTCCAGCGCTCGAAGGGGGTCCATATCTGGGACGCCGACGGGATCGACTACCTCGATTTCAACATGGCCTTCGGCTCGCTCCAGAGCGGTCATGCCCACCCGAAGGTCGTGGCAGCTCTCCAGCGCCAGATCGGCGAGGGGAGCGTCTACGGCTACGAGTGGGAGCACACACCGGCAATCGCCGAACGGATCTGCCGACGCTTTGGGACGGCCAAGCTGAGGTTCAGCACGACGGGCCTCGAGGCGACCCACCACGCACTCCGGATGGCCCGGGCGTACATGGGGCGCCCGTATGTCCTCAAGTTCGAAGGCTGCTACCACGGCTCGCACGACACACTCCTCGTGGGGGTGAAGCCCACCGCCGAGGCCGCGGGGCCGGCGCACCGCCCACATTCGGTCCCCGCCGGGCCTGGGTTGCTTCCCGACGTCGTCGGAAAGACCCTCGTGGCCCCGTTCAACGACCTGGACGCGGTACGGGAGATCATTCGCGAGCATGCGAACGACCTCGCAGCGGTGATCGCCGAACCGATTCCGATGAACATGGGCTTCATCCTGCCGGACCCGGAGTTCTTCCCGGGGATTCGCGAGCTCTGCGACGAGGTGGGGGCCCTCCTCATCTTCGACGAGATCAAGACCGGGGCCAAGTACCTCCACGGAGGCGCGGGACGCCTCGGTGTCAAACCCGATATGTTGACCCTAGGAAAGTCGATCGCCTCGGGAGTTCCGTTGTCGGTGATCACTGCCCGAGAGGGGATCATGGACAAGGTGGGTCCGCGGCGGGTCGCCCATGCGGGGACCTACAACTCGAATCCGCTCGCGATGGCCGCGGCCCGCGTGTGCCTGGACGAGATCCTCACGGAAGAAGCTCTCGACCGCTCAACGAGTCTCAATCGCCAATTGGCCCGAGGGTACGAGGAGGTGCTCCACGACGCCGGAGTGACGGCCATCGTCTCCGCCGACGGGGTGTCGGGCACCGTCTACTTTACGGACCACCCCGTCCGGAACTGGCGGGATTTCCTGACCGTCGACGGGGACCGGTCGATCCTCTACTACTACCTGGGGCTCAACCACAACCTCATCCCATCGGGGACCGGCCCGGACGAGCAGTGGACCCTCTCGGTCCAGCATACGGAAGCCGACGTCGCGAAGCACCTCGAGATCCTGTCGAACTACGCGCCGAAGCTCGTGGGGAAGCCAGTTGCCGGCGAAATCGAAGAGTCCGTCTAAGAAACCCCCAGCGGCAGGTCGCCGTGGGGTCCCGGCCCGAGCCGGGAAGCGGGTCGATGTGCACCTGCACCTTTCCCAGTACTGGCCCGACCTCTCCCGCAATTCGTACTCCTCCCACGTCGATTTCACCGTGCGAGGGCTCCTGGCGGAGCTGGACGCCCAGGGAATCGGTCACGGGGTCCTGCTCCAGCTCAACGAAAGCCCCTCGGTGGCCGAGACCCTGCGCGAGGGCGAGGCGATGCGCGACGCGAGTGGAGGCCGGCTCCTCCGGACATCGACCGTCGACCCGACGCAGGGGATCGACGCGGTGCGGGACGCGGTCCGGCGCTGGGAAGATGTGCCCGAGCTCGTCGCGCTCAAGCTGTACCCGGGCTACCAGCATTTCTATCCGCACGACCCGCGGTTGGCCCCGCTGTACGAGTTCGCCGCGCGCCGTCGGCTCGTCGTCATGTTCCACCAGGGCGATACGCTCTCCGCCGACGGTCTCGTCAAGTTCGCGCGCCCCATCGAGGTCGACGAGGTCGCGGTGCGCTATCGGGAGATTCCCATGGTCCTCTGCCACCTCGGGAATCCGTGGATCGAGGAAGCCGCCGAGCTGGTCTACAAGAATGCGAACGTCTACACCGATACGTCCGGCGTGCTGTGGGACCCTCGCCTCCCGCATTTCCCCCGGCTCGTCGCCCGCGCCCGCGACCGTCTCGGGCAGGCCATCGCCGAGATCGGATCGACCTCGCGCATTCTCTACGGCTCGGACTGGCCCCTCGAGTCGATCGACCTCGCCGTCTCGCTCGTCACCGGCCTTGACCTTCCAGAACCGGACCGTGAGGCGATTCTCGGCGGCAACGCTCGGCGCCTCTTCCGGCTGGGGCAGTCCGAGTAGCGAGCCGATCCTTTGCGCCGAGCTGTAGGGATGGACTGCGGGTAAGGACTCCGGGCGCCCGCCCAAGCGCACGAACTTTCGATACGCGCGGCTGGGAGACCCGCCCCCCCAATCCCGCCAGTCACGGCGGGGGCGGAGGGCTCGGCGCGCTCCCCGGGCGAGCGATGGGCTTGCCGCATCGATGGCAGAACGTGGCCTCGGGCACATTCGCCGTCCCACAGGCGGAACAGAAAACGACCGGACCGGGGGCTCCACCCAACGTGGTCGCAGCCGCCGAGGACGTCGGAACGGACCCGGGGTAGACCGGAGCGCCCATCATCGCCATTCCGGGGGGCATCATCATCTGGGGCATCATTCGCATGTTCGGCGTGGCGGGTTGGATGAATCCCCGCACGAGATACGAAAGTCCAGCGATGAACACGATTCCGCCGACCGTCGCGCCGCCGAAGCCATAGAGGCACGTCGACCCGGCGCCACACCCGGCCAGGGAAAGGAGGTCGAAGCCGGCGATGACCCCTCCGGTCAAGGTCAGCAGGGCTCCGACGGCCGCGATGATTGCGCCGACGATGACCGTCGCCAGATGCATCGTGCTCTCCCCGGTCGATGAGCGAGCTCAGCTATTTGGACCCTCGGCACGCCAAGGCCCCGACTGGGCAGGCACGAATCTCCAATCCGTCCGTCGATGTGCGCGGCTTCCCACGCCACACAACTGGCTTGTAATCCGGCGACCGTATCGTTTCCGATGCCTCCTCGATTTGCGGAGGAAGTCCAGGAGTACATCCGGGTCAACGGCGCTTCGACCCTGAGCGGACTCGCACACTATCTCTCCAAATGGGGCGCAGATGAGGAAGACCTCCGGATGGCCCTCGAGTGGCTCGTCCGAGAACGGAAGGTCGTGCTGGAGCCCGGTCAGATCGAGCGGTATCGATTGGTGGAGTGACTCGACCGCCTAAGCGGTTCCGCCTTCGAGCACGGCCATCCGGGTCGGCGAAGGTACTTTCCCGGTCACGGAGATGACCGGAACCGCCGTTAGAGAATTCCTTGCGGCCCACTCCCCGAGCAAGGCGAACACGGGGGCAAGCTCGGCGATCTTCCGGGTCGGCTCATACTCCACTCGGGGCGGGATCTCATTGTACGACCGGCGTGTAAGGAAACCTGCCTCGACAAGCGTCCGAAGGCGCACGCTGAGCGTCTTCGGGGAGATGTGGAGTTGCCCCGAGAGGTCCCGGAATCGGACCGGCTTGCCCTTCGCGAGGTCGAAGGCGTGGATCACCCCGAGCATGTGAGTCTGACCGAGCATCGCGAAGAGCTCCCCAATCGGGCATCCAACGTGCCCTGCCGGGGGACGGCGCGACTCCCGTGCGCGCATGGTCCGATCTTCCGCGAGGTGGCCGGTCATTTCCAGTGATAGCACTATAGATGGGGAACTAATAGACATTGCGACATGTTTCCTATCAAGGATTGGTCCCACATGAGACCACTAACCAGAGGGGAAGTTAGTGCGTTGATTCACATTGGATTGTATAAATACTATACGGAATATAGTAATTGCCATGTCGAATTCGACCCTCGCCTCTGCGGAGCCCGTGACGTTCCCGACTGCCTTTCCGTCCCTTGCATCCGGCCCCGCGTTGGCCCGGTTCTCGCTCCCTGCGTCCTCCGACCGGGTGGAACGGGCGGCCGGCGCCTTGCGGACGAATGGCATCGAGGTTCGCCTGGTGCGGGATCGGGAGGAGGCCCGGGCCGCCGTCCTCGGACTGATCCCCGAGGGGTCGGAGGTGCTCACGGTGACTTCGCAGACGCTGACCCAGCTCGGGCTCGACACCGAGATACAGCGCTCGACGCGATTCCACCCGGTTCGGGGGGAACTGACCCAGCTGATGAAGGAAGGAAAGACCTCCGAGGCCCGTCGCCTGGGAGCCGCCCCCGACGTCGTCATCGGCAGCGTCCACGCCATTACGGAGCGAGGAGAGGTGGTCATCGCCTCGGCGACCGGGAGCCAGTTGGGCCCCTATGCCTACGGTGCACGTAGGGTCATCTGGGTCGCGGGTACGCAAAAGATTGTTCGAGACCTCACGGAGGCCGTGGAGCGACTGGAACAGCACACTTTCCCGCTTGAGGATGCGAGGGCGAAGAAGGTCTACGGAGCCGGCTCCGCCATCGCGAAAGTGTTGCTAGTCAATCGAGAGTTCCAGCCCGGGCGGATATCGATCATCCTCGTCCCGGAGAACTTGGGATTCTAGGCCGCCTCCGATGGCGGTACGTGACCCAGGGTGAACCTTCCCCCCCAGGGGAGCGCGGTGGCGAACCGCTGCTCCGGCTCGGAGCGTACGTCGACCCGCGCCGATCGTCGGAGAGCTCGAGGCCCGCGCTACTGGAGCGTCGATGGGCAAGCGGGATTCGCGCTAGGCGGGTGGAGAAGGCCGCCGGAGAACGGACCGAGCTTGGACGACGAGGCCGAGGAAGAAGATTCCCGCGCCCAAGCAGGTGAACCAACCGAGCCCCGCCCCCCACGTCATGGTGACATTCTCCATACCGCACGGGGTCGCGGAGCCGCCACACGAGCCCCAGAACGAGTGGGCACCGCCGGGCGGAGGCGACGTATTCCCGCTGGTCACCTCGTCCTGACCTATCGCAATCGGTTGCGCAACGGCGACCCATGTGGGCAGGGCGAGCGCGAGAAGGGCCGCCACGAGGAGGAACCACCAACCGACACGGAGCGTCTGCGCCCTCGGCCGACCCCGCCGGATCCAGAGCGGGCTCAGGAGCGCCACGCCAACAGCCACAACGATGACCGTCAGCAGGAGAAGGAGCTCGAGCGCCGAATACAGGGCTGCCACCTGGGTGGTGTGCAGTTCGGGGTTCGCATAAGGGTCGAGGAAGCCGTTGGGTTCCGTATTCGCACAGATGTACCCCCAGCCTGGCATCGACGTGTTGTTCGTCGAACAATGCTCCCGAGCAAAGGGACCCGGAAGGAACGTGGAGGTCGCGTCGAAGCGATACTCGTGGCCGGCGATGGTCCACGGGTCGATAGAGGTCTGTACATCCCACCAGCCGAGTCCAACCGAAGCGAGAAGGAGGACGATTCCGGAGATTCCCAGGGCAAGCGACCATCCCGGCCGGAGGCTCGTCCGAGGCATCTGGGCCCGCGTGCTGCATCACATTCGGCCGAATCAATCTTTTCTGTTCTCCACGGCGGGAAGTCCGGCTGGGGAGACTGAGCGTGATCCCCGTCGGACTCGTACCAACCTCAGCTCGAGCTCGATGAGGGCGGATGCATTCGGAGATGGCTGGGCGACTCGATCGGGGTGGGAGGCAAACACCGCTCGACGGATCACCTCCCGCGCCCGTCGCTCGGCCTCGACGAGAGTCGCTGCGTGCACATCGGCGATCCCCTCGACAAAAACGCGGTACCCGTTCTTCTCCGGGTACACGTACGCGAAGAATTGGGCCACACGAGGACGAAGTGGTCCGACCGCTATCGATTGCGAGAAGGTGGTGAAACACCCTGGTCGACTGATTGCGATGCGGGCCGGAGCGCGCGGCGCACGGCTTCGCTGAAGGTTTCGCCGGGCCGCTTGGAACGGAGCGGCCAGCTCCTACGCCGTCCGAGAGAGTACTGTCAGCGCTCGAAGGGTGATCATCTTGCTCGGTTGGCCCGCCGTTTCGAAGGAAAGGGGGGTAGGACGCTCTTTAGGGTTCTTCGCCCAGAAGGCGGCGGTCTCGGGGTCTGGGTCCGGTTGGTCCGCGTCCAGGTCCCACCGCCCGTCTGATCGCCTCTTCCTCCGAAGAAGGTCGAGTGCGAATCCGAGGCGAGGGTCCTTTCCGTAGCCCAGCGCGGTAAGGACATCGAGTCCGACCAGGAGGTCGTAGTAGTAATGGACGGGCCAGTGGAAGCGGTACCAAGGCTCGTACCGGTCCCCCTGCATGTGGAGCTGGCGCTCAAGGTAATACTCGGCGGCCCGCTCAACGCAGAGCGACATCGCCGGAGTCCACTTTGAGCGAGGACAGGCGGCGAAGGCCGCCAATCCCTCCCATGCGTCAAGCGTGCGGCTCGGCGCGGGACCGTCCTTCACGAATCGGCACGACCAGCCCCCCTTTGGGTTGGCGGTCCTAGTCAACCAATCGAGCGTCTTCCTGACGCGGGGGTCGTCAGCGTAGCCGAGCTGGATGAGTCCCCGGACCATGTTGGCGGTGTAGCAGTGATGCCCCTTGCCCTTCCCGAATCCCCCTACGCCCCCTCCTTGGAGCGGGGACTTGGCCATCCAATATTCGGCCGAGGCGGCCACCTCGGGGATAGAACGCGTCGCCCCGAGGTCTGCCAGCGCCAACATGTTCCAATGGGTCCCGGTGAAGCGCGGCTCGAGCCACCCGCGATCACGGACCCACCACCCGGCGGGGTCGCGGAGGCTAAGGATCTCCGCTGCCCAACCGACAGACGGGATGCGCCTCTTCGCCTCCCGCACGCCAGGGTCGGTCTCCTTCCGACCGACGAGGCGGGTCAAGGCGAGATACCGGACCGACGGCTGGTCCGGTTCAAGCAGCCACTCGAGGACCGAATCCCGGGGCATCGATGCAGAGAGGTAGATTTGCCTTTTAGTCCTGAGGGAGGGACGATCCCCCAGTTGCCATGCGGGTCGAAGGACGCATGCAACCGATAACCGAAGCGCAATCAGCCCGTGCGAGGGGCAACGATCGCGAGAAGCACCCGGGGATTAGCGCCCTGCCTCTTCGCGCGAGAAAACCCGCCTCGTTGGGCCCGCCCCAGGATTCATGGGGCCGGAGCCCATGGGTGTAGCCCCACTCGGATTCGAGCCATAGCCCCGAGCGGATGCGAACCGCTGTCGCCGGCTCCAAAGGCCAGCATGCTTGGCCACTACACCACGGGGCTGCGTTCGGGAGGACTCGACCGTGTTACAAAAGCATGTGGCCGTCGGCCATGGGGCAGCGCTCTCTGGCGGGGTGCCGCTCCCGCCGGCTAGTGGGCGCGGGGACTCGGGGGGCTCGACGCGACTGCTCCACGGTTGGGCCGGACCCAGCCAAGGAGGGGGAGGAGTAGGAGGGCGATCGCACCGGCCAGGACCCAGGCTGCCGTGTAGCCTTCAAGCGCGACGAGGAAGCCGAACAGCACGGCCAGCGCGCTTCCGATCCCGACCTGGATCGAGTTGACGACCGCAACTCCGAGGGCCAGCCCCTCCCCGCGGGTCTCGGGAAGATAGGTGGGGATGAGGTAGAGAATCGCGAAGACGATGCCGTCGACCAACCCAAGCCCAACGAGGTCGGCCGTGAGTGGAATGAGTCCTAGAAACGGGACCAGGATGGTCATGACCCCCGCTAGTCCCCCGAACGCGAGGAGCAGCCAGCGCCGATCGCGCCCGCGCTCCCCGATCCAACCCCCCAACGGCCCGGCCGGGAACGAGAGGAGCACCACCACCGCGGCGAGCCCGGCGGCGACGCCATTTCCCCACTCGGTGTGGACCGACTCGCCGAAGGCCACGAAGTACTGGGCGACGATGTAGATCGCTCCCCAGAAGCCGGTCAGGGACAGTGCAAGCGCCCAGATCGATCGCGAAAGGAGGACGTCGCGCGCTGCCTCGCGAATCGACTGGAAGCTTGGAGCGGCTGGCTCGGCGGAGTCCTGTGGGAGCGCCGCCCAACACACCGCCGTGGCGATGAGCATTGCCAGGCCTCCCACGGCGAGCGCGACCGGCCAACCCCACAGGCTTCCCAGGAACGCCCCCAGGAACAAGCCGGCCGCGCCGCCCATGCTGAATCCACCGTTGTACAATCCGATCACTGGGCCGCGGCGGCCGGACGGAAAGTACGAAGCGATGAGGCTCAACGCCGGCGAAAAGAAGAACGCGGCTCCGACGCCGGCGAAGAAGCGCAGGACCGCGAGGGCCGGCCAGGAGGGTGCGAACGCGGAAGCCAGACTGGCCAGACCGAGGAGAAGGAGGCCTCCCATCGAGACTCGCCGAGCCCCCCAGCGGAGTGAGGCGAAGCCCGCCGGAACCTGGAAGATCCCAACGCCGACGAGGAACGCGCCCAGCACAATGCCCAGTTGTGCCGGCCCCGCGTGCAGCCCACCTCCGATCAGCGGTAGAACCGCGCCCACGTTGTACCAATTGAACGCATACACCACCCGGGCCGCGAAGAGGGCGACGGTGGGTAGCGTCCGCCGCTCGGGAGGCAAGACCACGTCGGGTCACCCCGACAGGAGTCCACGGAGCTCGAAGTACCGCAGCAGCCCCTGGGCCGCGAGGTCATAGCCCGACACGAGCGTCCCCCGGTCCTCCGCCGGGGGAGGGGAACCGTCGGCGGCGGCCTGTCGCGTTTCATACTCCTGGAGGGCCCCGGCCACCGCCTCCACCGTGGCCGAAGTCCGCGCCGCCGCCAGAGCGGCGTCCCGCCACTCCACGACGGTGTCCCGGTAGCGGCGCAGTCCGCCGACCGCCTCGCCCGCCGCGCCAAAGTGGCTGTAGAGGAGTCGCTCAGGTTCGAGGGCCGCCATGTGCTCGAGGCTCGAAAACAGTAGCTCCAGGTCGAGGTCGGGAGGGGGAATCGCCGGGCGAGGTCGCCAGAGCCCCGTCACGCGGACCCCGGCGGAATCGCCCGTGAGAAGGCTGCGTGTCGCACTGTCGAAGAAGCTCAGGTGGTGCCGCGCGTGCCCGGGCGTCGCGATGACCTCGACGCTGCCCCCGACGACGTCGAGCCTCTCACCCCCCTGTAGTGGCACCAGGCGCGCCGCGGGGACGGGGAGAATCGGTCCCCAGAGCGGGTCGGCCGCCGCGCCCCAGGCCCGCCGTGCGCTCGCAATCAGGCGCGTGGGATCGACCAAGTGCCGGATTCCGTCGGTGTGGGCGTACATCGTGGCGCGTGGAAACGTCCCCGCAATCGCGCCCAGACCGCCCGCGTGGTCGAGGTGGATGTGCGTTACAAGGATCCGCTCGACCTGCTGGGGTTCGACCCCGGCTCGTGCCAGCGCCGTCAGCAGATGCTCCCGGCAGCTCGCGGGGCCGGTCTCCACCAGCGTCCACCCTGTATCTCCGGGCAAGAGATACGCCGAGATGAGTCCCTCGTGGTCCCGGAACCCGAGGTCCAGAAGCAGGCGGCCGCGCCCAAGCTCCTCCACCGCGGGGGGCTCCATGGTGATTCAGAAGGGAGGTCCGGTGAACGCGACGACGTAGAACATGCCCGCGGTGAAGGCGATAGCCAGGGCAAAGAACCCGGCCCACACGCCGGTGTTCCACCGGAGTACCTTTCGACCGTCGAGCGGGCCGAGAGGGATCAGGTTGAACGCGGCGAACCATCCATTGATGAAGGCGAGCAGAACGAGGAACGACCACGCCTCCGTCCCGTGCGTGAGGCTGAACGCCAGGGTCCCGGCGGCGAAGAAGGCCGACCCCTCGACCAGGTTGAGGGCGGGGCCGGCGAGGCTGGTGCGTCCCCATTCCCGGGTATCGCCCATGCCGCTCACGACCGTGGCGCCCGGCGCCGCGAAGAGGAACCCCGCGTACGCCGTGACGAGCGAGAGCAGGAGCCCGACAGGGGACATTCTAAATTCCGCCCAGAACCCGTAGCGCTGCGCCGCCACCTTGTGCGCCATTTCATGCGCCACGAAACCCGAGAGCGCGGCCAGGACCGCGAACCCGAGGCCGGCGATGAAGAGGTTCGCCCCAATCCCTCCGGGCACCGTCCCAAATCGGAGGAACCCCTCGACGAGGGCGATGTCGACCGTCAGGACCAGGAAGGCGACCACGATGTGCGCCACCTCCGTGGGCGAAGTCGAGAATCGATGCCGTTCTTGCGGAGCGGGTCCGACCCAGTAGTTCGGGTTTGGCGTCCAGCCGGTCACGAGGACGCGACCTCCTCTCGCTGCGCCCAGCGCTCGACAGGCATGGGCCCGCCAACCGACGTTCCTGCGCAGAGGTCCCTCAACAGCTCGATCCCATCGGCCAGTCGGGGCCCCGGTCGGCTGAAGTAGGCTTCGTCGGCCAGGAGGACCCCGAGACGAGCGGCGAGAGGACCCACCTTGCGGCGGATCGGAGCACTCTCGAGCTCGCTCCGTGTCCGCGCCACCCCAAAGCTGCACGGGGAGAGCACGAGACCGTCGGGTCGGGCGGCTCGAATCGATTCCCAGGTGGTTCGCGTTCCGGGCTCGCCCGCACGGGCCCCCCAGGAGGTCGCCCCGGCCGCGTCGAGCATGTCGGGGACCCAGAGGCCGGCAAGAATGGGCGGGTCCAGCCACTCCACCACACCCAGCTTGGCGGGGCTCCCCCGGCGTTGTCGCGCCGCCTGAGTCCGGGCCCGAAGCGCATCGGCGAGCTGTCGGGCGCTCTCGGCCTCGCCGATCGACTCGCCGATGAGTTCGACGCTCTTCCAGACGTCCTCGAGTCGGCGGGGGGTGAGAGAGACGATGGCGGGCGAGAGTCCGGACGACCGGCACGCGCGGACCACCTCTTCCTCCGTCACCGAGCAGACACCACACAGATCCTGGGTCAACACCACGTCCGGGGCCAGCGTCCGAAGCCGTTCAAGGTCGAGTTCGTAGAGACTTTCTCCCGACCCCCGCACGGCCTGCACCCGCTCGTCGATCTCCGAGGAGGGCCGATCGGAATCGACCGTGCGGGCCCGCATGACGACCGGCAGTCGGGCGACCGACGCCGGGTAGTCGCACTCCGCGCTCCGGCCGACGAGGTCGGGCTCGCGACCCAGGGCGCAGACGATCTCCGTGGCACTGGGGAGAAGAGAAAGGATGCGCATCAGCCGTCCTGACGGGAGGCCCACCCCGGGGCCCGTTATCTCCGTTTGCGTGCGGAAGAGCCGGCGGGACGGCTCTTGGGGGGTCGAGGGGCCTTCTTGGGTCCACCGGCCCGCGCCGGGGCCCGCTGCTTCGGCCTCTCGGCAGGGGGTGACTTTGCGGCCGTCCCCACCGGAGCAGACGCCGGCAGGGGAAGCCCGAGATGTTCGCAGAGCGCCCGCTCACGGTCGAGCGTGAGGCCGAGCGTTCGGGCGTGCTCCCGTTCCCGGTCGCCGCCCGACGTGTCGCCCGTCTTCCACAGGCTCGCCGCATGCAGGAACCGGATCTGGGGGTCCTCGGGAGTCTTCTTCAGCATCAGCTCGATCTCGCGGCGGGCGTCCGGCCACGCGTTCCCTTCGATGAGCGCCGCCACCAGGTGGGCGCGGATCTCGAGATGCGTGGGCTCCGCCTCGAGAAGCTTGCGGTACGCCCGTACTTCCTCTTCGGTCCGGCCGCGCGCCCCCAGCACGGCGGCTTCCCCGATCCGGGCATCGAGATTGGTGGGGTCGTTCGTCAAGACCTCCCGAAACGCGCGGTCGGCGTCGTCGACGAGGCCCAAGGCGAGGAGCGAGCGGGCGACCCCGGTCCGCGCGGGTGCGAACTCGGGTTTGAGCGACACCGCCTGTCGGTAGAACCTCAACGCGAGCGCCGGGACCCCCCAATCGAGCCACGAGCGCGCCCGGTGCATGATCTCGTCCAACTGCTGGGCGCTGGGGAGGAGGCGCGAGCGGGTGGGCGGCCGCTCCGCCCTTGGCTCATCTCCGAGATAACTCCCGAGTCCGAGCCCACGGGCGAGCTCGGCGAAGCGGCCGGAGTCGACCACCGCCCCGCGACGGGAGATGACCTCTTGGGTGAGCGCCAACGGAAAGTGGCCCGGGGTCAGCACCGCGAGCTTCATCGGGGTCTCCCCGACCTCGGTGATCAGCCGTTGAACAGTGCTCAGCGAGACCTGCGCCGGATCTTCCAGGAAGGCGTAGAGAAATCCGTCCCCGGTCTTGAGCAACAACCCCTCCGGGATCGGCCGGACCGCGCTGAGCTGCTGGCCCATGGCCTCGATGAGCCGGCCCACGAGTTCGGTGAACGCCGGAGAGGTCATGGCGTGTGGAAAGGCCCCCATGTTAAATACGTACATTCGTCAAAGGAAGCGACTGGCTGTGGATTTCGAGCAGCTCCTTCGTTACCGACCTCCCCTCGAGGCGTTGCTCCGACGGACCTACCGCGCAGAGCGTCGAAGGGTCGCGCCCCCCTTCCGCCGGTTCGTTGAGTCCCTCGAGGAGTTCACCCTCCGCGGTGGGAAGCGGTTCCGTGCGCTCCTCCTGCTCGCGGGATACTGGATGGCGTCCGGTCGGGACCCCCGGGCCGCGCTCTCAGCGGCCGCAGCGCTCGAGCACTTTCAGACCTGGATGCTCGTCCATGACGACATCATTGACCACGCCGAGAGCCGCCGCGGCGGCCCGACCCTCCATCGGGTGTTCGAGACCGAGCATGCCTCGGGACACCAGCTCGGAAACTCCTCCGAGTTCGGCGTCGGCATCGGGATCACGCTGGGGGACCTCGAGGAACCGTCCACGGTCGAAGGACTGCTGGCCGCCCCCGGCCCCGCGGACCGGCGCCTCCGGGCCGTCGAAGAGTATATCCGGATGACCCGCGAGACGGCCTACGGCCAGCTCCTCGATATCCAGAACGGGACCCGCCCCGTGGGTGAAGTGAGCGAACAGGACGTGCTGACCGTCCACCGGCTCAAGTCGGCCTTCTATACCGTGGCCTCTCCGCTGCGGATCGGTGCGATTCTGGGAGGCGGGCGTTCCCCGCTGCTCAAGGAGCTGGAATCGGTCGGTCTCGACCTGGGGGTCGCCTTCCAGCTTCGAGACGATGTCCTGGGAGCCGGTTTCGACGCTGCGGCTGCGGGCAAGACTGCAAACGACCTCATAGAGGGAAAGCGAACGCTCCTCGTCGTGCGCGCGTGGGCGAGCGCCGACGAACGGGGGCGGACGACGTTGGAGGGGGTGTTGGGGCACCCCGCCGCCACCCCCACCCAGGTCGAGGCGGCCCGGGACGTCATCCGTGGGACGGGGAGCCTCGCCTACTCCGAACGGCGTATTGCCGCCATTGATGCGCGCGCCCGGAAGCGGATCGCGGCGAGCCGGGCGCTGCCGGCGCGAGCCCGGTCCCTGTTGAACGAGATCGGGGACAAACTGGTCTATCGCTCGGTGTGAGCCGCGCGCGACGGCGGTGCTCGCTACGCCGAGGAGCCGGCGGAACCGCTTGAGACCGCGCCGGCCGCCTGCAGGGCTTCGGAGAGTTCCCGCTGCATGGTCGTATACCGCTCCTTGAGGTGGTTCTCCTGGCGTTCCAGCGCCTTGACCCGGACCTCGAGGGTTTCCTTCTCTTCCGTAAGAAGGTCCTCGACCTCCTTGCGGCTCTTCGCCTTGGCGAGGAGCCCGCCGATCGGCCGATAGATCGGCACGTCCTCGGGGAGGGTCTTCAGCTCTTCGAGCGTGTGGGTCGTCTCGCGGAGCTTGAGGTCGATCTGCAGCCGCTGCTGGGCCACCGTCGACAGGTCTTGCTGAAGCCGCTGGAACTGCTTGAGGTCGTTCTGGAGCTTCGCGGGGAGTGCCACGGCGGCGCGAGACCGGGCGGCTCAGATAAGCGCTTCGGGGGGCGAAACCCCCTCGGCCACGCGCTCGGTGGCCACGACGAGCTCGACCCACCCGAGATACGTGTTGAGCGCGGCGCGGAGGGACGAGGTATCGCGAGCGCGTATGCTCAGTTCGACCGCCCGGTCCGAAGCACGGCTCAAGCTCGACCGGGCCCGGGGGACCTCGCGTTCCGCCTCGGGTCCGAGCGCGCGGAGCAGCCGATCGGCGCTCGCCTCCCGACGGGAGCGCACGCGGAGCGTCGCCACCCATTCCCCGGGCGCGACCGTCATGCGGAGAGTTCGCCTCGTAGCCGTTGGATGACCCGGTCGGTCTTCGCGGCCGCGGCCTCCACGTAGGCGTGGGGGGACAGGATCGCGTCGAGCTCTGCCTCCGTGAATTGGGCCCGGACCGCCGAGTCCTTCTTCGCCCGCTCGAGGAGCGGTTCATCGCTTCCCGAAGCCCGTGTCAGCCGACGAAGGAGCTCGTGCGCGTCCGCCCGAGGCATGCCCTTCGCCGTGAGGGCGAGCATGAGCGCCTCGGTCATCGGTCCGCCTCCGCTGGAGGCCAGCATGGCGGCCATGCGGGCGGTATCGACGTCCAAGTGACGGAAGACGTCGGTCAGCTTCGTGAGAATGTCGTCCAAGAGAACGATGGCGTGCGGGAGGACGATCCGCTCGTTGGCCGAGTTGGCGAGGTCCCGTTCGTGCCACTGGACCATGTTCTCCATCGGGGGAAGGGCGAACGCCCGGACCAGCCGAGCGAGCGAGGTGACGTTCTCCGACAGCATTGGGTTGCGCTTCTGGGCCATGGTCGAGCTCCCGACCTGTTTCGCCTCGTCGAACGCCTCGGCGACCTCGGCGATCTCCGTCCGCTGGAGATTGCGGACCTCGGTGGCGAGCCGTTCCGAGGTGCTCGCGACGAGCGCGAGAAAGTTCGTGAACTCGGCGATGCGATCCCGCCCGACGATCTGGCTCGGGGCCTCGTCGGCCTGGAGCCCCAGCCGCTCCATGACCCCGCTCTCGACGGCCTCCGCATGGGCCCCGAATCCGGCCCCGGTGCCGACCGCCCCCGCCATCTTCCCCACGGCCAACCGCGGCAGAAGCTCGCCCAGACGGGTCCGGTGGCGGACGATTTCGGCGGCCGCGCCGACCATCTTGTAGCCGAAGGTGAGCGGCACGGCGTGCTGCCCATGGGTCCGGCCGACCTCGGCCGTGGTCCGGTGCTTTTCGGCGAGGTCGAGGAGCGCGGTGGCGAGGGCGCTCAGGTCCTCGTGCAGCACTCGGGCGGCCGCCTGAAGCTCGAGGGCGAGGGCCGTGTCCGTGATATCGGCCGAGGTGGCCCCATAATGGACCCATCCGCCGCCGCCCCCCGCCGCCTCGGCCAGCGCGCGGGTGATCGCCATCACGTCATGGCGCAACGACGTCTCGAGCGCGTCCACCCGCTCGAGCGTCACCTGGCCCCCCGCGGCCGCCTCCGCGATCGCGCGGGCCGCCTCCGCGGGGACCATCCCCAGCTCCGCCTCGGTGAGCGCGAGCGCGGCCTCGACCTGGAGCGCCCGCCGCAATCGCGAATCGCGCGAGAAGATCTGACGGACCTCGGGACGGCCGTAGCGGAATTCGAGCGGGCAGAGGGGGCCGTCTGCGTTGGACACAATCGGCGAGCCGGGGGCCGGTATATATGAGTGCCGAGAATCGGCACCCGCCATAACCCACTCCGCGTCGTCCGCACCCGTTATACCCGGCCCCCCCTCGCTTCGGCCTCGGAGCCGCATGTCCCGGGTCGTCGTCGCGTTGGGGGGGAACGCCCTGAACCGGGCAGGCGGAGACGGCTCCTGGACCGAGGCCGCCGGCCAAATGCGGCGGACGGCGCCCGCCTTGGCGTCGCTCGTGGCGGAAGGCCACGAACTCATCGTCACCCACGGGAACGGTCCCCAGGTCGGGCAGTTGCTCCGCCAGAACGAGCTCGCCCAGCGCGAAGTCCCCCCTCGACCGTTGGACGTCCTCGGCGCGCAGTCCCAGGGGGAGATCGGGTACCTGATCCAGCAGGAGCTCTCGGCCGCGCTCTCCGCCGAAGGGGTCCCGCGTACGGTGCTTGCCCTCGTCAGTCGGATGGAGGTCTCCGCCCGAGACCCGGCGTTCCGCTCTCCCACGAAACCGATCGGCCGATACTACTCCGAGACAGAAGCTCGGGTCCTTCGCAAGCGCGAGGGGTGGCACATGGTCTTCGACGGACCCCGGGGGGGTTGGCGCCGCGTCGTGCCGTCGCCTCGCCCGGTGAAGTGGCTGGAGGCTGACGCGGTCCGTAGCCTCCTCACTCCCGACTGGGGGAAGCGGATCGTCCCCGTCGTCAGCGGCGGAGGTGGGATCCCCGTGGTCCACCGGAAAGGCCACGCTCGGACGGGAGTGGAGGCGGTCATCGACAAGGACCGGTCGGCCGCGCTCATCGCGGAGGCGCTCAGTGCGGAGATGCTCGCGATGGTGACGGACGTCCCGGCCGCCGCCGTGGGTTTTGGCAAACCGTGGGAAAAGTGGGTCGGCGAGATCTCCGCGGAGGAGCTCCAAGGATATCTGACGCGGGGCGAATTCGCGGAGGGGAGCATGGCCCCCAAGGTCGAAGCCGGCCTCTCGTTCCTCGCCGGTGGCGGCCGTTCGTTCACGATCTGCGATGCGCCTTCCCTGCTCCGCGGCGTGCGGGGAGAGGCCGGTACCCGCGTCCGGCGCCCCTAAGGGCGGGTCTCGCCCCCCGGGGCCCGCGGAACCAGTCGAACGAGCCGCGCGACGCCGCTTCCATATTGAAGGGCTTTCTTTGGGCGGTCCACAAGTGTCTTGGGGACACCAAGCGCGCGCGCGATCTCCCGTAGAAGGGGCTTCGTGGGCCCCCCCGAGGGCGAGTGGGCGTCCACGGGGACTTGCGCCAAGAGAGCGTCGAAGTCGCGGTCGAGGTACGGCGCTCCGACCGTCCGCCCCAGTCGCATCGCCATCCGCTCCACTCGGGGCCACTCGCGATCCCGGAGGATGGTAAGGTCCTCGGCGGCCCGGAGGTCGGCGGCCGCGGTGTCCAACCGCCGATAGTGGGCGTAGCCGAGGAACAGCTCGTCTGCGCCCTGGCCGAGCAGGATCTTCCCGGGGGGCGCCCGCTCGAGAGCCAAGATCTCGGCCACCACGACGCTCCGCATCGGCTCGGAGAGTCCCTGGACCTCCCCGGACCACTCCCGGACCACCCTGGCCACGTCGGGGAGAGCGATGAGCGCCTCGGCATGGCGAAGCTGAAGCATCTTCGACCCCGTACGGGCGGCTTCCACGTCGAACGCCCCCGGACTGCCCAGCGTGAATAGGGTGGGGTCTCGGTCCCTGAGACACCAGGCTAGGACGGACGAGTCGAGGCCCCCCGAGTAGAGGAGCGTGACCGGTCCATCGCCCGCCGTCCGACGTGTCGCCTCGAGGAGCGCTTCGGCGAGCGCGGCCAACGTGGGAGCGCCCGTACCCATCTTCAAATCCACCCCACGGTCCTCGCCCCCACTCTGGGGAGGGGTCAAGACTTATCTCGGCACCCACTGCCTCAATTCTGAAATGCCCATGCACGCAGGAGCGACGGGGGATGGACCGGCCCGAGTGGGGCGCCGCGCCGTCTTCGTCGACCGCGACGGTACCTTGAATCCCGATCTGAAGTACCTCGCCGACGCCGACCGCGTCGAAGTGTTCCGCGGCGTCGCCGCGGGCCTGAAGTGGCTGCGGGACCACGGCTATCTCATCGTCTGCGTGACGAACCAGTCCGGGGTCGAGCGAGGGTTCTACCGGCGGGAGGACGTCGACCGGATCCATGAGCGACTGAACCAGCGGCTCGCCGACGCAGGGGCCCACGTGGACGCGTTCTACTACTGTCCCCACGCGCCGGAAGCCGGGTGCGCCTGCCGGAAACCGGGAACGCTCCTGTTCGAGCAGGCCGAAGCGGACTGGGGCATCCGCTTCGCCCAGAGCGCCATCGTGGGCGACCGCGCCCTCGACGTGGAGGCCGGCGAGAAGCTCGGCCTCCTCACCGCCGTCGTGATGTCGCCGGGGCACGTGGAGGAGGTCGAGCGAGAACTCCAGGATCGGAAAGTGAACCCGGACATTCGGGCCCTCTCCTTCCGAGGGGCGGCCCGCCGGGTCCTCGGGCGGGCATAGGAGTAAGCCTTTCAAGGTGGGCGAGGGCTCCGGCCCGGGGCTTCTTGTGGTACTTCCCCTCGGTCCCGCGCTCATCGGCATTGGGATAACGGTCCTTCTCGCCGCCGCCGCGGTCTGGAGCGGCTCCTTTACCGCGTGGGCTGGGGTCGTGGCTGCGCTCTTCGCCTCGCTTATCGTCGTGATCCTCGGTTGGCCCTACTTCGCCCTCCTCGTCCTGTTCGTCGTCGCGAGTGTTTTGGCGACGCGCTACGGCTTCGAGGAGAAGCTGCGAAAGAATGTGCACGAAGGGTCCCACGGAGAACGCGGCATCTCCAACGTGCTTGCGCACGTGTTGATCCCGGCGGGACTCGCGCTCGCCTCGCTCGCTGTCCCAGGGGCGCTGGCCTCGGGGGCCCTCGCGGTCCTCTTCACGTCCGCGCTCGCTTTCGGCTCCGCCGACACCTTCGCGAGCGAGTTCGGGGTCCTCTCCGGCCGGGCCCGGAGCATTCTCTCGGGGCGCCCGGTCGCCCCTGGGACGAACGGGGGAGTCTCGGGGATCGGAGAAGTGTGGGCGGTCGTCGGCGCGCTCGGCACCGGGATCATCGGGACCCTCTTCTTCCTGGCGGCGCAGCTCCCCTCCCTCCCGACCGCTCTCCTGGTGGGCGGAGCCTCTGTCGCGGGCTTCCTGGGCTGCCAGGTAGACAGTCTCCTCGGGGAGACCCTGGAGAACCGGGGACTCCTCACGAAGGGTTCGACGAACCTTCTTGCGATGCTCGCCAGCGTCGGATTTGGACTCCTCTTCCTCCTGGCCTCGCACATTCCCCTATGACGCCCATCCGGTCGTCGCGCTCTCGGAGCGTGGTGCTGCTCTCCGGCGGAATGGACTCGGCGACCGTCCTGGCGCTAGCGTCCCAAGAAGGAGGTGCGGTGCATGCGCTGACGCTGCGGTACGGACAGCGGCACGAGCGGGAGGTGACGTCGGCCCGACGGCTGGCGCGGCGATACGACGTGAAGGCGCACCACGTGGTCGACCTCCCCCTGGGTCCGCTCCTCCCTTCCGCTCTCACGGACCGTCGGCGCCGAGTGCCCTTCACGGCCCAGGCGCTGGGCACCGGACGCATTCCGGCGACGTACGTCCCGGCGCGGAACACGATCTTCCTCGCGATCGCCCTCGGCTACGCGGAGGCGCGTCAGCTCGACCGGATCTGGATCGGGGCCAACGCGATCGACTATTCCGGATACCCGGATTGTCGGCCCGAGTTCCTCCGGGCCTTCGAGCGCCTGGCCCGGCTCGCCACCCGGGCCGGGGTGGAGGGCGGTCGCGCGTTCCGGGTCGAAGCGCCTCTCCTCCGCCTCTCCAAGGCCGACATCGTTCGGCTGGGCGAGCGGGTCGGGGTACCGTGGGGCCTTACGTGGAGTTGCTACCTCGGCGGGCGCCGGCCCTGCGGACGCTGCGACTCCTGCCGGCTACGGGCGAAGGGGTTTGCGGAGGCCGGCGTCGTCGACCCGCTCAGCTCCCGACGGGCCCGCTCACGCCGGCGGTAGGTCCGACGTGCAGTAGGCGCAGCGGGTCGCCTTGATGGGGACCTTCGAAAGGCACGCGGGGCAGTCGCGCGTCGTGGGAGGCGCCGCGGCCTGACGGGCCTTGCGTCGCGCGTCGATCTGCGCTACCGGCCGGACCAGAACGAAGTAGACGACGAGCGCGATGAGGAGGAAGTTGATGATGGCCGTGATGAAGGCGCCGTAGAGGAACGTGCCTCCGCCGAGCTTGTAGCTGTAGCCCGAGAAGTCGTGCGAGCCGGGGATCCCGATGAGGGGGCTGATGATGTCCATTACGAACGCCGTCACCACCGCCTGGAAAGCGAGACCGATCACTACGGCCACGGCCAGGTCGATGACGTTTCCCTTCGTGATGAAGGCCTTGAAGTCGTCCCAGGCGGACATGGTTTGACCGCGGCGGGAGCAGTCCCGGGGGTCTTACGCCCTTCGGTCCGAGTTCCGCTCGCCCGCCGGGCTACATTCGCTCCAGGCGCTCGAGGCCCAGGAGGGTGAGGCAGTTGCCCAGAGTCTGTCGGAAGGCGGCGACGAGCGCGAGGCGGCTCTCCCGGGCCGGGCCGGCTTTGAGCACCGGGACCGCCTGGTAAAACCGATTGAATTCCTCCGCGAGCGAGTGGGCATAGCCGGCGAGAGCGTGGACATGGCTCGACCGGGCCACGTAAGCTACCAGGCTCGGGAACCGCGAGATCCGCCGGATCACCACCCACTCCTCCGGGGTCGAGAGCGCGTCCGCGGTGAAGCCCAGCGGCCCGGGCGGCAGCTCGGCTTTCCGCAGAATGCTCGATGCGCGGGCGTAGGAGTACTGCGCGAACGGCCCGGTGCGTCCCTCGAAGGAGAGGGCGTCGTCCCAACGGAAGGCGACGGTCTTGTCGGCCGCCACCCGCAGGATATGGTAGCGGATCGCCCCGGCCGCCACCGAGTTCGCGATCGACCCCATCTCCGGCTCGGAGAGGTCGGTCCGCCGTTTCGAGATCTCGCCGTGGGCCCGGACGACCGCCTCCTCGAGCAGGTCGTCCAGGTGGACGGCGGTTCCCCGGCGGGTGGACATCCCTCCCCCTCCGGCGGCGGTGATGTACTGGTAGAGGACGACTTCGGGCTCCCGCGTCTCCCCGATCGACTTCAACAGGACCCGAAGCACCTCGGCGTGAAGCAGATGGTTCGAGCCGAGCACATCGATGATCCGGTCGAAGGCCGCGAACTTTTGGAGATGATAGGCGACGTCCCGCGTGGCGTAGAGCGAGCTTCCATCGGCACGCGTCACGATGATTCGCTCGCTGTCCTGCGGCAGGCCCGCGCCCCGGGCGTCGATGGCCCAGGCGCCGTTCTCCTCCTGCACCGCGCGCGGGGAGGCGTGCAGCCGGTCCACCACCTTCGCGACCGACCCGTCGGCAATGAGGTCGGATTCCCAGACGAACGTGTCAAAGGAGACCCCGAGCCCGCGCAGCGACTCAAGCATCCCGTCCAGCACTTGGCGAACGAGCTCCCGGTGCCTCGCGTCGCGCCCTCCCGTCTCCAGCGCGTGCGTGAGGCGCTGGACCTCGCCGTCCGCTTCCGGATGCGACTTGAGGTACTCATTCACCGCGGGGTACGGACGGCCGAGGTAATGGTCCGGCTTCTCTGCCGCGGCGTCGCTTCCCTCGAGCGTGGCCCGAATCTCGGGGGGCCAGGAGTCGAGGGGCTTACTCCAGATCCAGGTAATCATGGCGGCCTGGCGACCGATATCGTCGACGTAGTACTGGGTCGTTACCGGGAAGCCTGCGGTCCGAAGGGTGCGGGCGAGCGTATCCCCGATGAGGGCGTTCCGGATCCGTCCGATGTGAAACGGCCCGTTCGGGTTCGCGCTGGTGTGCTCGACGCAGACCCGCGTCGCCTTCGGAGCTCCCTCGCCATAGGCGTTCCCCTGGCCCAGGGCGAGGTCGAGCGTTCTCTGGGTGAGCCATGGCCGGTCGGCTCGGAAGTTCAGGTACGGACCCGTCGCGACAGCAGCGGCGAGGCCCTCGACGGGAGGGAAACCCGCCGCGAACCGCGACGCGAGGTCGACGGCGGAGGCCCCGAGGGGTTTGGCAAACCGGTGGAGCGGGAGCGCGAGGTCCCACTCCGACCCCTCGTCCGCGGCAAGCAGGTTCTCGAGGAGCGTTCCCGGGCCGAGCGGACCGGCGGGGGCAAGGAGTCGGCCCAGTTCCTCCAACAGCTTGGACGTGAGCGGGTTCCACGGGTCGAGATCGGTCGTTCCCGACCCTCCGCTCGCTGCGCCCATCGATCTTGGTGAAAACGCTAAAGCGGCCGAGCTTTCATAACGGTTCCTCCGTGGCCGCCCTTCTTCTCGTCCGATACGGTGAGCTGGCGCTCAAATCACCGCCGGTGCGGCGGGAGTTCGAGCAGCGACTGCGCCGGAACATCCTCGATCAGTTCGTCGCCGCGGGAGCCTCGTGTCGCCTGCACAGCGATCACGGGCATTTCTACGTCGAGGCGGACACCGCGGACGTCGCCGTGACGATCCTGAAGCGCGTCTTCGGGGTCACTTCCCTCAGCGTAGTGGAAGAGGTCGCCTCCGACCGTGACGCGATCCGGGGCCGGCTGCTGGCGATAGCCGGACCGAAGCTCGTACCGGGGGCCTCGTTCGCGGTCCGGGCCCGACGCACCGGCCAGCATCCCTTCACGAGCCAGGAGCTGGCGCGCGACCTGGGAGGAGACGTCCTCGATGCCTGGCCGGACCGGGGACTTCGCGTGGACCTGGACCATCCGTCCGTCGAGCTGTTCGTCGAAGTGCGAGGGCCCCGGACGTACCTCTACACCGATCGGGTCGCCGGTCCCGGCGGGCTGCCCCTAGGCGTGGCGGGCCAGGTCGTCGCGCTCGTCGACGGCCGTCGCGGGGCTCTCGGCGCCTACCTCATGATGAAACGGGGATGTCGCTGCGCCGTGGTAGCCACGGGCGAGGGGGAGCCGTTCGTGAGCGCGACGTTGCGCCGCTTCGATCCCCGGTCCGTGGTCGAGCGGTCCCCTGTCCCGGACGCGGAGGATTCGGTCCGCGCCCTCGCCGAGTCGACCAAAGCCGACGGGGTCGTCCTGCCGCTCTCGGTCGATGACTACGCCGGAGCCCGCGAACGGTGGGGCGACCGTGTGGTATTTTCCCCGACCGTCGGATTGAGCGACGAGGAGGTCAGTGGTCGGTGGCAGACCGTAGAAGCGCTCGCGGCGTAACCCACCGCCCCCTCGCGAGCTACGACCCTGAGGCGCCTCCAGCGGTACCGGACCCTTCCCTCGAGGACTCCGCGCCCGATCCGCCGGCCAGCCCGCTTCCCCCATCACGCCCTCCGCGGCCCACCCTCGGCCCCTCGTCGGTCACGGCGATCGAGGAACGACGGGCGCAGTGGTTGCGGCAGCGAGAGCGGGAGATTGCCCGTCGGGCGGCGGGCACTGAGGCGGGCTCCAGCGAGTAGCCAGCCGCCCTTCGTAGCGGTCCGGGGGACCGCTTCCCTATATTTCCCATCCAATCTTCCGGGGAATGCCCCCTTCCACCCGGTCGTCAGGCCGGCCGGAGCTTGACGCGCGACAACGGGCCACATTGTCGGCGCTGGTCGAGACCGTCGCGCCTGCCGGAGTCGGCCCCGCGGACCACGCGGAGTTGTTCAAGCTGGGGGCCACCGCTCGGGGGGTCGACGTCGAGGTCGCCCGACTCTGGTCCGACTACTTCCCCGTTGCCCAGCGGGCGGCCTTCGTGCGGCTCCTCCGTACGGTGGAGTCACCGGTTTGGAACCTGATTCTCACGGGGCGCCCCCGGCGCTTTACCGCCCTCTCGGGCCCGGAACGCGAACGGTATCTCGTTGGGTGGGCGACCAGTCGACTTGGCGCGAAGCGGCAGGGATTTCAGTCCGTAAAGCGCCTCGCCAACTTCCTCTTCTACGCCCTGCCGGACGCCCGCGGTACGAACCCCGTTTGGGCCGACGTGGGTTACGCGGCTTCTGAGGTCTCCGAGGCCAGCCGAGAGGTCCAGGCCGCCTTCCCACCGGGAGTTTCGCCCGATGGCGTCCAGGGCGACCTCACGTGTGACGTCTGCGTCGTCGGGAGCGGCGCGGGAGGTTCGGTGATCGCATCCGCCCTCGCCCGGGCCGGCCGCCGGGTCGTGATCGTGGAGTCGGGACCCTACCGCGACCGGGGGTCGTTCACGGGGCGTGAGGCCGAGTCGACGGAGTCGATGTTCCAACGCCATGGATTGCTCACGACGACGGACCTGGCCTTCCAGGTGCTCGCCGGGGAGACCGCCGGCGGCAGTACCACGATCAACTGGATGACCTGCCTCCGCCCGTCGGCCACGGTTCGGGCGGAGTGGGAACGGCTCGGTGCCGTCGGCGCCGGGACGAAGGACTTTGACGCTCACCTGGAGGCCGTCTGGGCGCGGCTCGGCGTCGGTCGGGAAGAGAGTGACGTCAACCCCTCGAATGAAGTGCTGCGCCGCGGAGCCGAGCGGTTGGGGTTCGCCCTGGGCTCCGACTACGACATCATTGACCGCAACGCCGTCGGCTGCCAACGCCGCTGCGACTACTGCACGTACGGTTGCCCGTACGACGCGAAGCGCTCGAGTCTGGTCACGTACCTCGCGGACGCGTTGGCCGCTGGAGCGCGTCTCCTGTGTCACTCTCGCGCCGAACGGGTCCTGCTCGAAGGAGGTCGGGCGGTCGGAGTCGAGATCCGCCGCCGCAGCGACGCGGGCACGGACCGTTCGGTCGTCCACGCCCGCTGCGTCGTTCTCGCCGGGGGGGCGGTGCAAACACCGGCCCTTCTGCTTCGTTCGGGGATCCGCCATGCCGGGGTCGGCCGGGGCCTGCGGCTCCATCCGACCACCGCACTCCTCGGGGAGTTCCCGTACCCCATCGAAACCTGGAAGGGCCCGATGCAAACTGTCGTGATCCGACGCTTCGTCCACGCCGACGCGGAGGAGCACGGGCCCTGGCTCGAAAGCGCGCCGGCTCACCCCGGGTTGGCCGCGCTCGCGACCCCCTGGGAGGGGGGGGCCGCTCACAAGGAGGCCATGACGCGATTCCCACGGACGGCGGCCACCATCGTTCTCATTCGGGACGTGGGAGAAGGGCGGGTCGGGACCGACCGGGCGGGCGAGGCGGAGCTCACCTACCGGCTCGCACGACGCGATAGAGAAAACCTGACCCGCGGGCTGATCGAAGCCGCCCGGATCCACCGCGCGGCAGGGGCACAGCGGATTCAGACGCTGCATGCCCGTCCGATCTCGGTCGGCAACGGCCAAGCCCCGCTCGCCGACCGAGAGTTCGAACAGTTCCTCGAGGAGGTCCGCAGGGCGGGGATCGTGGAGAATGCGGTGCAGCTGTTCTCGGCCCACCCCACGGGCTCGGCGCGGATCGGAGTCTCCTCGGCCACGGCGGCCGTCGACGCACGCGGCGCCTGCTTCGGTGTCGAAAACCTCTGGGTCGGCGACGGAGCCCTTCTCCCCAGCGCACCGGGAGTCAACCCCATGATCACGATCATGGCCTTCGCGCGGCGGACCGCCGACGCGATCCTCGCGAGCTCCGCCGTCTGAAACCCTTAAAACGGGGGGTCGGGTGGCCCTCAGGCTCTCAAGAGGCATCCATGCCACACTGGACCGTTACAGGCACATTTCAGGCCCGTCGCGCGACCTGGCAGAAGTTCTCGAAGACCTGTGAGGCCGACACCCCCGACCAGGCCCGAGAATGGGCGCTCTCCGAGATCGGAGGGTGCCACGGGGTCCGTCGGGCGCTGATCCGGATCGAATCGGTCCACGAGGCCGCGGCGTGAGCGCCCCCGCCGGGGACGCCGAGCAACGGGTCCAAGAGGACTTGTACCGGCTCGAGGCGTATCGGAGCCAGCTGAATCAACTCGTCCAACAGCATCAATTGCTGACGCAGTCACGCGCCGAACACGTCCGCGCGCGGGAATCGCTCGAAGGGCTCGATCGCGTCGACTCTGGTAGCGAGCTCTTGATCCCCCTCGGAGCCGATGCGTTCCTCCGGGGCAACGCCCTCCCCGAGTCCAAGGTGCTGATCGGCATCGGGTCCGGAGTGGTCGCGGAGCTCGAACGCCCGAAGGTCTCCGAACTGCTGGCCCAACGGCTCCAACGCCTCGACCAGGCCGCGCAGGAACTCGAAACGCAGATTCGCTCCCTAGACGAGCGGCTCCAGGTTCTCAACCAGCGGCTCGAGGAGATGACCCAGACCGCCGGCGGTTCGGAGAGCGGTCCGACGGGCAATGTGGGCCGCACTTAAGGCCCGCCTGAGCGGCCGCGGCCGCGAGTCGGCGGCTGCCCCCCCGCCCTCTGCCGCCGAGGCGAAGGAGGCCTTCACCGACGGGTTCCTGGGGTCGCGGGTCAACGAGGCGAAGCTCGAAGATGTGTTGGACGACCTCGAGCTCGTGCTCCTGCAGTCGGACGTGGCGCTTCCCGTCGTCGAGCGCCTGCGGCGGGACTTGAGGAAGCAGTTGACGGGGCAGAAGCTCCGCTGGGGCGCCGATCTCGAATCCGTGGTTCGGTCGTGCCTCGAAGAGAGCGTCCGCTCCATCCTCGGCTCGCGGACGCCCGACCTCGTCGCCCAGATCCGGGGAAAGACCCCGAAGCCGTTCATCGTGCTGTTCGTCGGGGTCAACGGGACCGGGAAGACCACCACCGTGGCGAAGATCGCGGGGTGGCTACGGGACCAGCGGCTGGGGGTCGTGATCGCCGCCGGCGACACCTTCCGGGCGGGGGCCATCGAGCAGCTCCTCGTACATGGGGAGCGTCTCGGGATCCGGGTGGTCCGTCAGCAGGAAGGGAGCGACCCCGCGGCCGTGGCGTTCGACGCCGTCGAGCATGCGCGCGCGAAGGGCGTGGATGTGGTCTTGATCGACACCGCCGGCCGGCAGCATACGAACGAGAACCTCATCGAGGAAGCCAAGAAGATCCGACGCGTCGTCCACCCCGACCTGGCGTTGTTCGTAGGCGACGCGCTCTCGGGGAACGACGTCCCGGAGCAGGCCCGCCTCTTTCAGGAGGCCCTCGGGGTCGATGGGCTCGTCCTGACGAAGCTCGATGCCGATGCAAAGGGCGGGGCAGCGATCTCCGTCGCGTTCGTCACGAAGAAACCGATCTACTTCGTGGGGGTCGGGCAGGGTTACGCCGACCTGCGGCGGTTCGACACCGAATGGATGGTCCGCCGGCTGTTCGCGGAGAGTGCCGCCGCGTGACGGCCCGGTTCCACGTCGTGCTGCTGCGTCCCAAAGAGGACGGGAATGTCGGCGCCATCGCCCGCGTGGCGCGCAACTTCGGCGCGGAGGAGCTCATCATCGTCGCCCCCCGCGCGCGTCTCGGTCCCGAAGCTCGGCGGCGGGCGATGGGAGGGCTCGCGCTTCTCAAGAACGCCCGGGTCGTCCGCGCGCTTCCCGAGGCCCTGACGGGGATGGACCTCATTGTGGGCTCGACGGATACATCGACCGGACGCTCCAACGCCTATCTTCGACGCTCCGTAAGCCCCGAACGGCTCGGAGAGATGCTTCGGCCGGTCGAGGGGGACGTGGCCGTGCTGCTTGGCCCCGAGGACAATGGACTCTCCCGCACCGAGCTCGCGAGCTGTGACGTGCTCGTCCATGTTCCAGCCCGGCGGGAGTTCCCGACGCTCAACGTTTCGCATGCCGCCGGCCTCATCCTGTACGGGCTCCACCGGGCGCAATCGACGCCCGACCCCCAGAGCACGCCCGCCCCCGATGTGCTTGAATTGAACGGCCGGGAGAAGGAGCTCCTGCTCGCCCGCCTCAGCGACCTCGCCCAATCGACGGGCTATCCGGCCCACAAGCGCAAGGGGCTCGTGCTCCTGTTCCGCCGGCTTCTGGGACGTTCCGTCCCCACGGAGGCAGAGCTCCGTATGCTGCTCGGGTTTTTCCGGGGGATCCACAGGGGGTATCGCAAGACCGATGGTTGACGGCGCAGATTGGCTGAGGGTGCGGGGGATGGGACGGGAACGGTTCGCCGGCTACCTGGCGCAGTTCCTCGAGTCGGCGGGATTCACCGTGGAACGGACCGACTCGGCGGAACCGGCCGAGAGCCGGGTCAACGCGCAGCTGAACAAGATGAACCCCGCCGTGCCGGACGGGGGCCGGGCGGTCGGCTTCCGCATCTACCCGACGAGCGGGGGGGCGGCGGTCACCTGGACGAAGCCGATGCAGCTTCCCGCGCCGGAACGCGAACGCATGGACCGCTTCGTCCGCGAGTTCGTTGCGTCCGTGGAGCGGGCGGTCATGACCGAAAGCCATGCCACCGCGAAGGTCCTGCGCGTGACCGGCGCCCGCTATCCGTGGGAGGGGTAGGCGCGGGCCCTCGAGGGAAATCGCCCTCGCGGCCCCCACTACGCTTATAATGGGTCCGTAGGTCCCCCGCGCGCTCCCGACCATGACTCAGTCTGCCTATCGCTACATGGCCACCTCGTTCCGGCAAACGCTGGGCGACGAAGGCGACCAACTCCGCCACGAGCGCCTCCTCAACTGGCGGCGCGAAACGACCGTTACGCGGCTCGAACGGCCCACCCGACTCGACCGCGCGCGAGCGATCGGCTGGCGGGCGAAGGGCGGCTACGTGCTCGTCCGTGTCCGAGTGCGCCGAGGGGGCCAGCGGCACCGCGCGATCATCGCGGGGCGGCGACCGAAGCGCAAGGGGATTCTGCGGATGACGCTGGCGAAAAGCCTCCAGCGGATCGCCGAGGAGCGGGCCCAGAAGCATTACCCCAACCTCGAGGTGCTGAACTCCTACTGGGTCGGCGAGGATGGGAAGCAGAAGTTCTACGAGGTCATCATGGTCGACCCCGCTCATCCCGAGATCGTGTCGGACCCGAAGATCAACTGGATCACGAACCCCGCCCAAACGGGAAGGGTGTTCCGGGGATTGACGCGCGCCGGCAAGGAAGGCCGCGGCCTTCGGTGGAAAGGAAAGGGCACCGAGCGGATGCGCCCGTCGCGCCAGCGCAACCGGCGGGATACCCGCCGCACGCAGGTCAAGGTCATCCCGTAGGGACGCGGCTACACGCGCGCCGGCCGCAGAAAGTGGTCAAGCGGTGCGCCGGCTTTTTCGGCCGTGCGGCGGGCCCAACCGGCGAGCCCTTCCACATGCGCCAGCTCGCCATGGAGGATCCGGGCCAGGCGACGGCGGAACTCCAGGTCCACCTTCCCGGGACCCGGCGCGAGCAGTTGGCGGAGCCGCTGGGCGAGGTGACCCCCCTCGAGGTCCCAGTCGGTGAGCACGATGAGCGTGTGACCGGGCTGGCTGAGCTCCTGCGCGAGTCCGCTCAGCGTACGGCCGTGGTGGACTAGTACCACGGGTCCGGGCAGCCCCAGGGCCCGCACGGCGGCACGGTCCCGTTCGCCTTCGACGACGACGCTCGTGCGGGGTTTCGCGCTCTCAAGGCAGAGCCGCTCCCACTCATCCAGGAACTCCGGCCACGCCTCGCGCCGCTCGCGTCCGTTCGTCATCGTGCGATCCCGGGCGCGGCGCAGGAAGGCCCCGGACACTCGCTGGACGGCGGCCCCCCATAAAGCCTTGAGCCCGGCGGAGGGGGAAATCTGAGGTACGCTCGACGATCGAGCGCATTGCTGCCTCTGGGGTTGGTCTCGCGCTCTGCGGTTCGGCGTACGGGTTCCGCGCATCGTTCCCGGGGCGTGTCGCGACGCAATCCCTATAGCGGCCGTCCCCCGTGGCAGTCCCGAATCCCCAATGCCGGACCATTACACCCTCCTTCTCGAATGGAGACGCGCCGAGGGGTCGGCCCGCGGGCTCGCGAAATTGCCCCACGACTTCATCCCCGGCACCCAGTCGTACCTCGCCGAGGCCCGGCGCGTGTTCGAGTCCGAGCTGCGGGAGAACCCCTCGGGGAAGAAGGGGGAGGTCGCCCGCCAGACGTTCCAGCGGGCGTCCCAGATCGCGCGCGACATCGTCGAAGCGCGAATGAGCAAGGTCCTGTCCCAGGCGTTCCAGGCCAGCGTCGGAGGGTCCCGCGAACTCCCGAACGCCCTTCCGGAGGAGCGGACCCTTTTCGAGGAGCTGGTGCGGACGCTGCGCGCGCACCGCCAGAGTGTCGCACCGTACTTGGAATCGGTCGGCCCCGCTCCGACTCCAGCGCCATCGCCTCCGGCCGCGGCGCCGGTCCCTCGGGCCCCCGTCGCTCCCGCCTCCCGGGCCCCGGAAAGTGCAGTGGTCCTCGTCCGCGTCCTCAAGGATGGTCGGCCGGTCGAGGTAGGCGGGGAGACGATCGACCTCCGGAAGGAGGACATTCTTTCTCTGCCCCCCGAGACCGCCCGCATCCTGATCGAGGCCAAGGTCGCCGAAAAGATCGAGCGGAACGAACCTCGGGCCGTCGCCTAGGGTGTCCCGCCCCTCCGCGGGGCCGGGAAACGCGGGCGGCGTCACCTCATTTCGCGACGGACACCGCGGCGGGTTCGAGTTCGAGCGCCTTGAAATTCTCGAACCCGAAGAGGAGATTCTTCGCCGCCAAGGCCAGCCGCACCTTTTCCTCCTCAGACTTCGCCCCGCGTAGCGCATCGGCCTGGAGCGCCGGGAAGCCCCAACGCCCGAGGGCGACCGACTGCGGGTCGTAGGCGGTCTCTCGCAGGCCGGCCCGCTGGGCGGCCGCGCGAATGCGACGGAAGTTCACATGGGCCGAGAGGTCGGAGCTTCCGGGCGCCTCCAGGGGGTTCTCCACGATCCGATGGCGCCGAAACGCCGTGAGGGTGCCCCGCGGGTGGCGGTGGACGAGCGCCGGTTCGTCCTCGCCATAGTCCAGGAAGAGGGCTGCGCCGGCGATCAGCTGGTCCCCGACCTCGCGTAGGAACGCTTCGGCCCCCGAAGAGATCTCGACGACCGATCCCTCCTCGAGACCTTGGGGAAGCGGCGGCCCCGTCACCGCGGTACGCACGGGTTCCTCCGCCCAGTCGAGGGTGTCCCCGGTGAAACGGACGCCGAGCTCCTGGTAATTTCCGTCGCGAACGATCAAGCGACGGAACGGGAACGCGTCCAGGACCTCGTTCGCCACGAGGACCCCCACGAATGGACCGAGGCCCGCTAGCGACGAAGAGTAGCGCATCCTGCGGCCGTTCGGAGAGTGAAGGCCCTCGAGTTTGGGCCGCAGTCGGTCGACGAGCGCCGGCGAACGCTCGACGATGTCATAGGCCAGCGGGTGGGACCCTAGGTGAGGGTCGCGGGCGAGGGATCCCAGGAGGTCCGTCGTCAACGTGCCGTCGCCCGGTCCGACCTCGACCACCTGGAATGTTTCAGGGGCGCCCAGCCGCAGGTACTCCTCCTTGATGCGCGCGGCGAGCGTCGCGCCGAAGAGCGGGCTTACGTGCGCCGCGGTGTAGAAGTCGCCGCCCCGCCCCAGCTCGAGGCCGCGCCGCGTGTAGAAGCCGATCTCGGGCGCATAGAGGGCGATCTCGACGAAGCGGTCAAACGGGAGGAAGCCGGAACTCCCCGCCCGGCGCCGCAGCGCCTCGATCACCCGCTCGAGCCGCCTCGACTCGTCGGAAGGCGCGGTTCCTGCGTCGGACGCGCCGGCCATGACCCAGTCGGGCGGCGGGCGGGCCGGCGCCCTCAGCCGATGTACCCGAGGTCCTCGCGCGGTTGGGTCTGGGGCGACTCGGGCGGCTTCTGCTCGACCTCGTGGATCTTCTGGGCGATCCGGTCGATCTCCTTCGCCTTTCCCTCGAGCTCGGAGAAGTCGAGCTGGACCCCGAGGACCTGCGTCAGGACCTTGAGCACCGCCTCGGCGCTGCGCGAGTCGACGAAGTAGCCGCTCGTCTCCCCCATGAGACAGACGCCCTCCATCGCGAACGTCTTCCCGAGCCCGAGGAACAGGCCGCTCGCCCCGATGAGCCCGCCACCGGGGTCGTTGCGGGAAAAGACGACCCCATGCTTCTTCATCGCCGCGACCCGCTCCGGGCTCGTCGCGGCGCCGAGGACCCGTGGATGCTCGACCACGTGTCCCTGGGCGAAGCCGGCGAGCGTGTAGAGCTCGCGCACCCCGAGGAGACGACAGTAATCGAGGACCCGGTGCGTGAGCTCGTACTGCCCCTCGGGAGAGATGCCCTGGTAGTCGCCGCCGAGAATGAGCACGTCCCGTTCGCCGGAGCCCTTCCCCCGGGCGTAGGTGAGGTCGTTCGAGACGAGGCGGATGAGCCCCTCTTCGTTGACGTAGACCTGGGGCGGGAAGAACTTCGAGTAGATCGTGGCGAGCGGCTTCGCCTTCAACTGGTCGCGCAGGTAGTCGGCCGCGAGCTTGCCGACGTTGCCCACTCCGGGAAGCCCTTCGACCAGGACCGGGTCGTTCAGCTGCACCTTCTCCACGGTTCGGATGAGGACGTCTTCCATCGGTGCGGGTTCCCGCCCGATGGACCGGGGCCCCGTAGATAAGTTTGCCCTAACGGCCGCGCCCCTCGGTGGCGCCGGCGGGATTCGGGCGGGGCGGAACGACGAGGCCGTGCGGGGTCATGCGGGCCACGCCGACGCTCGTCTTCTCGGGATGATTGCGCACCTTGCGGATGGCGAACAGCTGCTCGAACGACTCGGCGGCGGGTCCCGCGCCGAGCTCGACGACGAGGTCGGCGAGGTCCTCGAGGAGGCCCGTGGTACGGCGGTCGTGCACCTCGGAGACCATGACGAGGAGCGCCTGACCGCCCAGGGCCTGGACGCGGTGGCGGATCTGGCGGACCATCATCATCACTTCCCCCGGGTCGAGGACCTCGAGGAAAAAGTCGATCGAGTCGACGACGAGACGGAACGGGTGGTCGAGCGCGGCGAGGTCCGAGAGGAGCCGGCTCGTGAGGTTGTAGCTGCGCCGTCGCACGGGGGCGTTGGAGGTGTCGATGAGGTCCTTGTACGAGAGCCCCCGCTCGCGGAGCCGGGAGACCTCGAGGTCCCGCCGCAGGACCCGTTCGTAGTACTCGTCGGACAAGTTGACGACCTGCACGCCCGCCGAGGACCAGCCGAAGTCCTGGAACGCCTTCTGGATGTCCTCCGTCCGCTCGTACGTCGTGTAGTAGAGCACCGGGGCTCCTCCGCTGCCCGCCTGGGCGAACTGCTTCGCGAACAGGGACATCCCGGATCCCGAAGCGCCGAGGAGGATCCCGATCCACCCGGGCGGCATATGGGGGGAGAGCTCCCGGTCGATCTCGGTGATGCCCAGGACAGGCGGTCCATCGCTCACGAGGCCGGGCTCCCGCGCGGGGCGTCGATGGACTCGTCCACGACGAGCGACAGCATCTGGTCGAGGCCCGACTCGCCGTCCTCGGTCACGGTGAGCACGATGGCGAGCACCTGGCGGCTCTTGAGATTCGTCAGAAGGATGTGGAAGAACTCGGAGAGGAGGTCGGGGGGATTGTGGATGGCGAGGGAGTTCGCGGAATCGATGATGACGATCGACCGGGGGCTCGGGCGCCGGAGGAGCAGGTACTCGACCCGGAGCATGATGTCCTCTAGCATCCGCGGGCTCTCGATGTAGGAGGCGTTGACGAGGGGGTCGCGGTAGTTCATCATGATGTGCGAGATCGCGTCCACGAACGAGATCCGCTCCGCCGGTATGTCGAGCGCCTGGGCGAGGGAGGAGACGAGCGAGGCGGGATTCGTCACCGACACGTAGATCGTGTGGGCGTTGGGCTCGCTCCCGATGTCGCGGAGCACCGCGCTCATCACGGCGAAGTACTGGTCCGCGTACTCCCGCGGGTCGAGGCGGAGCGCCACAGCCGCGCCCCCCTGGAGCGCCCGCAGCTTCTCCGTGAGGTCGACGCCCGCCACCTACCGCTCCTCCTGTCGACTGCCTTTCAGGTGCGGCGCCATGAGGAGGCCGATCGGGGTCAGCTCGATCACGTACTGGGCCCGCGAATGCGAGGTGCCGCGCATCTTGACGACCTGGAGGACCCGGATGATGTCCCCCTGCCGCCGCACGTTGCCGAGCAGGATGACCCCGTCCACGATCGCCTCCTCCACCCCGTAGAGGGAGAGACGGCCCGGCGCCTGGCCAACCTCCGAGACCAGGAGCGTCGTGCAGCCGAGCGCGAACAGGCCCTGGCCCAGCTTCAGCATGAAATCACGGATCCGCTCTTCCTTGCGGATCCGGTAGCAGACGGACGTGAGCGAGTCGAGGACCACCCGCTTCACCCCGAGCTCCTGGGCGAGGTCGACGATCGTGCGGATGAGGAGGTCGACCTCTTCCGCGGACATCTCGTCGCGGTCGAGCCCCAGCTTCTCGTAGATGACGGGCACGTCGAGGAAGGTGAGGAGGCCCCCGCTCACGAGATCGGGTTTGAAGAACTCGAACGTCTCGAGGTTCTGGAGCAGCTTCTCCGACGCTTCGGTCACTGAAAGGTAGAGCGACTTCTCCCCCCGCTCCGCCCCCCGCACCAGGAATTCGAGGGTCAGCGTGGTCTTCCCCGTCCCGACGCTCCCGGAGATGAGGACCGTGTTCCCCCGCGGGATGCCCCCTCCGAGGATGTCGTCCAGGCCGTGGATCCCGGTGACGCAGCGATCCCGGATCGCGCCGGGGGTGGACGATTGAGTCCCACCGGTCGCCATCTACCGTCTAACGGTTGGGCCCCCCTAAAAGGATTGGCGACTCTCGGAAGCGCCCGCCGAGAGTCGTCGCCACATCTCGAGTGCCCGGGATCGCCGGTCCGCCTCAGGTCCGGGCGGGTACAGCTGCGCCAGGCGCTGCGGCTGGACCAGCCACATCGCCGCGCCGTTCTGGGTGGTCCGGGCGACCAGGCTCCCGTCGCGTCGCAGGCGCCGGCCGGCCTCGCGGAGCGCCTGCCCGCTGGGATCCACGGCTTTTCGCACCGCCTCGAGCGGGATGGCCAGAAGCTCCTGACTGCCGGCGGAGGCGGCCGCCGCCGACAAGAGATCCTCCAACGAGATGGCGACAGAGGGCGGGCCGTTCACGGCCTCTTCCGCTCGATGCTCTTCGGATGTCCGAGAAACCGCCCGCGCTTCCGTTGGAGTCGGCGTCGGCGATGGCGGCGACACCGCCCGCCGGCGGCCGGGCACCGGGAGGCGGGGCGTGAGCACCCGGGTGGCCTCCCTCCCTTTTCCGAGGAGCACCAGGGCTTCGCCCCGGTCGAGCGAGAGGAGGTCCCGGACGGCGACGCCCCCTCCCCATCGAGAGAATTCACGGGCGTCTTCGGGCGATCCTCGAAAGAGCACGTAATCGGCCGCGTTGGCGAGCACAGCCTCCCGAACCGCTGCGGGGAGCGAACCGAGGGCTTGCGTCGCCACAAGGACGTGGACGTTGGAACGGCGTCCGAGTCGAAGCAGTTCCGCCACCGACTCGTGGGCGTACCATTGCGCCTCGTCAAGCACCAGAAACGTCTTCGAGCCGCCCGGCCGGGCGATGAGTTCGGACCAAACGAGGGCAAGGTCGACCGCCAAAAGGTACCGGGCCGTGACCTCCCCGGTGACGGGCGCATCTCCCGAGAGCACGGTGATGCGCTGGGGAGCGACCAGGTCGGCCGGCCGCTGGCGGGCGTCGGGGTCACAAAGGAGCCGGCGGAGCACGTGGTTCCCGGTTACCTCGGAAAGCAGGCGCCGGGTGCCCTCGACCTCCTCGGGACGGGCGCGGGCGACC
>DASRSW010000036.1:0-5078 GCA_035656275.1 Thermoplasmata archaeon
CCGGAAAACTCACCGGGGGCGACGGAGGGATGAAAGCCAGGCTGAAGACCTTGCCCGATTCTCCGAGAGGTGGTGCATGGCCGTCGTCAGTTCGTACCGTAAGGCGTTCTGTTAAGTCAGATAACGAACGAGACCCTCGCCCTTAGTCGCGATTCCGCGAGCGATCGCGGGAGCACACTAAGGGGATCGCTGCCGCTAAGGCAGAGGAAGGAGAGGTCTACGGTAGGTCCGTATGCCCCGAATCTCCCGGGCAACACGCGCGCTACAAAGGTTGGGACAATGGGATCCGACCCCGAAAGGGGAAGGCAATCCTGAAACCCAATCGTAGTCTGGATTGAGGGCTGTAACTCGCCCTCATGAAAATGGATTCCGTAGTAATCGCGGGTCAACATCCCGCGGTGAATGTGCCCCTGCTCTTTGCACACACCGCCCGTCAAGTCATCCGAGTTGGGTCGGAGTGAGGGTGACTCCTTTGGGTCGCTCGAACTTCGGTTCAGCAAGGGGGACTAAGTCGTAACAAGGTATCTGTAGGGGAACCTGCAGATGGATCACCTCCTAAGAACGCCCGCAAGGGCGTGAGGTATGGTCGCGTCCGCCTCGCGGCTTCTCGTCCGGCTCTTCCCATCGGTGCCATCAACTCATTCCTGAGTATCTACGCCTTCTTTATTAGCAGATTCGCGCTGCTTCCCTCGATGCTCGCGGTTCGGCCGCCGACGGTGCTGCCCGAGGCGCTCGCGCTCGCCGGCGACAGCCTCGCTCACGGCGAGCCCGTGCTCATCTTTGACGCCGCGGACCGGGAAGGGGAAACTGACCTCGTCTTCTTGTCCGAGCGAGCGACGCCCGAGCTGGTCCGCCTCCTCCGCCAGGACGCGGGGGGGCTCATGTGCACCGCCGTGAGCGAGGAGCTCCGCGCCCGGCTCGACCTCCCGTTCTTCACCGACCTCCTCGCCGACGCCGAGGACCGCCACCCGATCCTGGCGCCGCTGCGCCGGGTCACGCTCCGCTACGACGTACGGAGCGCCTTCGGGATCACCCTGAACCATCGCGCCACCTTTACCGGGGTCCCGGACAACGACCGGGCGCTCACGATCCGCTCTGTCGGAGAGCTCGCCCGCGATGCCCCCGGGCTCTCCGATGGCCAGCTACGGGCCCGGTTCGTGGACGAGTTCGCTTCGCCCGGGCACGTGCCGCTGCTCTACGCCGCGCGCGGCCTCGTCAACGAACGAAAAGGACATACGGAACTCGCCATCTCGCTCGCGCGGATGGCGGGTCTCTCGGAGTCCGCCACCGTCTGCGAGATGCTCGGTGACTCGGGGGGCCCGCGTTCGCCCGAGGCGGCCCGGCGCTACGCGGACCGGCACGGGTGGGTCTTCCTCGAGGGCCGGACGATCGCGGAAGCGTGGCGGGCATGGTCCGGGTGATGGCGACGGGGGTCTTCGACCTCCTCCATCCGGGCCACCTCCACTTCCTCGAGGAAGCGCGGAAGCTGGGGGACGAGCTGGTCGTGGTCGTGGCGCGGGACCAGACGGCGCGGCGTCTCAAGAGCGAACCGTACGTCCCCGAGCTCATCCGTCGAGAGATGGTGGAGGCGTTGAAGCCCGTCGACCGCGCTGTCCTGGGGTCGACGACCGACATCTACCAGACGGTGGTCGACCTGAAGCCGGACATCATTGCGCTCGGCTACAACCAGGTCTGGAACGAGCGCGAGGTGGAGACCGAGTGCGCCCGTCGAGGCGTCCCCGTCAAGGTCGTGCGCGTCGGCCGCCATGCCCATGACGACCTCGCGAGCCGCAAGATCGTGGAGCGGATCCTCCGCCGCGGCCCGCCCAAGAAGGAGGAGCCGTGAAGCGGGTCGGCATCGCCGACACCACGTTCGCGCGCGTCGACATGGCCCGCTACGCCCGCGCCGCGCTCGAGGGCGCGGGGACGGGCTTCCGGATCGTCGGCCGCACCGTCCCCGGGATCAAGGACCTCCCCGTCGCCTGCCGGCAGCTGTTCGTCCACGAGAAGGTCGACCTCTGTCTCGCCCTCGGCATGCCCGGGAAGGCGGAGTACGACAAGACCTGCGCCCACGAGGCGTCGCTCGGCCTCATGTTCGCGAGCGTCCTCGAGGCGAAACCGGTCGTCGAATGCTTCGTCTTTGAGGGCGAGGCCGCGACCGAGCGGGAGCTCGAAACGCTCGCCCGCCGGCGGGCGGAGGAGCATGCGCTCAACGCCTACGCCCTTCTCTTCCGGCCCCAGGACCTTCGCCGCCGGGCCGCCGGGGGCCTGCGGCAGGGATTCCCCGATGTCGGACCCGTCCGTCCGACGCACTAGGGGTCCATCACGCTTCACTGAGGATAGGAAATGGCAAAGGAAACCGGAGAAGGCCGCGGGGTCAAGGTCGCGCTGGTGGCGAGCGAGTTCAACTACGACGTCACGATGATGATGCTCGAGCGGGCGAAGGAGGAAGTGAGCTTCCTCGGCGCCAGCCTCGGGCCTGTGGTGAAGACGCCGGGCGTCTACGACATGCCCCTCGCCGTGAAGGCGCTCTTCGAGCGGTCGGACGTGGACGCGGTCGTGACGCTCGGCGCCGTCATCGAGGGCGAGACCGACCACGACGAGGTAGTGATGAACCAGGCGGCGCGCAAGCTGACCGACCTCTCGGTCGAGTATGCGAAACCCGTCGGGCTCGGCATCTCGGGCCCCGGCGAGACGCGGCTCCAGGCCCAGGACCGGATCGAGAACGCCGCCTCGGCGGTGCGCGCGGTCGTGAAGATGGTCCGCCGGCTCGAGGAGATCCGCGGCCCGCGGCGCTAGAGCCCGAGGCGCTTTCGCGTAAAGTCGAACGCGGTGCGCCCGCGGGTGGTGTGCGCGGTCACCCGGACCGGGTCCGCCGGCAGTCCCTCCCGCGAGCGGCTCCTCAGCGCCGCCGCGAGCTTCGCGTGGGAGGTCTCGATCGTCACGTCCGCCGAGGGCTCGGCCCCGGCACGGACCCAGACGATGCCCGTCGTCTCGACGCCGAGGGTCGCGGAGCCCTCCTCGGTCACGAACACCCAGCGCTGCGGGAGATAGGAGCGGACGACGCCGCCGAAGAGACCGGAGAGCTGGGGCTTCAGCTGGGCTTCGACGCCTTTTCCGGCCTCGCCCAGGAGGTCCACGAGACAGCTCATCGGAGGAGCGACCCGCCCCCGGAATAACTCTCTTTCTTCGGAGCGGCACCGGGCCGGGGAAAGGAGTTATGGCTCGCGACCCTACGCCGCACTCGGAGGCTCCCTCCCGGTGCGTCAGCATTTCGACCACGTCGATTCGACGCAGCGGGTCGCCGTGGAGCTCGCGCGCGCGGGCGCGCCCCCCGGGGCCGTCGTCATCGCCGACCGCCAGGAGTCCGGCCGGGGGCGCCTCGACCACCGCTGGGAATCACCCGTCGGGGGGCTCTACCTCTCCACGATCCTTCCCTCGGCGCCGCCGGCCGACGGTCTCCTGCCGCTCGCCATGGGCTCCTCCGTGGCGACCGCGCTTCGTCCGTTCTCGGCGCGACCGTGGCTCAAGTGGCCCAACGACCTCCTCGTGGTCGAGCCGCCCCGGGCCCCGCGCAAACTGGGCGGGGTCATCGTCGACGTCGTGGCGAACTCGGGGGGAACTCCCGTCACGGTCGTCGGGGTCGGGATCAACGTCGACGCCCCCTCGTCCGCGTACCCCTCCGACCTCCGCGGTCACCTCGTGCAGCTCTCGGAATTGGCGGGCCGCCCCGTTCGGATTGAAGAGGTCGAACGCGCGGTCGTGCCGGCGCTCTTCCAGGCGGCCGAGCGCCTCGCCCACGCGGGGGGCCGCCAGGCGACCGTGGAGACCTGCCGCACCCAGCTCTACGGCTGGGGCCAGCCGGTGACCGTGGACGGCAGCCCGGCGGGCCTTCTCGAGGGGCTGGAGGACGATGGGGCCGTCGTGCTCGCCCAGGGCGAGCGCCGCACCCGCGTCGTCGCGGGCGACCTCAGGGTGGAGTTCCGATGACCGGCGCGTTCGACCGCTGGGAGCTGCGCCGGGCCGCCGCCCGGGCGGCGGGGGGCCCCGAGCGGGTCGCGCGGCACCGCGCCCAGGGAAAGCTCCCGGCCCGCGAACGGCTCGAGTCGTTCTTCGACCCCGGCACGTTCGTCGAACTGGATGCGTTCGTCACCCACCGGGTGACGACCTTCGGCCTCGAGGAGCGGCGGGTGCCCGGCGACGGTGTTGTGACGGGGTTCGGCGAGGTCGCCGGTCGCCCGGTCTGCGCCTTCGCCCAGGACGCCACGGTCTTCGGCGGGGCGCTCGGGGAGGCCCATGCGGGAAAGATCGTGAAGGTGATGGAGCTCGCGCGGAAGTCCGGGGTCCCCGTCGTGGGGCTCAACGACTCCGGCGGGGCGCGCATCCAGGAGGGGGTGATGAGCCTCGGGGGGTACGGCGAGGTGTTCCTGCGCAACGTCCTCCTCTCGGGCGTCGTGCCGCAGCTCTCCCTCATCCTCGGACCCTGTGCGGGGGGCGCGGTCTACTCGCCGGCGATCACCGACTTCGTCATCATGGTCCGCTCCCAGGCGCAGATGTTCATCACCGGCCCGGACGTCGTCCGGGCCGTGACCCAGGAGGAGGTGACGTTCGAGGCGCTCGGCGGGGCGGAGGCGCACGCGACGCTGAGCGGCGTCTCCCACTTCACCGCCGAGGGCGAGGCGGAGGCGATTGCGCTCGCGCGGCGGATCCTGAGCTACCTTCCCCTCAACAACCTGGAGGACCCCCCGCGGGCTCCCCCCCAGGCGCCCGGCCCTGAGGCGGCCCACGCGATCGCCGACCTCGTGCCCGAGGACTCGAACGCGGCCTACGACGTCCTCCGCGTCATCGACCACCTGGTCGATGGCGCGAGCTTCCTCGAGGTCCAGCCGGCCTGGGCGCCGAACATCGTCATCGGCCTCGCGCGGCTCGACGGGCGACCGATGGGCGTCGTCGCGAACCAGCCGGTCCAGCTCGCCGGGACCCTCGACATCGCGGCCTCGACCAAGGCGGCGCGCTTCGTCCGGTTCTGCGACGCCTTCAACCTCCCGCTCCTCACGCTCGTTGACGTCCCCGGGTTC
>DASRSW010000037.1:0-102843 GCA_035656275.1 Thermoplasmata archaeon
TTCTCATGGCAAGTGCTGATGGGAATAGCCTACGACGTCACCCTCTCAGGCGACGGCGTTGCAGTGAACCAGCGCCGTATCTTCATCCCGGGCAAGATGGTTAGGCCGCCCGTGCTAGTCAAGTGGGGGGAGATGCGACACGTTTCGGTGAAGATGGGCTCCGTGTCGATACAGACGGACAACGTGTGGACCTGGATGAACCTCACCTACAACCAGGCGCGGGCCATCTTGACGGACCCTCGGTGTCCGCTCCACCGAAAGATTCCACCGGAGGTCGCCCGGGTGTTGGGGATACCTGCGAGTTCGTCGGGACCCTGAGGAGGTGCCCGCGCTCCTCGCGATCCCCTCATCGACCGCGCGGCACGCGCCTGAAGGTCTCACCAGCGGCCGAGAACGGTCTTAGTTCCCCGTGGTGTTCCTCGCGCCGAGCCAATCGACATGGATTCCTCCTTCGACATCTCGGAGTTGTCCGCGCAGCGGAGCCGAAGGATGTGGTTCGGTCGGGCCGTTCTCCTCGCAGTGACGGTATTCGCCCTCGCTGCCCTGATTGCCAATGCCCCGCGGTTGTGGGATGAACTCAGCTCTCCGAGCTCGGTAGGACTCGACCGGGCGTCGCTCGCGTACAGTTCTACCTCCGTTACCCTCGCGCTGGTAGTCTTCCTAGTGGTCTTCTGGTCAGTTACTCGCCGCAATCCGGACTCTCTCACTGTTCACGATTGGGGTCTCACCTTCCAGTATCCCTCCGGAGTCGTCCTGAGTTTGCGATGGATTGACCGTGCCGTTACGGTCGACCTCCTCGATGCGAGCGGCCCAAGATCTCCCCGAGGTCCGAAATCCGTCGGACCTACGACGCTGCTATCGTCCGTCACCGGCATGTGGAGTCCAATCTGGCTGCCCGTCGCGGCCCACGACGCTATTCGAGAGAGCGCGTCGAGGGTGATTGTCCCTAAGCGGATTCCGGTTCGGATCTGGAATCTTGGGGGCTACCCCACTCGGACGGTCCATCTCCGCTTCACTTGCGAAGTGCAGTAGCCCGACAGCACACGCCGCCCGCGCACTCATCGCCGTCCCGTCATCGACCCCAGGCTCTGAGCCGGCTACTGGGTGGCTGATTGATTATCAGTGACCGGGTCGCGGTTCCCTCTAACCCGCACGAATCCAACCGCGAGCACCAATATCCCGAGGCCGATTATCGCCGCGGCCGCGACCTCGTTAACGAGCAGCGTCTCGTGGAGCGAGTTCGGGGCACCGGTGATGGGCGTACATCCGGCTTGGGGCGTGCACGCTTGATACGGCTCGGTAGGGAGCGACGACAACAGAAGGGCGTTCACCATCAGGATCGCGACGCCCGCGACGATGAAGCCAATCGCCGTGCCGAGGAACGTGCCCTCGATCCTCGTTCGAGGCATTCGCCTCAGCACCCGAGGCCCGGACGCAGTTCCACGGCTTCAATCTGTCTCGCGGCTCCTCGCGGTCCAGTCATCGACCGCGTGCGTCCTGTGTCAACCCTGCGGGGGCCGCGGGCCGACGTCCCCCTGCTTCTTGGAAGCGGATCGGCCAAGGAACGTCTGCTCCTTCCATCCCGCGGTTTCCCCTCGTCCGTGCAGAGCCTCGGCCATGGAGCGGGAAATCCACATCGCCCCCAAGTCGAACATGCTCGACCGGCGGTACCGGAGACCAAGGTAGCCGCTGATCCAGCGCGGCCCGCTGAGGTCGTTGTGGAATCTGCTCCAAGTAATGAAATGGGTCGATGTTCCACGCTGGACCTCGACGCCTGCAAGACTGAATCGCGCGAACTTGGGCATGATCCTGCTCATCAGAAGGAAGGCGGCCCCTACCATTCCCCAGATCGCTGCCATGGCGGCTGCTCCCGTTCCAACCACCCACCACCAGGGGGCCGGGCCGGATAGCAGAATGACGACGACCCACCCGGTGGCGAGGGCGGCTGCTGCGGAAAGTATTACGCCGGATCTTCGGAGATAGGTTTCGCGTTCCCCGGGTCCCCAGCCGACCCACCCTTCGGGAGGTTCTGATGAGGCCGCCTAGGACTCGCCCAAAGGAGTTACCCCGGTCGTGTTGAATCGCGCCATCGTTCATATCGATTCTCGAACCATTAACGGGGAAGCGTCGTCCCGTCGGCCCGCGCGCTCATCGCGGTCGGTCGTGGAACCCGGAACCGATTTGGCTTCGACTAAAGTGGGTTCAAAAAGCCGGGCGGCCCACTAGCACGAAGCCCGAGACGTCTTCTACGGCCGATCCGTTTCGAGCGTTCGTGAACCCTCTTAATGGAGGCTCGGCCTACCCGGACCAGGAGCGCAGCGGCACCAACGGGGCCGTTACTTGGATTGCAGCCGGGGGATTGGGCGAGATGGGGATGGCCATGGTCCTGCTGGCTCTCCTCGGCCCCGGGAGCTTGATCGGGCTCTTCTGGTGGATGGGCCTCATGAACTCCTTTCCACCGTTGATGACGGATCTGATGGTAGGATATCTGGCGGCTCTGTCTGCCATCCCCATTCTCCTCTTTTTCGTCTGGATGCAGCCGCGGGCAATCGGACTAACCCCTGAATCGGTAACGTTTAGGTTCGTAGGCAGGGCGAGGATCGTACCGTGGAACTTGGTCTCACCGGACCTCATGGGCTCGTCGAAGGGAAGCCTCCGCGTCCGGTACCAAACGCGGGGGACAGCTGGTGGAGTGGCGCTTGTCTACCTAACCCCCGCCATGGGTAGAGCGCTGCTCCATTCTCCGCAGGCTCCAAAGTGGTTCGGTCCCGACGAAGTCCTTCGACAGTGGGGGATGTCGATAGACCCTTGAATTCTCTTCGTGGGTGTTCGTCGTAGCCGTGCGCCCGCGCCGGGAGTCTCAGCGTTTCCGGTGGGACCATGCCTAGGCGTCGCCCCAGCTCCTCGCGGTCCCGTCATCGACGGCGCGGGTCCTTCCTGAGGAGTCTATCACCTTCTACCCGCAACCCGCTCGTCGGGCGGGCTCGGAGATTCTATCGCACTGATCACCGCGCCGGGGACCACAGCAGGTCCGGACGAAAGGTCAACCGGTGCTCACGAGGTAGGCCGCAAGTCCGACGGCGATAGCGACCATCGTGAGGGTGAGCGCCCACTCCAACCCGGCACGGACCCTGTATCGCCCCGCGACGAGATCGTCCCGGGTGACGCGGAATCGGGCGAACGACAGAACCAAGAGAGCGGCGCCGGCGAGGACGAGGAGAACTCCCGTGGCTTCGGATACTGGCGCGGTGACGAGTCCCCCGGGAGAGCTACCGGAAAGCTCGCGAATGAGCAGGCCGAACTTCGCCACAACAAACCCCAGCGCCATGACTGTGATCGATGTCCGAACCCACGCGAGGAATGTGCGTTCGTTGGCCAGGTGATCCGTCGGAGTCCCAGGGTGGGCGACGGCCGTGGGCGACGTGGCTTCATTGCGCGCGCTCATCGCAGTCCGCCCTCGACCGCGCGCGTCCCTCATTAAGCTCGCGCGGCGGCGGCCTCCCGCGTGAGCATAATGGGGACCCGGTCGCCCTCGGGCCTCGCGCCGGCCCTCGGACGACCTGCGCGCTTGCTCCGCATCGATGACCGCGATGAGCGCACTGCGCGCTTCGAACTCGCCGGAACCCGTTCCGCCGACCAGGCCCACTCTCCCACTTGGGGAGGTGGGGTCCGCCGTCCGGGTCCTGATCCCGGGGACGGACCGAACGTACGAGAACCGCGAGGTCCTCCGCGGGATGGGCCTCCGCTGGGACCCGCCGACTCATGCCTGGCACGGCAGCCTGACCCCCCGAGAACGGGACCTCCTCCGCGAGCGGTTCGGCCTCGCCGTCCGCCCCGTGGTCACGCTGGAGTCGTTCCCGGCGCGGGTGGAGTCGCTCCCCAAGCCTCCGGAGCCCCCCCGGGGGCCATCGCCCGCCCCCAGGACCGTTTCTCCGGCCACGACCCCGCGAGTCATCCACGACGGCTCTAGAACCCGTTCTGAAGGCCGTATTGCGCACCGGGACGCGCCCGAGGAGCTGGCCGAGCCCTGGGAGGCCATCCTCGGCAGCCGCTTCTCGCTCCTGGACGTGACGAGCGGCCTCTCCGACGACTCCCGGGAGGCGGACGAGCGGTGTGCCGAGCGCCAGCTGCGCGACCTCCGGGGGCGGGTCAAGGCGGCGCGGGCGTGCGTGGCCCAACATCCGGGCATGGTGGACAGCCTCCGCGCCGACTGGCGGAAGGCGACGTGGTTCTACACTCGCTGGGGGATCACCGAGGCTCAGTTTCGGAGTGGGACTCCGTCCGTGGAGGGTTCAGGAGGCCTTGACCGAGCTGTCTGGTTGCATTCATCTCAGATCGACGCACAATCGGAATCTCATGCGCGGGGAGAGGCAACGTTTCTCGATTGGTGAGGTCGGAATCTCGGGAACGGCGTACGCGAAGAATATGGGACCTAACGAAGTGGCGCTGGCGTGCCGTTCTCTGCCGCTTCCCGCCAATTTCTCACCGCCGCATTGGTCCATCTTGCCACGGCGAGTGCAATGCTCCTCCTCGGCTCCTACACGGAGGCATTCACCCTGCGATGGGACCTCCTCATCTGGCTCCTGCTCATCGGTTTCGTCGGATTCACGACCGCTGGCTTCGCACTCCACCTTTTTCCGACATTTTCCCGACGACCGCAGCCCCCGCTCTCGGTAGCGTGGGGAGCATTCGTCCTGGCCGAGGGAGGACTCATCCTCGGTGCTGTCGGCCTGTCCCAAGTGACTACGCCGGCGCTCCCTTCGTGGGTGTTTTCATTTGGAGCCTTGCTCTTCCTTCTAGGAGAGGGCACCGTCATCGGTCTCTTCGTCCGCGAAGTCGTCGGGACTCGTCTCATGACCCCCGGCGCCGAGACAAGGCCGGGCGACTCGGTCACAGTCCCCCTCTTTCTTGCAGCGTGGACCGCCGCAGTGGGTTCGGCAGGTCTATTCGTCCTCTCCGGAATCTCCGGTGGTCCCGGGTTCGGTTGGTGGCTCGCCGGGGTGCACCTGTTCGTTCTCGGGCATGCTGTGATCCTCATCACGGCGGTCAGCCTCCGGCTCGTGCCTCGATCACTCGGCGCCGACGTGTCGCGCCCCGTTGTGTTCGGCATGGCCGGCCTCGCCATTTTGGGTGCATCGCTCGTCCCTCTCGGGATGCTCCTACTCCCGCCGTCTTTGGCCCCGGCCCTCGTGTACTTCGCCGCTCCCGAGGCGGCGTTCGCGGTCGTCTTCGTTTCCGTGCTGCTCATCCTCGTGAGCCGGGCTAAGTCTCCCCGGGCCGAGGCCGGTCTCCATGTGGTCGGTGTCACCCTGTTCTTGCTCGGCGGAGCGATCGGTCTCTGGATGGTCTCGGAATCTGATTACACGCTAGTTTTCACCCACGCATTGGTCAACGTCCTTGGGTTCGTCGGGCTCACCATTCTATTCATGTGGTTCGCGATGATCGCCCCATTCCAGCGGATTTCTCACGCCTGGACACGTCGCATGCTCTGGACTCTCTCGACCGTCTGGGTCATCGGAGCGATCGCGGCCGCGGTGGTGGAAGTTGGAGGCTTCCCCAACGTCAGCTGGCTATCGTCGCTCGCGGGGGCCCTGCTTCTGGGGGTGGCAATCGTCTGGGGGAGTGGGACGGTGCCAGTCCTATACCCGGGGATCAATCCCCTACCGGGAGTGACCAGCGGTCAGATCGACATCCTTCGCGATCGATGGAAGAACCGGTGAACGAATCGGGGAAGTCCCCATCCCAACTGCTATCGGACGACCACCGGGAACTCGACCAAGAGTTCGAGGAGTTTAAGTCAACGCCTCTCTCCGAGATCGTCCAACGCCGAGAACGTTTCGGACGGTTCTCGACCGAGTTGCGCCACCACATCGCTGTCGAAGAACGCCTTCTCTTTCCCATCTTAGAAGAGGGGGAGCCCTCTCGCCGCGCGCTCGTCGACCTGATGCTAGACGAGCATCGCCGGATCGAGAAAACGTTGCAAGAGATCTCTCTCCGCCTGGAGGTTAGTCCTGAGCCGACCGACGATCTCGAGTTCGAGCTCATCAATGTCCTCTGGGCCCACAACGCTCGCGAGGAGGAGTCGGTGTACCCCTGGTTCGACACGAACCTCTCGCGGGACCAGGCAAAGAAGGTGGACCAGGAGTTCAGAACGCCTCGTCTCGGCCCGTAGCGAGTGATCATCTAGGGCTCAAGTCAGTCGCCTGTGGCCGCTGGAGAGGGGGGGGCGGTCGAATCTGTTACGCCGTTTTAGGCCCGCTCCGCGTTCCCGATACTGACCGCCTTAGACTTGGGAGGCGCCGATTGAGAAATGCCGCGGCTGATAGGAGGTCTTCTGCCGTCAGCCGGCCCTCGCAACGTCTCGCTGGGGGCTCCGATTCGCGCTCGGGGACGACGTCCGCGCTCGAGGACCTGCCGCATGAGGTTTTCCCTTCCTCCGTCGACGTGACTCTACTCCCTTACGGTCGCGCATCCGGACCTCCACATCGAAGTGCAGGATAGGTTGCTTCTGACCAACCGGTTGATGCTGACCGAGGCGCGACTACACGGGCTTGGATTCTCGGAAATGGCCCCCGATTTCGAGCGGTCACCGGTGGTGGAGCAGGTGGAGGCCCTCGAGGGTGACACCCCGAGCGGACTAGCGAGGGTCACCTATCGCGCCCAGGACTTCATGACGCTCTTCCGCGAACGTCGGGTCTTGCCGCTTCCCTTTCTGGATTCAGGATGGCGTCGCCACCTGCGTCGTGGTCGGCTCGGGTTCCAATCTGCGCCAGCTCCTCCGAGGTCTCTCGACCGCTGTCCCCCGGTTACGAGTCGAGGCTATCCGGCCCGGATGCCCGACTTGAAACTACCGCTCCTCACCCGACGGGAGGGAGAGCTCTTCCGCTGGGCGAAAGCGAGCAGCCGCCAGGTCGTCGAGGGCCTGTGCCAAGCCCCGTCAAGCGTCGGCCCACCGAACGGGTTCGCCCCCTGATTGATGACGTCTCGGAGCTTGTCCCGATCCGGAGGTCGAGCGGCCGTGTGCGAAACCTGCGGGTGCCAAACGAAGAAGAAGAAGGGCGAGTGAGCTGACCTGCCAACCCGGCGGGGATCGCTGGGTCGGTTCCCCACTCGTTGGGCTGTGGCCGGCCCCGCGCACGACACCGGCGGGTTGTCTTTCGGTCGTTCGCCGCGTTCTGTCGGAAAGATTACGCGACCCGCGGGCTCTTTCCTGGATGTAGTCCGTGTGTTGGGTTCGCCTCTACCGGGCGGACCTTGCTGCATCCTCATCTGAGGCGCGGCGACGTCCACTGGATAGGAACGAGAGGACGGTCGCGAGAACGGCAATACCGAAGAGGAGGAAAGATCCCCCGACCAGCACCAGGAACGCCTCCGCGGCTGCGGAGTTTGGCGCAAGGAAAGACATAGCCAAGAACCCAATCAGTCCGACGTTCGCCAAAACGAGGTGAACTCCGGGGAGGTAGAGCGGCCGCAGAGGGACTCCCAGGTGGTTCGGGATGATGATGACGCTTACCCCGGTGATCATCATACCCACCCAACCGAAGAGGGCCGCCAGGTCACGGTCGTCGAACACTCGACTCGGGACCGAATCGGGTCCTCGGACGACGGCCGTGGCGCTTGTTACGATAACCACCGTGCAGACTACGAGAAGGTACCCCATGCCCGACGCGATGAGCCGCAGGCCATCGACCGAGGCGCCGGCGCGACGCGGGGGACTGGCCCCCCGCACGGGAAGCACGTTCAGCGTCACTATGAGTCCACCGGGAGCGGGTCGCAGCAGCCACAGGGAGATGGTCCCGGCGCCCCGCTTTCCCGGATCTCCTCAGGATGTTCGGGACAGGTGAACCTGACGTTCACGGGAATGATCCCGCCCTTTCGGGTGTTGGTCAACGTCGAGATGGCCTGCCATCCACGGGGGACTTCCAGTCCAAATCGACCGTCAATTGAAGGAATCGGCCGAGTATGGGCGACCGCGAGGCAGCCCGGGTGGACGCAGTGAACGGCCAGATCGCGGGTTTCGCTACCCAGATGAGGCTTCAGGTACCGACGGATGTGTCCCTCGAGGTCCTCCATCACGGTGTCGGGGTGTAGGAAGCCGGTCGACCCCGACTGGACAACAGCACCCGGAATCTCTGCCCTGAGGCACGGGAGCAGGTAGTCGGTTTCGTGGTTCAAGGCCTGGCGCTCGAGTTCGGAGAGGTCGAGAAGGGCCTCGACGAGGCGCGATCGAGCTCCGACCGAACCGGAGGCGAACTCGTTGAGGCACGTGCGAGCCCGCCCCACGAGCTCGCCCTCGGCCTGGGCGCCGCTTGCGATCGCCGCCAACTCGTGAAAGCAGACCCCCGTCGCCCCCGGGCCCGTCTCAGGTAGGAGAAGGTCCTCTGCAATTCGCTGACTGTGCCTCCGACGGTACTGCTCGAGCAGGCGGAGCCCCTCTGCGACCTCCCCCGGCAGCATCAACTGACCGGCCTTCAATGCGAACGCGGCCTCCTCGAGTTCCTCGACCAATCGTACGGTGATCTCGTTCTCCCGCTCGAGTTCGGCCATTGGGTCCACGTTCAAAGCTGTCATCATCGGCTTCGCCCCCCCATTGGGTTTCGATGGAGCATCGCCGTCCCGCGGGTTAAGGGCGGAGCCTAGGGGGTTCGGGCGGCTGCGCGAAGGCCGCGCGGCTCTCGGGAGAGCCTGCGGTGTGCGCGAAACGATATACTCACTCTGGCGGCTGACCTCCCATGGCGCGTCGGTCGCGACGGCCCCGATCGGAGGGCCGAAACCCGCGCCACCGGCCGAAGACCCCGGCCGAGCCCGCTCCCGGCCCGGTGAGCGTCTGTCGGTTGCGAGTTCAACTTCCCGAGGGGGCTTGGGTCGCGCGGTTCTCCCGGGAGAATCCGGACGTGTCCATCGAAATGCTGAGCCGCCTGGATCTTGGGGCCAACCGGAGCCTAAGCGAGGTGCGCCTGCACGTTCCGGGACCCGGACCTTGGGCGGAAACTCTTGGAGCGGCGGACCAGGTCGAGAAAGTGGAACTCCTCGCCTCGGGCCCCTCCGAGGTTCGGTTGCGCGTGATTCACCGAACGTCGCCGTTGGTTCCCATCTTCCGAGACCTCCGGCTGATGCGGCGCTTCCCCTTCAGCATTCGTGGTGGGGAGGCGGTGTGGTTCGTGACCGCCTCCGAGGGAAAGATTCGGCAACTGCTCGACCGGCTCTCCTCGCGGACGGCCGCGGTGACCCTTGAATCCGTCCGCCACGACGAGGCCACAACCGCCACGGAAACACTCACGCCCCGGCAGAACGAGCTGTTTCAGCGAGCGATGGCCGCGGGCTACTTCGATGTCCCGCGCAAGATCACCCTCACGCGCCTCGCAGGCCAGGAGGGGATGGCCATCTCCAGCCTATCGGAGGCCCTGGCGGTCGTGGAGAAGAAGCTCCTGGACCGCCGACCCCCGCTCAGCGGATGATACATTTGTAGCCGCCCGCGGAGCTTCAGAGGGACATCGCCACCGACACCCTCAGGTTGCCGCAAACCGCCTCGTGTCGGCAAGAAACCGGGCCACGTTCGCTTCTAGGGCCCCCCGGGTGCCAGCGTGTCGATCGAATCGAGCCGCCAGTTGCCGGTCCGATTCTTCGGGGAGCACCGTTTCAAGGCACATGAGAGGGTACGTCTCCTCAAAGTTGGCGGCGGAGTGATCCTCACTGGCGAGGTCGATGAGGCGATCTCCCACCGGGGTTCTGCGAAACTCATCGCCGGCGGCCCATTGACGAATCTCGACGAGGAGGTCCTGCGCATGTCGCCGCATTGCCTGATGGTTCGTGCGCATCTGGTCGAGGTGCTCGAAGCATCCCGGCATCGCGACGGTCCGCGCTTCGGGGGTCAACTCGCGGTCCAGTTGATCCGCATGCACTCGGTGAAGATAGGCTTCCAGGAGCCCTACCCCGAGGAGGACGGTTCGGGGCTCTGCGGCTTCCCCGGTCTTGATCCGTTCGCCGACCTCCACCAGCCTTTCCAGCAACGGCTCGATGACCGCATGTTCCCGGTTCAGCTCCTCCAAGGCTCCGATCGAACTCGCCATGATTTCGCCTCCAGCACTCGCCTTCGTGAAACCGATGTCCTCCCTAGGACAAGTACGGCGTCCCGAAGGGTTTCGGATGAAGGCGTTGCCGGGGGGTTCGCCTACCCTCCAGAGGAGCATGGCGTCGCGTTCGGGGCCAGGCTTGCGCTAGGCGACCCGAACCATTTCGGTCTCGACTTCATGGCCCCCGTCGAAGTTCTCTAGGCGAGGGAGAAGCATGCCGCATGATTGTCGCTCCTGCGCGTGCGTCCTTTGCAATCCATGGGAAGACGGAGTGCACAACTTCGCGCACACGGGCCGGATCTCGAGCTGCTCCTGTGTGCGGTGTCCACAGGAGCGACCGCTCTACCCAGGCTACCCGGCGTCACGTGACCAGGGTAGGGTGACACCGACGAACCCGGAGACGAACGGCGTTCTCATCGCAGTGGTTGGTGCAGCCTAAACGGCCCACAAGGAGCGGAGGCGGCCCTCCAAGGCTTCCAGACGGGCTCGGAGGACGCTGTGCCGACAACCCTCCCAGAGCCCGAGCCCTTCAGAGATTACGGCTGGCTCGACGTGGTCGCTGGCCCCGAGGGGGCCCGCGATCTGGGCGATCCGGCCTGGCAGGGGGCCAACGATTCCGACATCCTCGCGCCGCAGTTCCGTGATTGGGTCGTGGGGCAAAGTTCGAATCATGGATATTCATCTGAAGGAGAGTGGTCGCCGCGCCATGACTAACGCATCGAGCCGGTTTGGGTGAGTTCTGCCCTCTATCCCCATGGGCGCCCGCAGCTCAGTAGAGGGCTAGCGGGGTGGTCGGTGCCAGGGGACTGGCTGAAATCATGCCACGGACGACCCTGGGATTACGGTTCGTTGAAGAGGCTCCGAGGCTCTTCGGGCCAAAGCCTGTCGAAGGCGTGATGCGGCTGTTGTTGTCGCGGTGGACCGGGTCGAACGGGCTGGACCCGTTCATGAACCCGAATACGCCGTCTCTTTCGGAATAGACCCATCTTACCCGACCTCCTTTGGTGGGCGGGTGCGTCTTGCGCCTTAGGAGACCGTCAACGTCCCGGTCATGTAGCCGGGAGTGCCCATGGGAAAGCCGGTATAGCCATTCGATCCACAGGGGGCGAGGCAAAACCACGAGTAAACCCCCGGGGCACTCAGCTCGAGGACGAAGCTGACGATGCTGGCGCCAGGGCTGAGGACGTTGAGACCGAGCGAAGAGACCGTGAAGGTGTGGGCCACGTTGCTGGGGTCGACCGAGCTGACCGGCGTACCATTCACCATCTCGGTTCCCCCGACTGTGCCGCTGACTTGACAAGTACAAGGAGCCCATGCCATCGGGGAATCGCGGTCGGTGATACGAACGACCACCTTTCCCGTCGGCACGGTGAAGTTTGCCGGCGCATACTGCGGGACTCCCGTGGTGGAGTTGATCGCGATCGTCAGATTGACGTAGCTCGTTCGTGCGTCGGAGGCCTGACTTGAGACCCCCCCTTCCTTCGCCATCGCCCCTACGAACCCCGCCGTGAGGACGATCATGGCCGTGCCGATGGCCACTATGTTGTAGTAGGATTGATCGTTCATCGCCGTCGCATCTCTCGTCTACCTCTACCGCTCTCTTGGCCATAGGGCACACACCGAAAGCGTTCGGAACAGGTCGTGGGTCCGCGAGCGCCACCTCCGAGGGAGAGGTTACGTCCCAGTGGCAACTCCGAGCTCGGCGCTCCCGACTACCGGCGGTTTAGGGTGTGACCCCACGTCGCAATCCCCGGGCTCTTCCGAGTTCCCGACTCGAAAACGGACTTCGAACTGCGGCGCGAGGCTCGGGAAGTCGCGATCCCCGTCGGCTTTGAGCGCCTGGATCGAATGGACACGGACCGCGAAGAGATGCGTCGGCGAACGAAGAAACTGCTCGGCCTCTACCAGCGCTGGGACCCCGCGGAGGCAGCCTCCCGTGGCGCAAACGGAGGTCAACTCGTCGCACTCGCGAGCTTGGATCATGCTGGCGCGACGGATGAGTAGACCTACCTGTTGATGTGCCTCGAGACGGCGGCTCCAGAGGGGGCCCCGAGACGACTTTCCGGTCGGTTCGCCGAATACGCCCGAACTCGGACCGCGCTCGAGAGGAACGTGGAGAGATTCCTCGCGCACACTGAGGGAACCCAGGTTCCGCGGGAACGAATGATTCGAAGGGCGGGCTCGGGAGCTCTCACCGTCGAACGGAACCGGCCCTCGGGACTTCGATGTCCTGCGGGTGTGAAGGGCGACGAGAGCTGCGGCTTCCCGTTTCAGTATCGCTCCACGAAGATGTGATCCTTCGGGCAGTTCAATCGAAGAGCCAGTTCCTGGGTTTGATTCACCATTGCGGGGACCCCACACAGATACACGTCCGTGTTCGCGAGGTCTGGGAACCGCTCCTCCAGAACATGCTCGACGTGTCCGGTCGCGCCATGCCAACTTCCGTCCGACGGTGGACGGGAGAGAGTCGGTAGGAAGTGGAATGCCGGCCAGGTGATTTCGAGGCCTCGCAGCTCGTCATAGTAGATCAAATCCTCGCGGTGTCGGTTACCAAAGACTAACCACACCGGGTGCCGTGGGATCCGCCCCCGAAGATCCTCCAGCATGGGAATGAACGGAGCGAGCCCGGTGCCCGTGGCTACAAGGACGATGGGTCGATCGTCGGGGCCACGCAGCAAGAAGCGGCCCAACGGCGCCAGCGCCTTGAACGTCAGATGGGAGGCGGGTGAGATCCCGCAGAGCAAAGACGAACCGTACCCACCCGGCAGCTGCTTGATCAGGAGGTCGAATGACCCCACCTCCCCGGCTCGGGAGAAGAACGAATACGACCGGGTGATTGATTTTCCACCTCTAGAGAGGTAGAAGGTGATGTACTGGCCCGGAGCGAAGGTAAACGTATCCCCCGGGGCCGCGCGGAAGGTGAGGACGTAGATCGACGGTCCGATCACCCGGTTCTTCTCGAGATACACCTCTCTCTTGCGGGGTGGGTCCATCATGGGAGGGAGGACAATCCCGGGCTTACCCGACTAGCCGAAACGGTTCGGTGACAGCCAGCCAGACGTGCTCGCGTTGTTCGGCTCAACCGCCGGAGGGCGAACGCTTGAGAAGAAACTTCTCGACGATTTCGAGAGCCGCCGACCGGCGGGAGACCGCCATTCCCCTTTGGGTCGCGTGGCTAGTGAGCGTGATCTTACGGGGGACTTCGAAGTATCCGGACGCCATCGCCCGGTGGATCAGTCGGTCTTGACGCGGCGTGAGGGCCAGACCGCCTGCTTAATCATCCGAGTGACGGACCGACTAGAGGAGCGCTCCCGTTGAACGTACGGACCAGTAGTGGAGGAGCTGGCGAACTTTCTGCTCTGACGCGATGACGACCCGGGGCCCTTACACTGACCGGTTAGTGAAGGGAAAACATCGCACAGCGAGAAGCTCAGGAAGATCGAGACACAGGGCGAGGTCCTGTGGACAACTCTGAGACGTGCCTCCAAGGGAGTCGAGCGAGAAGCTCGGCGCTCTCGACGTGTTCTAGTCTTTGGATATCGTCAGCCCGGGGGCGTGGTCCAGGAACATGTAACCGCAGGTCACGCCCATGAGACGTCGCCCTCCCCGCGGAATCATCGGGCGCGTCTTCTTCAGCCAATAGGCGCGCGGCCTCGGCGAGTTGACTGACACCTTCGGTTGGTCAGAGCGAAAGCCTCGGACCGGGGTCTCAACCGGTTCACTCGTCGTTCACTTGTATGTCGACTGGTACGTCTTCCCTTCGTCGTCCCAGATTGTGATGCACGAACCCTCGCACTCGGTCAAACAGGCGTTGCAGAGGATGCAGTCGGGGCCGCGCTCGGCGACGGACTTCTCAGCTCGGAACTGGAACTTGGCAGCGACCTCGGGGTCGTCCACGACCTGGGGGAACTCGGTGCGCGGATGCATCGTGAAGACGTTGACCGGGCATACGTCAAAGCAATGCCGGCAACCGGTGCATTTCTCAACCTGGACTTTTACATCCATCGGCTCTCACCTGGACCAGCCGGGGGCACAACCTTCGTGGAATAACGCAAGATTCTGAGGAACGTTCAATCCTCCTGAGGCAGGATTCACCCGGGCTGCGAGGGTGAGGTGGAGTCCCTCCGGGGACCTAGGCGCAATCCGGGTCGGCACGACCAGCTCCCCCTTACAAATGGAACACGTTGGACCTAGTTTGTCGAGCTCCCAACGGAGTGCAACCGCATACATCGAGGCCGTGGGGCGATACGATCCGACCGGCCGAGACTTCCAAGCCCGCTCGTGGTCCTCAGCGAGCCGACGCAAGGTCCTTTCGAGTTGGGAGGCCCGGCCCGGAAAGTACTCCTTCGCCAAGCCCTTCAGCGTTTCCTTCACCCAGTCGTCCATCCGATTCCCCGAGGTCCTCGCCATCTTCGTTCCGCCCTAGCTCGGCATACAGCGGTCTCTAATCTGCCTACTCCTCGGATCAGTCCGTCTTCCCTGGCCCTCGAGACCGCCCAACCAGGAGTTCACGGAGAACGGATGCGTTGCAATGCTCGGCGTCGTGGGCAGCGAATAGGAGGGTCACGGCTCCAGAGCGTGCTTCGCGCACCAGCCGGTCGAGCAGGTCGGGGTGTCGGCCGAGCTCTGCCCGGTAGCGTCTGCGGAAAACCGAGTACTTGGAGGGTTCGTGGCCGAACCAGACGCGGAGTTCGGGGGAAGGGGCGAGGTCCTTGAGCCACTCGGTGAGGAGGAGGTTCCCCTTCTTGACGCCACGCGGCCAAAGCCGATCGATCAGGTAGCGCTTCCCGTCGGACGCCGAGGGGGGCTCGTAGACCCGTTTGGTTAGGAGCGTCACGATGGATCTCGCGGCGAAGCTAGTCCCCGGTCCTCTCGTGTCATTCAACTTGGGTTCGGAGCGTGAGGGTCAGCATGTTCCCTGATACTCGGACCTCGTAGGATGGAACATCCGTTCGGGCCGGAGGAGTGAGTACCTTCCCGCTGTTGAGATCGAAGACCGACCCATGCCATGGGCACGTCACTCGCCCGTCCTCAACCTCCCCTTCGTCGAGAGGTCCGCCCTCGTGGGGGCATACGGCTCCAATCGCGTAAATCGTTCCCGCGATATTGAAGACCGCTACGGGTGTCCCATCGACTTCGACCCTGACGGCGCCCCCCGCTGGGGGCACAGGAATCCCAGCCAGGGGCGCCGGCGCTATCAATTTCGTGGGAGGAGGTTCCGCCCGGGCGACCTGGCCATGCCCGTGAGGCAGAGGCATCCCGCCCGGAAAGGCCGAAGAAAAGCAGCACGGACAGACGCTATGCCAGAGGCGTAGGCCCTCCAGCCGACCGGCCTGCTCCGTGCAAGTCACGCAGATATCGTGACCGGATGTGGGATCCGAATCCGACCGGGGGAGCTCGGCCCGCGCCACGACGTGACCTTGTTCCCGGCACTCCTTCTCGGCGAGACAGAGCCCGAGTGCCTCGACCGTCCTTCCTTCGGGCTCGAGCCGACCCTGCATTACTTCTCGTCCATCATGTTTCGGGCGCTCGGGGGCGGTCGGGAGTTATGCCGGCGCCTCGACCTTCTTCGGGATCTGGGGGAACAGATTCTCCAGGATCAGACGATTCCCTCGAGCGTCATACGTGTAGAAGGCGCCTGGCGTTTCGTCCCGGGTGCGGATGTGACTCCCATCGCAGAACGGCTTGTTGGCACTGAGGCCGCACTGGCAAACCGCGATCGTGCTGCCCCCGACTTCGATCAGAGCGGGGCCCTGGGCATCGTGCCGAATCAACCGCGACATAGCTCACCTTCCCATGGCGAGGTCGCCCCTCGGCATAGGTTCTCTAGCGAACCGGTTCTGGTGGGACCGGGACAGGGGTGTTGGCCCCCTGAGCCTCCCCCACTTCAGTGAGGAGCTTACGCTCGACGACCGCCAGAGATCGGGAGAGCGTGGACTTGGCCAGATTCACTCTGCCGGCCAATGCCGTCAAGGAGACTCTACGGGGGACGTCGAAGTAGCCTTCGGCCAACGCTCGTCGGAATAGCTCACCTTCCCGCGGGGTCAGCACGGAATGCCCGGAATCCGGGAGTGCAGAGCGGATCGCCTCGATGTGCAGCCGGGGAACCGTCCGGGAGAGGCCCCGAAGAAGCTGGCGGAGCTTGTCGCCCGAGGCGACGACGACCCACACTGCGGACCCGTTCTCGACCCAGAATGGAAACCGCCGAAGGACGCGCAGCTCGCGAAAGAGCGCCATGAAGTCGGGCGCGCGATGGGTGACTCGCACGAGCCCATTTGATACACTGTCCTCGAGGATCTCCACCTGCTCGACGCCCGAGATTCGCTCGAGCTCGCTTGCCATCTTCCGGAATCCTAGCCCGTGGATACGGGCTTCAGTCAGCATGAGCCAATCCGTCAACATCAATCGATCCGTCACCTCGAGGCGGCACTCCGGGTGGGCGACGGTGAGGGAGTGGAGCCACGATGAGGGCGGGAGGAGAACCTTCATGCGGCAGGTCAGAAGACCGTGCGGGATTTCTCGAACCGTCGCAGGCTCCGGGCGTGGGGTACTTCTCGACGCTCCGGAGGACCGCCGAGTGCCTCGGACTGTCATGGCGGTCCCATCCCTGGACGGGCCCGTCCCACATCAAGCTCGCGGTGGAATTGGGCAGCCAGTACCTAGACCATTGTCGGGCCATCCTTCCGGCCGGGTCCTGCACTGGGACAGCCGCGGGGAGGCAGGGACGCTCCGCCCGATTTGGACGGGGGACTAGCTCGCACGGCTGTCGCCCCCCTCGCCTCCGAAGCCTCCCCGGGGGCCCTCCCCTGCGGCCAAGGCCGCGGCCCCAACCGCAACCTCACGGGTTACCCACGACTTCTCCCGAACGCGCGCCGAGGCCCGTGTCACGCTCCGGGATCCGCCGGAGGAGCTGGCCGAGCCCTGGGAGGCGATCCTCGGGAGCCGCTTCTCGCTCCTGGACGTGACGAGCGGCCTCCCCGACGACTCCCGCGAGGCGGACGAGCGGCAGGCCGAGCGGGCGCTCCACGACCTCCGCGGGCGGGTAAAGGCCACGCGAGCGTTCGTCGCCCAGCACCCGGGCATGGCGGACGCCCTCCGCGCCGACTGGCGGAGGGCGAGTTGGTTCTACGCCCGCTGGGGGATCACCGTGGAGCAGTTCTGTGGAGGCGTTTCCATTTGGGGTGCCTCTAGCCGCTTATCCCTTCAGATGGGATTTTACGACGCCGCTTGAAAGTGCCGGGCTCTCGAAGGGTTCCCCCCACGCCGAACCTGAATCACTGTTGGTTCACAGTTCAACTTGACAGCTCGCGGTGGGGCGCAAATCAACCTCTCGAACCAGTGCATCACGACGGGCGGGCTCGCGTATGGAGAAGCTTGACCACCCGACTTATGAGTGAGTGAATTCCACCTTACGGAATGGCTACTAACAACATCGCAGATGTACAAGCGGAGTGGTCGCCGTGAAGAGCGTGGTGATTGTGATCGTCAGTGCCCTAGTCGTCCTGTCGCTTGTTGGAGTCTTCACCGCTCCTGAAGCCAGCGCAGGTCAGACTGCGACGCAGTCTCGGGATTCGACATCAGCCCCCGCCTGCGTGCCCTGTCCTGACAAGGTTCATTGCGTACCTTACTGCAATCCCCCACCCCCTCCTCCGCCGGTAACTGTCTCCTTCTATGTCTTCCAGGGCTACGGCCAAATTTCCTTCGGCGGGACCACCTATTCGGACGGGGGAAGTGCATCCGTCACGCAATACAGCACAATCCCAATTGCACCGGTCAACGTAGCGAACAACTTCCAATTCGTTGAATGGGTGATCGATCTCAATGGAGTAGTATCAACCAACACGGTGACGAATCCGAGCATACCTATTCCCGGCGCAGGATCCATCAGCATGGTCCTCGAGTACTCGACCCAGATTTCATGGGCGGGCTACGTGGTTACACCCCACTCGTCATCAATCACTTACACGGCAGCATCGGGAGCATTCCAACTGCCCTCGTCGATTGCTGCTTGGAACGGATGCCAGTATTCAGCTCAAGGATGTCAATCGGACGAGTACATGGGGTTCTGGATTGGCATCGGGGGGGTTTTGGGCTCGGGCTTGTGGCAAGCGGGCGCATTCGTCGACTTCAACGTCATATTGGACACGTACACGGTCAGCTACTTCGACGAGTTCATTCCCGCTTCCGGGACGCCAATCATCAAGATCGTGGGTGTGTACTTAGCTTCGGCCGGAGACACCTTCACCGATAGTATCTCCATCGCAGCCGCGGGAGGGCAGTACACCTATACTGCTTCGGTTTCTGACACGACCGATTCTCAGGCAACGCCTTTCTCGGACAGCAAAACGGAATCATCACTCGTCGATGAGCGGACAGTGGAGTGGATTGCGGAGGACCCTTGCGCGTCAGGGTCTTACACCCCAATCCGAGGGAGCTGCAGCTCGTTCTCCCTTCTTCCACAGGTGACTTCCACATCGTTCACCAGCTTCTCGTACACTCCCTCCTCCGGCCCCGTGCTCCATTCCATTGAAGGTGACGTGGAGGTCTTCTGGGCGCAGGTCGGCTTTTATTACGGTTCCAACCCTCCAATCCTGTACTCCGAGAGCCTGGTCACCCAGCCGATTCCTTCTACGGCTCGCTCGTTCTCCGTGAACCCAAGCTATACACCATAGTCGAGGGCAGGTGGACGCCAAAACAAGGCCACACCCGTCTGCTTCGCCGCAAACTGTCGCTTGCCGTATTCGGGCAGTGTCGTGAGTAACTGCCGAATGCAGTCGTCGGGGCGGAACGTGGGCGCATTCCGGCTGCGTACGAGTTCAAGTCAGCGAAGAGACTAATCCACAAGAAGTCCGTCTGATTATGCAGGCCAAATTGCTTCGAGGGAGTACACGCAACTGGTCCATCGTACCCTCTTTGGCATTGGTGCTCATGGCCGTAGCCGCAACAACATTGGGGCCTACCGACCCGAGCAGAGTATCGCACGAGCCCCTTGAGACAGATCACCAAGTTCTTGAACGGCCCATGTCCTCCTCGACTCTTGGTCTACCGCGCCCCATTACGGTTCCTAACTGGGGAGGCTTCGTCGACTGTCCGTCCACGAATCCGCCCTCGTGCGCGAGCAATCAGTCAGGAGGACGGATTGATGGAATCGAAGCTACGATTGTGGTCCCGGGGGTCACAAGTACGCTCGACATCCCTGAGAGCGTCGCCACTTGGGTCGGCGTCGGCTCCTTCAGCCCGAATGGAACGAACGCGCTTCCAGATTTGATCCAGGTCGGGGTCGACGCCATTCCGGCGGGCGCATCTAGTCCAACGTCTAGTATCAAGGCTTGGTGGGAGACGTTGCCACTGCCGGGGGTTTACGTCAATCTCACACCGAATCCTTTGATTTCCACCGGCGATTCGATCTTCCTCCAGCTCCAGTATAAGGGGCTGGATGCGCAGGACGCCCAACTTTGGTCCTTCCTTATCCAAGACAACACGACCGGTTCGACCTGGAATGCAACGGAGCCGTGTGCAGGGGCGTGCAGGGCTTCCTCGTTCGAGAGTGCCGATTGGATTGTCGAAAGCCCCCTTCAAGGCTCAGGGGGAACCGAGGTGCCATTACCGCCCTTTTCGTCTGTGCGGTTCGACGGTGCCATGTACCTTAATGAGACAGGTTCCTGGTCCTACCTGACCGGTTTGGAATCGACGGTGTACTCTCTTTCTCAGTCCAATCCGGCTTACTCTCATGTCGTCGTTGCTGTCCCCTCCTCTGTTTACCCTCGCGGCACGTTTTGGGTTCAGTATCTTGTTGACACCGTGGACAACTGGTTCGCGGGCAACTGGGGCAACGTTTTCAACGGTGTAACTAAGCCTGGGCGTAGCATCGCCGGAAATCTTTCGATCTCCAGTCCGGATGCGATTTCGGAGGGTTTGGGGACGAACCTCGGGCTCGCCGTCATGCTGACTGGAGCATGGGGTCAAGTGTGCGTTATCTCCAACGAATCATCGTACCTACTTTCCGTGAGGCAAGGCACCGCGATTTACACTGTTCAGGGCCCCGTCTGCCTTGGTCTACCAACCGGGGTCTACTCCGCCTCGCTCTCGCTGTGGTACCTCGGGGGGGGCGCGAAACCCGGTAGCAGTGGCACCCTCCTCCTGTTCGCTACAGGCGCGAATCACGCTGGCACGGTGGTAGTCGGGGACCTTTCCTCCCTCGTAACGACATACGTGGATTCGCCGATCCGTATTGCGTTTCTGTTAGCTGGCTTCGGGATGGTCATAGCCGTCGCAACGGTCGTGCTATTGAAGGACTCCCACCCTTCCTCTACGAAGCCCTAGTGCACAATCCAAACCCTACCGTGGACCCACCCCTCCTATTTGGGCCCTTGCGTTCTGCTCTACTCGAATCTACCGGCCTCGACGGCGTTCTGCCTATCCTTCTCGAACTTGGAGACGACCTTCTGGGTGGAGAGAGGGACGCTCATCGCCATCCGGACCGTCCTCGGCCGGATCGCCACACGGGAGAACCCCGCGGCCAGGACACCGGCGGCGATCGCCTGCAGGGAGATCAGCGACACGATCGCGGCGGGCGGGGCGACACCCGGCTGGGGGACCACGACGGGTAGCGGAGTGGGATTGAGCACCGGCGGACCGGTTCCCGTCGAAGGAGGCGGAGGCGGTCCCGTGTTCGGCGGGGGCTGTCCCTGAGGGAGCAGTACGGTCACGTTGGCATAGGGGAAGGAATCGACGAGGGGTGTCCCGTCGAGCTGAACGGCGCTCGCCGAGGTGTAGCTCCTCCCGATCGCGCCGCTCCCGGCAGCGAGGCACCCGACGGTGACGCAGGCATCGACGGGATACGGAACGGAGTACGGCGGGCCGTTCGCATTGACGTAGAAGCTCGCGGTCCAGACATCACCCACGTACAGTGCGTTCAGGTTGGGGTCCACGCTCCAGTTCCAGGAGAGGGACTGAACTCCGCTGCCGAGCGTGCGAACCGTCGGTGCCGTGTCGCAGTTGGCGGGAACGGGGCCGACTGCCGCACACGTCACGGTCACGGGGGCGCGCGGATCTACACGGAAGCTGCCCCACGGAACGAACTGGAACATGGGGATGGACCGGATTCCCTTGAGAACCAGCCCGGTCGGAGGGGAACCCAAGCCGACGTTAGTGAGGGCGTTGAGTAGCGAGGGGTTCGAGGTGTTAGGATTGTTGTAATGTTTGGGAGACACGAAGCCTAGGGTCCCGTACCGGTTTGCTCCACAGGTGTCGACGATGGGACCATCCCAGGTTCCTCCCGTTGCATTGGCCAGATCGCACCCGGCCGAGATTACCCTATCAACATCTGACTTCGCCCACCAGGTTCCTGCGGCCGAACAGTTACTTGGATTGCCGGGCTGGCAAGTCGAAAAACTCCACCAGCTACGTGAGTTGGAATCCGTGGGCATCGCGTACAAGTCGATCGTATCGATTGTGCAGTTCCCTCCGAGCGATTTGGCACAGTCAGGTCCATTCTGGGCAAGCGCGGCGATGGCATCCTCTGGGTTCCCGTCTTGCGACGAGACCCAGCCCTCGCACATTGGGCTCCGAGTCGTGCTGAAGTTGTAGGAAGGCTCACAAGCCGGACTCTGAAAGAAGGTATCGTTGGTGCAGCTGGTGGTCGGGACAAGGACTTCGATTTCTTGCTCCCAGAGGCTGTCCGTCGCGCAGTAGTTCTGAACGTACTTTGGGTCACGCGGGGCAGTGGACCCGATCAGGACAATCACATGATGAGTGCTGTTAGACCACTCGATCCCTTGTCCCGACAGCACCCCGTAGAGAGAGGTGATTGACGAGGAGTGAAGGAAGTTGTCGCTTAGGTTTGAGCCCGGCGTGTAGTAGCCCCCGTTCAGAATATTGGCCTGAAAAGTCTGGGAGACCGCTCTCTGGAATTGGGCAGCTCCGACGAAGTTCCCGACGTCCACATGATACTCGTATGATGGCCAGGTGTCCCACGTGCTGGTCCACGAGTTGCAAGGAAGCGGTGGGCAGCCGCCGGCCCACGCCCAATTATTGTGAACCGCCCCGCTCGAGTCATCCCAGTTGTCATAGGTGGCGCCGAAGTCGACGAGGCCGAACGTTACATTTGAGTGTGGGTGCGCTGCCTGAATGCTCTCTGCGATCGCCCCTGCGTTGGCGACGAAGGCCGGGACTCCGTTCGACTCCCCACAAGGCGGGCTCAAGTTGAGCAACCACTGGGACCCAAAGCCCGCGCACGGATCCCATTGGCTTGAGTCACTGGTCCCGGGCTGAAAGACCCCATCGAAGGGAGTCGTCTCCAGTACGAAAGCCACCTGCACGGCCGGCCAAGCCGTGACGCCGGCCCCCGCCGCAGTGGCCGTGAGGGTCACCTGAGACTCAGGGCCACCCGCGGAGCAGTTCAACCCCTGATTCGCGCAGATCGCCGACGGGACCGCCTGGATTCCGAGGTTCAGGCTGCCGGAAGGTGAAGAGAAGGCGGTCACGCTCCGAGGGGTCACGCCAGTGCTCGTGTGAACTGCGGTCGGAGCCCCATAGGCGCTTGGCATTGCCAAAGCCGTCAGAAGAAGGGGGAGCAGGGTCGCCGCCGCGCCCGTCGCCTGTCGGAGAGCGCCCGACAGACTGCGATGCGGGGAGGTGGACCGCCCCATCTGACGTGACTCCGGCGCGAGGCTGGAGTAGAGTTTACCAGAGTCCGCCAACCCGTATCAGGGCTCCGATGGACCCGCGTATCGCTCGCGTGCCACCGCTTGGGACGACGGAAACGAGCCCGTATGCGGGTCCCCCTCTCTCGCTGCGGCTCGGCGCCTCAGAGCCACCACCATTGGGTTGGAGTGAGGGTAATCGACGCGGTGATGTAAACGTACGGGCTCGCCGTTGCGTTCGGCGCCACCCAATTCAGGGTATACGAACCCGGGTCGAGGGCGACTGAGATAGAGTCGTTCCCAGAATCTGTCAACCCCCTCCAGATGTACGGGCCGTCGCACTCTTGATCAAAGGTGTCCGAGTGGAGAGGGTGACATTGGGTCGAATCGTAGAGATACGCGGTGGAAGGGGGGACGAAGGAGACCATCGAGGTATTCCACGCCCCAGTGAGCTCCCCCGGGCGATCCGTCCGAAACTGAACTGACGTGTTTCTCTCCCCAAACGTTCCAGCGCTGTAGCTCCCACTGTGTACTAGGACTTGTTCTCGGGTGACGAGGTCCTCGGTAACCAGCATCCCGGTCACCGCGAGCGAGGCAACGACGATTCCGAGGACAGTGAGTCGAATTCGGCGCTGACGCCGGGTAAGTGGCGGAAAAGGGAGGACAACGGGCTTCGGCGGAGCGGGCCAGGTGGCGTTCCACTCCTCGGGAACCGGCCGGATGTCGCTCACCAGGGCGCGTGATGGCCGGACGCCTTAAATCGCGACCCGAAGCTCCTCGCATAGACCCGGCCGAACGGGTCGGTGACTGGAAGGGGGTCTCCAAAGGGAGGAAGCGGCGGGCCTATCGGCCGATCAGATAGAAGGGGTATTCTATCGACCGGTTCGGTCCACCGTAACGCGTCTGCTTCGTCATCAGGACTCCATTCGCGACCGCTGAATCGATTAGATCTTGGGCGGCGTCGCTCGACAAGTAGACGACCGGAACCCGTCCCGCCCGGAACGTAAGTATCTCCCACAAGCTGCGGGGGGGAACCATGAAACGCCACTTGGCAGTCGAGGGGACGTTTGGAAGAGCGGTCCGATCGGAGAGGTTGGCCGTCTCCCTCAGCTTCGTCCAATCTAGGACCTCTTGGCGTCCGGTTGGATAAGTGAAAACCAGCCCCTTTTCAGAGACTCGTAGCGAATCCGGGCCCAATGCGGCCATCCGGTAGGAGACTACGCCTGCACCGAGACTCGACCAAAGGACTACCGCCGCGTAGAACAGGTTGGCCGCGAGGGAGATTCCCCCCAACTGGTAGTACGCCGGTGTGGAAACGATGTAAAGGCCGAGAAGCACGGAGAGGGTCGCGATCCCGAACGCCGCCCCCACCAGAACCCCCCGTAAGGTCCGGTGCCTCCGATAGTTCGCGGCCGAGAGCGGCTGGAGGGCGTAGTTTCGTTCCGTCATCTCCGACGAACTGGTGTGGCTCAACCCATCGTGGCTAACAAAATGCGCGTATCATCAATGGCCATGGCGCCGCACTTGCTGGACAGTACCAGTGCGACCTCGGGAGCTATCTTCCTGGCGCGAGCGTACTCCCGACTAACGGTTGGTTGATCACGGCGGGCCGCCGGGCTCGCAATCGTGTTACGGCGCACATGTCACCGCTTTCCGGCTGTGCGACATAACCCGAGGTAGCCTTTCTCGTAACCCCCACCAGTATCCCGCGGGTCCTCCCCGCTCGCTCCGCTCGCGGGTCCCCCCCGCGCCGGGAGATATGGATCGGCCCCTTGCTCCCTCCGGAGCGAGGGAGCAAGATGGCCGACAAGGACGATTACGACCGTGCGTGGGCGCGCTACGTCAATGCGCGGGCCCAGGGGGAACAAACGGACCCCCACAGGACACGCATTCGAAGGGCGACCCTTCTGTCGGGTGTCATCCTTCTCGGGCTCGGCTCGATCATCTCCGCGCTCGGCAACGAGACCCTCTCAGTCTACAACGCGTGCTTCGCTGACCCGGCCTGCTTCCCGTCGAGCTCGGAGCTACCGTTTGGGGAGTTCTTCGGGGTCCTCGCGATCGGAATCATCCTGATCTTCGTGGGGGCCGTCCTGCTGGCGGTCAACCTCCGGCGTGAATCCACCCAACGGGTCACGAGACCCACCGATTGAGCGCCTTCTCATGCCCTGAAGCCCTGTGCCGACGGGCTGTGCCATTCATCGGTTCCGACCCCCCGTCCCCCTCTTCCTCATCCGCGTCGGCATCGGCACGCGTCGGCACAAGTTGAGGTCCCGACAGCCTCCGCAGAGTCCGGGACCCAAAGCTCAAGGCTCGGCAGAGGCCTCTTTCGCTTTGGAGACTCACACTCACTTCCGAGCCGACTACGGGCATGATTCGAACCGTCCCCGCTTGGTATCCGATTTTCGTTGCCGGGATGGGGGTATTCTCCCTCGGCGCAGGCATCGTGTGGTACGAAGTCTTCGTCGTTCAGGATCAACTGGGAGGCACGGCGCCATGGTGGACCGTGTTCTTCCTTGCGATGTCCGTTCCATTCTTCGCACGATACCTCCAGGTCCGGCGTTCCGCGAACAAGTCAGGGCCCAGTGAACATCAGATTCGCATCCCGAGGGTCCGGTAGCACTCGCATCTCGTTGCCAATCGAATCCGCGCCTGGCGGCCCGGCTCGATCGTGCTCGCCAGGGTACCTTGCGCCTCGGACTAGCCCTCAATCCTGAGCAACACGAGAGCCGACATGGTAGATCCGGATCTGTCCGTCGGCGAACCGAACCCTCCGATTCGGAATCCTCATCGAACCCAGTGCCTGCCCGAGCGTCCGTTCGTTGAGGCTATCGGCCTCCCCGGGCGCGCGAGCCTCCAGTAGATCCTTCGTCGACGCCCACTCCTTCCCCAGCCGCCCCACCCGCTCGACCAGGTCGCGGACAATGACCAGATGGCTCTGGACTGAGGGTGTGGGAACTATCGCAGGCTCTACCGACTCCAAGGCAAGGGGCTCTGACTCCATCGGCTCCTCCCTCCCCAGCAGCCAGCCCCACACATCCCGCTCTACTGCCGGGTAGGGCACCATGCATCCCGGCCCGCCCCGCCAGAGGAGTCCAATTTCACCCCACAGCTCCGCTTCCGGGATTCGGTTGGCAAGCACTCCCGCGACTCGCTCGGCGGCCTCCCGGTCGGATACGGCGATCAGGCAACGGCGACCGCTTGCGAGGGCCTTCCGGACGTTCCTCACTACCTGGTCGAGGTGCTTCAGCAGGTTGGAGCACTCCACCTCGAGGTTGTACGCGCGGCCGTTCCGCTCGAATTCGCCATCCGGGGTAGGAGCCACTTGCTCCTGGACGCCGATCCGTAACGAGACGCCAAGTTCCTCGAGATAGGCACCCGCATCCGCGAGGAGCCCGCAATGCTCCTCTCCTTCGTTTCGCGACGCAAGGACCGCCTCGCGGTAGGAGCGGCCGCGTGGGAGAAGGCGAACCGAGCCATCGGAATCCTGCAAGAGGTCGCCGGTGGCCTTTCCCAGAGCAATCGTCGATTTGACGACCACGGGTGTCCACCCGAGCGTTGTCCCCAGGGTCCCAGGGTCCGTCCCCGCGTCGGGCGATAGATTCCCGAGGAGGGAGACCAGCTGGCCCTGGCTTACGGCCAGCGGCGAGACCTGCGAGTCCTCGCGACACGCGTACCGGCGCGTGCTCTGTTCCACCGTTTCCCGCGCACCAGCCTGTGATTGCGACGGCTTGGAAGGGGGTGCGGTGGTCACCTTGAGTAGCGTCCCGTTCACGTGCAGGGCCGCCTGGAACGGCCCGAGCCCGCTCACGAGGTCCTCGGGGCCCCAGCCGAACTCCTTCCCCTGCACGATCTTCCAGGTCTCACGCATGTCCTCCGCGCCGACTGGGAACATCGCCCAGACGTCCACGTTCCCGACCAGAGCGGAGCGCACGCGTTCGGGGACCCGTTCCAAGTACTGGGTGATGGCCACCACGTGGAGGCCAACTCGGGCCCCTTCGCTCAGCATGTCCGCAAAGGATGGGACGGCGTAATTGGGGAACTCGTCGACGACAAGGTAGACGGGGGGCTCTCCCCCCTTCCGCTCCTGGAGCGCCGACCAGAGCTGGGTCAGGAAGACTGCTCCGAGGAATCCCGCGGCCTCAGTCCCAAGGGTTCCCTTCCCGAGGTTCAAAAGGACAAGCCGGTGCCGAAGCAATTGCGAGAAGGAGACGGCCCCGAAGCGTTGGCAGAGGGCCTTTCGCAGGAGTGGATTCGTGGCGACCTTCCCCACTTTGTCCAATGACGAGATCGTGATCGAGTAGTCCAGCCGGGGGAGGTGGGTTCGCAGCGCGCTCCGAAGCGGGCTCCCTTCGCATCTTCGCTCCAGCCGACGCAGGGCATCCTTGTCGGTGAGGACGGAGTAGGCGTCGACGAGATTCGTCGCATCGATGGCGAGGAGCCCTTGGATCACGCTCCTCAGAATGAAATCGACCCGCCCCCCGACGCTCTCCTCCCCCCACGCATTCTTGATCGACTGGAGGAGATCCCCCGAGAGCTTCTCTGCCCGTCGCTCGATTTCGGCGGCATCCATCTCCCCCCGATCGGGCAGGCGTAGGAGGTTCAGGGGGACCGCGACGTGCTCCACACCCTCCCGCTCGAAAGTGGTGCGAGACGGGTCGATCTCGATCGTGTCCTGTGCGACCTCAGCGGGCAATCGGGCAACGGTGTCCCCGATGAGCACGCCGGTAGGCTCGAGAACGACAACGGTGGCTTTCGGTTGTTTCTGGAGAATCTCCAAAACAAGCGACTCTGCCAGGGTAGATTTCCCGGTGCGAGTCCGCCCCAGGATCGCCAGATGATTCCATCTCGGGGGGAGGCAGACAGAATCGCTCCCCACCGTGCCGACCATCAGCCCACTCGAGCCCGGAGACCGTGCGAGGAGCTCGAGCGGAGCCTGCCCCTCCGGGGCCCCGGCGTAGGATACGTTCCGGTGCCGCTCGCGCCAGGGGATTGGAAGGACCCCCGAGAGTTCGGTTGCCGAGATGTCGCGCCGACCCTTCTTCGACGCGAACCGCTCGATGTCGTGGTTCGTGAGCGCATCCCAGAACTCCTCGTGGCGCCTCGGCTTCACTGCCGCAGGGCTCCACCAGCTACCCCCGTGAAGTCCCGACCACGAGCAGATCCACGGCCAGAGGGTTCGTTCTAGTTCTTGCGGTTGAAGAGTGGTTGCTGAAGCGCGGATCTCCACGTGGTACGGAGCCTCGGAGGCGCGCGCGTCGAGGATGTACTTGAGACGCCCTGTTTGGCCCGCCAGGAACGCCTCGTAGCTAGTCGAGAAGATGCCACGCTCCCAGGACGAAGTTGGCTGGAAGAGCAGCTGGAGAACGACCTCCGCCTTACCCAGTCGAGAGCTCGTCAGCGAGCGAACGAGGAGGGCCGCCCGGTCGGCTTCGGCAATCAACCGGAGCGGCCAGTAATGATGCCGCTGCTGGGGCAGAGCCCTCAGAAGGCTCGTGCGGGCCGAGTCCATGAACCGTAGCGGACAGGCTCGTCGTGGGCCGAGAGCGGCGCCCGGAAACACTTCCCGCAGCGCCTCGAATGTCAGTTGGATTTCGTCGACCGAGCGTGACCCCAGAAAGTAACGGACAACTCCCTCGGCAGTGCGGTGGACCTCGAGCCACGACTGCAGGTTCGCGCCCGCGAGCGTGAACGGGAGCGGTTTTGGCGGAGGCCTCGGCTCGGGACTCCGCGGGTTCGGGAGGATCAATTCACGGTGAACCGACGGTAAGCCTTCCACAGACCGAATTCAAAAAGGAGCCTAATCAATGACGAGCGATTGTCGAACGGTGAACGGTGGATTGCTAAGCGCGAAGGTGGTCCGGCCTCGACCTTGTTTGAGAAGCCGAGTCGAAAGCGGGTGAGCGACTTGTACTCCCTCACCTTCTCAGTTTTCAACCGTGAGAATCGTTTGGGGTCCGACCTACCCGATATTCGCCGCGGTCTGCGCCGTGCTCGCGGCCGTCGCTTTCTGGAGAAGCCGCGTCTACCTTGGACCCATCTGCTTCGGCTTGGGGGAATGCCAGTTCGAGATCCTCTCTTTCATTGTCGGACTCTCCCTGTCCCTGGTCGCAATTGTGCTCGGAGTCCATTGGGCGTTGGCCCGAAAGCTAACTCGGGGCCTATGAGGCCCGATTCGATTGAATCATCACAATCGGGGTGCGCGTCGTCGAAGGAGGAGTATTGCGCTGAGAGCTCCGGCGATAGTTCCAGCGATGAGGCCCCCGGCGATGCCGAGTCCCAGTGCGATCGCAGTGAATCCGGGGCCAGGCGACGGCGAAGTTCCTGGTCCGGCTACTGGTGAGAAGAGGACAGTGAGATTGACCGGGGCGCCCGCGACTACGCATATGCCCAGAGAGGGGGTCGCCTCGAAGCCGGATAGGGCCTGGACCACAAACCCATAGGTCCCATTGGCTCGCGTCACGACGATGGAGGGCTGCGTAACAGTCTGGGCCACTCCGTCAAAGTACACCGTCCATGCGGTGCCGGCCGGGAGACCGCTTTCCTTGAACGTCACTGGATAGGTGGCATTCCCGATAACTGGGGTTCGGACGTAGTCGATTGAAACGGTGGGGTTCCAAGAGGCGTTGACCCAGCCGCTCGCCGGATTGGCCGTGAAGCCGGCGACTTCGCCCGCGATGAATGTGTAGTTGCCCGCGAGGACCTGGAAGGGCATCCATGCTCCCCACGGCGTGGTGCTTTCGGACCCGGACCCGAATCCCACGAGAGTGACGTTCCAGATCGTTCCCCCCGGCAACCCCACTTCGGCGAATGTGACCGTATGGAAGGCTGTGAAGGTAATCTGGAGCCACGCGTTCGAGACCAAGTGAAGGCTTCCAAATTCCGATGACGTGTTGAGCACCCAGTACCCGGATGGAGGTGACGCCAGATTCCAAGTGTAGGAACCTCCCGGAAGCCAGATCGTGAGTTGGTCCGTCGTCGACCAGAATGGCTGCCCCGCAATCGACACGCCCCAAGCCTCGTTTCGGAGCAGGCCAGATTCGTTGAAAGTCAGCGAGTAGGTGAACGGCAGAAGCGAGTACACGATTTCGAACTCCACCGTCACACCGGCGACAATAACCAATCCCTGTGAAGGGGTCGGAGAATAACCGTCACTCGCGATCAGGGCGGTGAACGGAAAGGTGCCGTTCGATGCATAGAACGTGAGGCTCGTCGTGTTCGAGAAGGCACGCAACCCGTCGAAATCCACGCCCCAAACCGCGCTGGGAAACAGCCCGGTTTCGAGGAAGATAACCGAATAGGCCCGGAGCGGGGCAAAGGGGACGGTGACGGACACTGCCGACCCATTCACCGTGACATTCCCCCCAGTGACTGCCAAAGAGTATCCGCCAACCGGCCTCACGGAGAAATTGTACGTCCCGTTCGATTCGACGAACGTGTCGTCCGCCGCGGCCGAGCTTCCTGCGGTGCCGTTCAGGACAACCGCCCAGATGGTCCCGGCACTAAGCCCCGTCTCGCTGAAGACCACAGGGAAGGTACCTGGAGGTGGCGAGAATGTGACGTTCACCCAAATGGAAGCGTTCCCGACGCTGACCGATCCACTCGCCGGAGTTGGGGCGTAACCATTGGTGGACGGTACTCGGTAAGTGTACGTTGTCGGGCCCGGAAAGAGGCCGAAGTACGCCACAGGCACGACGATAGAGGAGAGGGTCGTTGACACGTTGGTCGAGTTGGAACCCCCCCAGTTCACGGTCAGTGCAATGCCCCAGACGGTTCCCGGAGGGAGTCCGGACTCGTGGACAGTAAGTGGGACAGTCGGGAACGGCACTCCCCAGTTGAAGCATCCTAGGCTCAGGTTGTCGGTGTTTGTCACGCAGATATCCCCCGTGTCCGGGATGTAGGCGACACCAGAAGGATCGAAACTGGAGTAGCCCGCCACCCACTGGGACGTCGTGTTGACGGCGATGGCCCAGAAGCCGCCCGCCCCGACCCACAGGAGTCGTGTTGCGCTGTCGTAGGCTAACCCCTGAAGTTCGATCGCCGGGACGGTGACGGGTATCGTGGTGAGTACCACATCCATCGTCGCCCCCACGACCGTGATGGTGCTCGAGTTGAGGTTTGTGACGTAGACCATGTCGGTGTCATTGTCGAGGGCAACGCCGTAGGGTTGTGAACCGGCCGGGACCCTCGCAACCGCGCGGTTGGTGGCATCGGAGATGATGGAGACGTTATCGGACCACCGGTTGGCGACGAACACCTGGCCTGTGGCTGGATCGGCGGCGACGCCCAGGGGGCCACCCCCCACCGGCACGGTGGCCACGACCGTGTGGTTCGCTCCCGATATCACCGTCACCGTGTCTGATCCTCCGTTCGCCACGTACAGGTTACCCGAGCGCCAATCGAAGGCGACCCCGTACGGCTGACGGCCGACCGCGACCGTGGCCACGAGGGTGTCGTTGACTGCGGAAATCACCGAAACGTTGTCTGAACCGGTGTTGGTGACATACACTTCGTGGGTCGAATTATCGACCGCTACGCCAAACGGATCGGTACCCACGTTGATGGTGGTGACGAATCTAGGGTTCCAGGTCGTCGAGTTGAATACGTCGACGCAGGAGGGGTAGGAAGCGACCCACAACGTGTGGGTGAACCCTTCGTAGGCCAGCCACGAGGATGACCCGTAGATGTAGCCGCTACATGCGCCACTTCCCAGCGGGCTAGTGGAAAGGCGGTGCGGAGCGATGCCTGGCGACGAGCTTCCCACGAAGGGGTCGCGCGCGGGATGCGAACCAGAGAGCGAACCTCCCGCGGCCCCTGATTCGGTAGCGGTACGGCCGACCGCAACGGGAGCCGGTGGGTTGGTCATCCCGAGCAGGGAGAACGTGGATGTTCCTAGGGTGAGGGCGGCAACGGCAATCACCAAACCGATGCCCGCCACCCGTCGTGACCCACGCCAGCGAGGCGACATCGATTCGGTTCCAGCCTCGAAGTGCCATCTCATGATATAACCCGACGTGTCCGACGGTGCGACTCTCGGAGTCGCTCGCCGACCAGCTTTCACCGTTCGGACCGAGCGCGGGGAACATGCCCCCATTACGAGTTCCAGGGGTCGGTGGCGATCGGGATCATGCGCGGAGAGAGGCCCTCCGATGCACCGGCCCCGAGCTGGTTTCCCCGGTCGCCATCTCTGTCCCTCACTCCCGAGGGGCCCTCGCTGGTGTCACTACGCCCGCTCAAGGAATTGGTTCGGAAGCTCTCTCCCAGTCACCCGCTCAGGATTCTCCTCCTCGGGGAGCCCGACAAGATGCCTGCCGCCGAATTCTCCTCGAAAGTCGGTGGGTGGCTTCGGCTTTTGGCAACGACCAACATGTAGTCGGCATTTCGTCAGCTAATTGCCGTGGCCACGAGCTATTCGGGTGGTCCCGGTTCGCTGAAGGGTCGTTGAACATTGGGCCAGTTCCCTATGTACACTGCCCGGCCACCTGAATCCGGAACGATATCGACTACCGGAGCGCCGGCCTGCTGGGCTTGCTCGCGAATCGCCTTGAACGCCTCTAGGGATAGCCCTCCGAATATCCTGCCCGCTTCTATGGCGCAAGGAACCTGCTCGCGAGTTTCCACGTTAGGATCGTGAGATCCACGGTAATCGTACAGTCGAATCTTTAGGGCCGAATCACGCCAAGCAAGCAGGACCTTCTCTGAGTTTGAAATAGAGAGCGAGAGCAGCTCCCTACCTACTTCGACCGACCGGAGCCGCGTTCTTTCCGAACCGAGAATCCTGACGCTCATGATGGCACCGAAAGCCGCCGTGAACACCCCAAGACCGACGAGTGCCCATTCAAGCTCGAGCCATCCGAACACAATCAGGAACCCACCGACCCCGAAGAACGCGGCCAGATAGAGGCGATTCAGTACCTGAGATAGGTGACCCGCGGCGAAGAGCTGATCGTCCTCGGACCGGACATCGAAGCGTCGTAGAACGTTCGAGTCGATGCCCGTCCGCGGTATCACCCCGGCCAACGAGACTCCCTACTCACCAGGTGACGGTACGGGGCGAAACGGGGACGCAGCATCTTTCGGCGCCTGCAGCAGCACCCGGTCCGACCCGAAGTTCGCCACGAACGTCCATCCTTGGGCAAGAAGTGCTTCTGCCTCCGAAAGCGGGACGGGCTTCTGGACGCGGAGACTGCTGCCAATCCCGATGCCGTTGCCATAGGAGGGAGAAGGCAGAGCCGATTCTTTCCCAACGAGCCGGTTCCGAAGCAGCGCCACGACCTCCTCGTTCGAGTCGTCCATGTGCCGCGCGGCCTCCGCGTCATTAAGCCCCGCCACCTCTAGGAGGGTCTTTCGGAACTCAGCCGCGACGTTCGTGCGTGTCGGGGTGGTGGTCTCCAAGAACTCGGCGGAGTTTGCATACTCCCGGCGGGCCTCTGCGATGAGCTCCTGTCCCCACCTCTTCCCGACGTTGTAGCGAGAGGCAATGCCTCCACTGTGCCCGAGCAGTGCCTCGCGAAGGTCACGGGAGATCCGCCCCTGCCCCTCGGCGAGCAGCAGCCGCGTGGAACAGTAGGAGCGGAGGACGTAGGGCCGCCACGTGACTCCACGGGGAGGCGAGGCATGGAGAGCGGCTCGTATCTCTCGGACCAGGGCTCCGGTCACCATGAATCGACGCGATCGCCCCACCATCCTCCGGGAGTCGCGGGTCGCTCCTCGAAGGATGGCGAGCTCGATCGGGGCTACGACCGGTGACTTCGCAGTGAGTGGCTCTCCGGCGGCCCGGCGGTCGGTGAGGTAGGCCCCCAGAGTGGAAGCAAGCTGGGACGTGCCAAACGTCCGATAGCTCGTGCGCGTCTTGCTGAGGTCGGCAGGGACCCGGATCACGAAGGGCGTTTCGGCGAACTTCAACTCCTCGAGGTCGAGTTCAGGGAGATCCTCCAGAATCAGCCCACGCTCGCCGGAGTAGTCACCAATCACTTGCGGTCGCACGCCAGCGTGGGCCATCAGGAGGGCGATCGTCTTTCCGCGGAGGGTGAGGAACTCGAGGACCCGTGCCAGCTCTTCGGGGGTAGGGACCCTCTCGTTCGTCAGGGTGGACCCACGGATCGGGTTGAGGCTGGGGTAGCCCGAGAAAGGCACCCGACGGAACCTGAGGTAGCTCTTGAGGCCGCTCAGTGTCTTCGCGATGTAGTCATCGACGCGCCCGACTCGTTTCAGGTCGGACGCGTAGCGGATCAGCGCGTCCTGGAACCGTTCGGCGTTCTCGGTAGCCTCCGTCACCACCGATTCGGGGTCCAGCCCGAGGCGGTGCAGCAGAAGCCGGAGCTTGCGAAGGTCGACATCGGCCGACAGTCGACTCTTGAGCGAGCGGGCCGCGTGCCATGACCGCACCTTCGGATTCTGGAGCAGTCCTCGACCGCTACCAGTCCCGATCTTTACAGGCATTCGATGGGAATCAAATTCGGCCTACTATTTGGATATTCAGACCGCCCCGCGTGATGGGCCGGGACGGATTCGAACCGCCGATCTCCGCGTTGTAAGCGCGGCATCCTAACCGCTAGACGACCGGCCCGCCGAGGCGACGGGCTACCCTGTCAAGTCCCTGTCGGTCCCGGTGGCGGTTTCACCCGGTGCCGAACCGTCACGGCCAAGCCGTGTTCGAGCTCGGACATGAGTCGGCCCGGTAACTCCGCCTCGCCGACCCCGAGGAGGGTTCCGTCACGGACCAGCACGACGGCATCCCCTACTCGAATGGCAGGATCCGCACGGACGACGCCGGGGGTGAACAAGTCGCCCATCAGGGGAACGCCGGCCCCCACCTCGACCTGGAGAACGCCCGAAGCGAGGATGCGTTGGCCGCCGGCGACCGTGAGCTGGAAGAGACCGCGCACGTCGCGCCATGAGCCGAGGTCAACTCGGGCCCCGTCCATGATCCGCTGGAACCATGGGCGACCCGCGAGACGAATGGGGTCGGCGAAGAGGGCTTCGGCCGCTGCCCTTCCGAATTGAAGGGCGGCGACCTCCTTCAGCTCCTGCTTCACGATGGTAAGCGGCCCCCCCGGAGTCTCGCGGCTTTCCCGGAGTGATTCCTCCACCACCGCCCGGAGGGACTGCAGAGCCTCCGGGGCGAGCGTCCGATCATCCGGCGCACTCCAGACGATTCCCTCGGCCTCTGGTCCGGTCGCAAGGAAGTGGTACTCCTTCGGATCGAGGTGGGCGATGATCTTTCGGTACTTCCCGGTACGCCGGAGATGATCGAGCGCGGAGACCACCCGTCGCGATTCTTCCGCGTCCCACTCGCCGGTGACGGGGATATCGTAGTGGCGGCAGGGAAAGACGTCCTCCAACTCCCGCGGGACCAGCCCCAAGGGCGAGGTGACGGAGACCACATGGAGGCGAACGAGATTCGGGATCCCCTCGAGCGAGCCGAGGTAGCGTCGATGGCTAGGGGACGATCGATACGGCTTCGTCTTTGAGCACGGAAGGAGCAGGAGCACCTCCTTGGCGGGAGGGGGCCGATACCGTTCGGTGAAGCGGCGGACGAATCGGAGGACTTCCGGCCGACGAAGGGACTCTCTCAGCACGTAGCTCGTCGTGCGGGACCCGATGACGGCCAGACGCTCTTCTAAGGGTCCTGCCAGCTCACGGTCGGCGTATCGAAGTAGCTCTGCCTGCAGTGGCTCGGCTGTGAGACGCGCCTCCACAAGTTCGCGCAGGCGCCCGGCCGAGATCGCCGCGGTGACCAGGGCGTGCTCCCGGGCGAAGACCGTCGCGACGTGGGTCTCTGAGCCGGAGGTACCCGCTTGGCATTCGGTGCAAGCGCACAGCCCTCGCTGATCGGCCGACTTTGCGTCGAGCTCGCCCAAGGTCGGGTCGAGCCAGTGTCCCGCCTCCGATTGCCACCGGGCCTCGGTGGTGTCCACGAGGTCGACGCCCAAGTAGGTGAGGAGGGCGAGCCGGTGGGGGAGCGCCACCCGCGGCGCCCAGAGGGCCGGAGCTCCACCCAGGCGTTCGCGGATTTCTCGGATCGCGCGGACGAACAACTCTCCTTCGCGGAGGAGGGCACGGGCATTGCCGAGAACGAGGAGTGAGGGTCGAGCTCCCACCAGCGTGGCCCATTGCTCGGGCGAGAGAGGCCAGTGGACGACCCATGCCCCGCTCGAAGCCTCCTGGACGGACCCCGGGACGCCGGAGACCTCGGGAACCGGAACGGGGAAGGTGAGTTCGAGTCGATCGGAGCCGGCGCTCAGCGTGATCGACCGGATTCCGACCGGGGTCTCCTTTCCGCTCGTCAGAACGAGGTCGAAGCCTGAGGGAACAGGGTAGGCATCGGGGTCGCGCCGGGTCCATGCCACAGAGGGCGAGGGGAACCGGAATCCGCCGACCGCGACGACCCCGGCCAACGCCAGTCCGCTCAGATTCGTGACGGTGCGCCCCATGCAGTGCGTCCCCCCCGGGGTTCGGTGCGAGATAACGGCTTACGCTCCCCCATCCGCCGGCCAGCCGCCCGCGGATTCATCCAGGGATCCCCGGCAGGAAGGTCGCAAGGCCGACCCCGAGCAGGAAGATCGCCCCGAGGGCAAAGTGGGCCCGGAACACCACGCGGGTGTCCGTCGAGGCGCGGTGAAGTCGCGCGTCGATCGCCCCGGTCAACGCCGCCATTACGCCGAGGGCGACGTACACGGGGATGCCGAGGTGATCCCAGTACGCGAAGGCCGTGAAAAGGCCCAAGGCGGCCCCATGCAGGAGGGGGATCACGCGAATGGACGCGGTCCGGCCCAAGGCCACCGGAATGGACTTCAGGCCGAGGTGACGATCCGTTTCGAGGTCCCCGAGACTGTGGACGGTCTCAAAGGCGGTCCCCCACAGGAGGATCCCGAGGATGGCCGGAACCGCGACAGGCGGAAGGGTTCCTTGGACGGCGATGAAGGCCGCGGCGGGCGTGATGGCCTCGACGAGACCGAGGTAGACCGTCGTCCCTGCAGTGTACCGCTTCGTGTAGCTGTAGCCGAACAGGATCGCCAGAGCGACCGGAGCGAGCAGGAAGGATAGCCAATTGAGGAGGTAGGCCGCGGCGAGCAGAACGATGGCGCTCAGGGCGACCACGAGGAGGGCGAAGCGGGGGGAATAGCGCCCTGTGACGAGGGCCCGGTCCCGCGTGCGGGGGTTGGCCGCATCGAGCTCCCGGTCGGCCCAGCGGTTGAAACTGTGGCCCGCATTGCGCGCGGCCACGAACGCGACGACGACGAGCGCGAGGGTCAGGGGCCGAGGAAGGCCGTTCGCCGCGGCAAGGAGGAACGCGATCGCGAACGGAAGGTTCAGGCCAAGGTTCTGGATCTCGAGGAATCGACCGAATTCGCGTACGCGGCCCGACGGCGCACCGCCCCCGCTCACGATGCCCGAGGTCCGCCCAGCCGGCGGAGCGCGGCGTCGGTCTGGAGGAGCTCATCGACCTTCTTCACGATCGAGGGGTCCATGCGGATCTCGTCCGGCCAGGGGCGTGGGAAACCGTCCGCGGTGGTCTTGCGGGTCGCGTCGAACCCCATCTTCGCCCCGAAATTCGGAAGAGGGTTAGAGATGGAGAGCTGGTCGACGGGCCCGTGGACCATCTCCGTGTCCGCCTCCGGGTCCGCCTGGAGCGTGACCCGGTAGAGGACCTCGCGAAGATCATGGACGTTCACGTCGGCGTCCACGACGATGAGGTAGCGCGTGAACATCATCTGCCCGAGACCCCAGAGCGCGTGCATCACCTTACGGGCGTGCCCCGGGTAGGACTTGCGGATCGCGATGATCCCGAGGTTGATGAACAGTCCCTCCATCGGAAGGTTCATGTCTACGATCTCAGGAAGCACGAGTCGGACCACGGGAAGGAAGAGTCGCTCCACGGCCTTCCCGAGCACCGCGTCCTCGGTGGGCGGTCGACCAGTGACCGTCGAGAGGTAGACCGGCTGGGCCCGACGCGTGAGCCGGGTGATGTGGAGGACGGGGAACGGCTCGGCCGCGGAGTAGTAGCCCGTGTGGTCGCCGAACGGTCCTTCGATGTGGCGCTCCGCGGGGTCGACGTAGCCCTCGAGCACGATCTCGGCCTGGGCGGGGACCTCCAAATCGACGCTCTGCGCGTGGACCAGTTCAACGGACTCCCCCCGGAGAAACCCGGCGAACACGAAGTTGGAGATGCCCTCCGGCACCGGCGCGAGGCCCGAGAGGAGGGTCACCGGGTCGAGCCCCAGGGCGACAGCCACGGGCATTCGCTCGCCCCGGTGAGCCCACTTTCGCAGGTTGTTCGCACCGACCCGGTGGATCTGGGCGTGGAAGCCGAGGGTATCGGGTCCGTACTGTTGAAGCCGGTAGATCCCGGTGTGGGGTTCATTCGTGTCCGGGTCTTTGGTGATCACGACCGGGAACGTCACGGTGCGTCCCCCGTCTCCCGGCCAGCACCGGAGGATCGGGAGCGAGTCCAAGTTGACGCGCTCCTCCACGACCTCTTGGCAGGGTGCGCGGCTCACCCGCTTCGGAGCCAGGGAGCGGAGCAGCTCGAGAGACTCCAGGGTTCCGGAGAGATCCTTGAGCGCCCCCACGACCCCGGCGGGGGGGCGGAGCCGCGTCAGACGGCCGATCTTCTGCGCTGCGGCGTCGAGCGACTCCGCGCCGAGGGCGAGCGTGATCCGCCGAGGCGAACCGAGGAGGTTCATCGCCACGGGCATCGACGAACCCGGGACGTTCTCGAACAGGAGGGCTGGCCCATCGTGGCGCAGGGAGCGGTGGGTGATCTCCGTGATCTCGAGGTCCCGGCTAACGGGGCTCTTCACCCGGAGAAGGTCGCCGCGCTCCTCGAGCAGGGCGAGGAACTCTCCGAGATTCCGGGTAGCCATCGAGCCGCCGAGCCGGTCTCGCTATTTAACCCACCGAGCGAGGGGTTCACCGGCGAACGGCCTTATCGCTCCCTCTCCATCGCCCAGGCGTGCAGACGGTCTCCCTCGAGTTCCGGACGGCGGACCTCGAGCTGCTCGGCGTGATCCCGCCGAAGCTCTTCGAGCAGTATGAGGAGGTCGAGCTCCTGGAGACCCTGCGGCTCGAGCCCGGCTGGAGGCTGCAGCTGGTCCGTGTGCGTCGGCGGGGCCCCTTACGCACGGCGGCTGAGCTGGAGCGAGAGTCCCGTCGCATCCGGCGGCTCTACGGGCTCGAAGGGTTCGAGCTCGTCGAGCGGCGTCCCAAGACGCGAGATTACATCGTTTTCGTCCGACAGCGGAACCCCGAGAGCCTCCGCCGATTGCTCGCCTTGGCGGGGGGACGGATCACCCCGACGGCGCCGTTCCGGCTGACGGCGGAGCACGTGCTCGCGACGTTTCACGGTGAGGAGTCCGCGCTCCGCCGCGTCCTCGCACGACTACGCCGAGAGGGCCTCCCGTACCGGGTGCGGAGGGCCTCCGCCCGTCCCTTCGACCGGTCCCGGCAGACCGACGAGCTCACGGCGCGGCAGCGGGCAGCGCTCGCCCGCGCGTGGGTCCTGGGGTACTACTCGGTGCCGCGTCGCACCACCCTCACTCGGCTCGCCCGGGTCACTGGGCAATCCCCTCCGGCGTTGGGAAAGATGTTGCGACGAGCGGAAGGCCACCTGGTTTCCCAGCTCCTGAGCGCCGACGCCTCCGATGCGGCCACCGAATCCGACGAGGCCTCCCCTCCCGCCCGACGCGAAAGATAGAAACCATCGTTCCAATCCGACCGACGACGTATGGAATCCCAGATCGTCGTGGAGCGCATCGACCCCGCTCACCCCGTGCCCCTTCCCCGGCGAGCCACGTCGGACTCGGCGTGCTTCGACCTGTGTGCCTCCGAGCGCGTCGTGCTCGAGTCGGGGCGGGTGGCGCTGGTCCCGACGGGACTGCGCATGACCGCCCCCGAGGGGACGTTCCTTGAGGTTCGACCCCGCAGCGGCCTCGGGTCGAAGGGCGTCGTGATGGTCAACGCTCCCGGCACGATCGACCGGGACTATTCGGGGGAGGTCCGGGTCCCGCTCACCTATCTCTTCCCCGGTAGCTATGTGATCGAGTCCGGTGACCGCATCGCCCAGATCCGGCTCGTCGAGGACCATCCCGCCGAGTTCGTCGAGGGGCACGTCGTTCCCCGCGCCTCCCGGAACGGCGGGTTTGGCAGCACGGGCCGCTAGTCGAACTCGTACTCCGTGAGCAGCTTCTGCTTCGCCACCGGGACCGGTGGCGGGAGCGTCCCCTGTCGGGCCTCGGCCTCCACGGTCTCGAGCATCTGGTGCATCCGGCGTTCGCGGGAAAGGGCCGAGCGCTGAAGTCCGACGTCTCGCGTTCCTTCGGCCACGAGGACCACCGCGCGTCCGGTTCGGGCTCGGCCGGTCCGCCCGCGGCGCTGGATGGTTCGGATCACATCGGGCACGGGCTCGTAGAAGATCACGAGGTCGGTGGACGGAATGTCGAGCCCTTCTTCGGCCACGGAGGTCGCGACGAGGCAGTTCACCTCTCCGGAGCGGAATCGCTCGAGGATGGCCGATTGCTCCTTCTGGGTGAGGCCGCTGTCGTCCCCGCGCGAACTCTGCCCCACGAATCGTTCGGCCCGAATGGTCGGGTCCCCTGCCTCCTTTAGCGCCCGAGCGACGGCCTCGGCCGTATCCCGATAGTGGGTGAACAAGATGACGCGGGAAGCCGGGGAACGGGCGACCTCCTCCCGGACGAGGTGGACCGCGACCTCGACCTTGGGAAGGTCGACTTGGAGCTCCCCCAGGATCTCGCGGGCCCGAAGGATATCGGGGTCGGTGAGAAATCGGCGCTGCGCCGGGGCTACCCTTCCCGAACGAGGGTGCTCCTGCTCGGCGATGAACCCCCGCAGCTGTTCGGCGCCCTGGGACTCGATGAGCTCGAGGGCGTGCAGGGCCTTCATCGCCGTGGTCTGCGCGGTCACGGCGGACCAGAGGCCGGCGGGCGGGGGGGCCTCCCGACGACGGTAGGTATCGATCTCGCGCCGCAGCCGTTCCCCCAGGCCGAGGAGGTCGCGGCGGGAGCCGCTCGCCCCCTCCGGGAGAAGGTGCTCCTTCTGCAACCAGTCGACCTGCCGCTGGACCGTGGCGCGGATCCGGATCGCGAGCTCACGCACCGCCGGGGGCACCGGCACCGGGACGACCTCGACGCCGATCCCATGGACGTACGGCTGCACGTCCGTGTCCGAGGTGGTCCGGTACTCGAACCGCTCGATGCCCAGGTTGGCCCACACCTCGCGGATCCGGTCGAGCCGCGAACCAGGGGAGGCGGTCATCGCGAGGACGCGCGCACGGGGGCCGGCCTGGTTGGCCTGGCCGATCACGGCGTACGGATAGTCGCCCACGGCTCGATGGGCCTCATCGAAAACAATCAGGGAGAAATCCGTCAATCGAAGCGTTCCTGCCTCCAGGTCGTTGGCGATGACCTGCGGCGTCGCCACCACGACCTGGGGCGGTGCCAACTGATGGGACCTCCCGGCGGGGCCAACGGTCCCGGTCAGGACAATGACCGGCGGGGCGAGGAGCGTCTTCTGGACGCTCTCCGCGTGTTGGGCGACCAGCGGCCGGGTGGGAGCGAGGACGAGCACGGAGCGCGTCGGGTGCTGGAGCAGGTACTCCGCCATCACGCGGAGGGCGATGGCCGTCTTCCCGAGGCCGGTCGGAAGGACGGCGAGGGTGTTGTGCTCGATCGCGGTCGCGGCGATGTGCTGCTGGTAGAGCCGGTCTTCGAGGGTTCCGGGGCGGATGCGCGAGTGCTCGACGCTCGGCATCCTCGGTCCGGACGACCGCACGGGACGCGACTTAATACTGCGTGCGCTCGCCTCGGGCCGTGCTCCCCGATTGGGTGGTCTGGTTCATCCTCCTCGGCACGCTGGCGACCCTCGTCTTTCAGGGCATTCCCATCTACCTCGCTCTCCAGATGCCGCGAATCGATCCTGGAGGTAATCCGGGACCGGACCATCCGCCGCGGGTCAGCATCGTGGTGGCGGCCCGCAACGAAGCGCTGGATCTACCGGCGTGCCTCGACAGCCTGCTCGGCCAGACGTACCCCGACCTCGAGATCGTAGTGGTGGACGGCGGGTCTACGGATGGCACCGCGGACGTCGCACGCGCCCGTGGCCCCCGCGTTCGCCTGATTGAGGAACCCCCGCTGCCCCCGGGGTGGGTAGGCAAGAACTGGGGGTGCCGCACCGGAGCCGCCGCCGCCGCGGGAGAGTACATTCTCTTCATGGACGCCGACGTCCACTGCCACCCCGATGCCGTCCGGGCGACCGTCGCGTGGGCCCTGGCCGAACAAGCGGACCTCGCCACGCTGGCGCCACGGATCGAGATGCGGGGATTCTGGGAGCGGCTGATCCTCCCGTTCTACACGCAGGTCGTGCTCACCTACTTCCGTGCGCCGCGCGTCAATCGACCCCGCTCTCGAACTGCTATGGCGAACGGCCAGTTCCTCCTCGTGCGCCGAGGGGCCTACGACGCGGTAGGCGGGCACGAGGGGGTTCGGGGCTACGTTCTCGAGGACGTTCGCCTCGCGCAAAACTTCCGGGCCCGGGGGTTCCGTCTGAGGGTTGGGTGGGCGCCGGAACTCCTCGTGACCCGGATGTACCGGCACCTCCCCGAGATGTTCGAGGGCCTGCTAAAGAACGTGCACGGGACGGAGTTCTCCCCGTTCCGGCAGTTGGCGTTCCTGGCGCTGCTCGTCGGCTTCTACTGGCTCCCCCTGAGCGTGCTCCCGATTGGGTGGGCCTTCGGGAGCGCGATAGTGACGGCGCTCGGCGCACTCCTTCTGATGGCGCTTTTCGGAAAGCACGCCGCGTTCGCTCGGGCGACGCGCGGTTCCGCCCTCTATGGGCTCCTCTTTCCCGTCGCCGTCGGATTCTACGTCGTCCTGGTCGGGACGTCCTTGGTCCGGGGCCTCCGCGGCTCCCCGATCCGCTGGAAGGGCCGGAGCTATGCCCTCGAGACCGCGAGCTCGGCGAAGAAGGGTTAAGGCGCGCCGGTTTCTCCGCGAGGCCCACATGAGCGCGGTCGACGTGGCCTACGAGCTGTTCATCGGCGGGGCCTTCCAGCCCGGAAGCCGGGGCGAGAGATCGACGTTGCTCGACCCGGCGACCAACCGCCCTCTCGCCGAGATCGCCGTCGGTCATTCGGATGATGCCGCTCATGCGATGGAGGTCGCCGAGACCGCGTTCCGTTCGAGTGACTGGGCGACGGACGACGGGGCTCGCCGCGCTCGCGCGCTGTTCCGGCTCGCGCAGCTCTTGGAAGCGCAGTCAGAGGCGTTTGCGGAGCTCGAGACCCGCAACAACGGAAAGACGCTGAGGGAGTCCAAGGGAGACATCGCCTTCGCGATCCGGACCCTCGAATATGTCGCGGGTCTCGCCGACAAGGTCGAGGGCGCGACGATCCCGGTTCCCGGCGCGCGGTTCGACTACACGCTCCGCGAGCCGCTCGGAGTGACCGTGCACATCGCCCCGTGGAACTTCCCGCTCGTGCTGGCGCTTCGGTCGGTGGCACCGGCGCTGGCCGCCGGGAACGCGGTGGTCCTGAAGCCGGCGAGCCTCACGCCGCTCACCGCCCTTCGGTTCGCGCGGCTCGTAAAGGACGTCGGAGTCCCGGACGGAATGTTCAATGTCGTGGTCGGAAGCGGGCGAGAGGTCGGGGAGTCGCTCATCCGCGACCCCCGCTGCCGCTCGGTGTCGTTCACGGGAAGCCTCGAGGTCGGCCGGCGGATCGCCGAACTCGCCGCCGCCCAGCTCGTGCCAGCAACGCTCGAGCTCGGAGGGAAAAGTCCGGTCGTCGTGTTTCCCGACGCCGACCTCGACCGAGCGGCCCGAGGTATCGCGAACGGGATCTTCGGAAACGCCGGTCAGATGTGCTGGGCGGGCTCCCGGGTGATCGTCCACGCGAGCGTCCATGCGGCGCTTCTCGAGAAGGTCCGTGCGCTGGCCGAGAACCTCCACTTGGGCCCCGGCATGGACGCCGGAGTGGAGATGGGTCCGCTCGTTTCATCCGAGCAGGCGGACCGGGTGATGGGGTACGTAGACGGCGCCCGCGCCGAGGGGGTCCAGGTCGTCACCGGCGGCGCCCGTGCGACGGAGCCGGCACTGAAGGAGGGGAATTTTGTGAAGCCGACCGTCCTCGATGCGGTCCCCCCCGACTCCCGTGTGGCCCGCGAGGAGATCTTCGGCCCGGTCCTCGCCGTGAGCACATTCGAGACGCCCGAGGAGGCCGTCGCCGCCGCCAATGCGAGCCCCTTCGGCCTGTTCGCGGCGTTGTGGACCCGAGACCTCGGCACCGCGCACCGGATGGCCCAGAAGCTCGAGGCCGGCATGGTGACGGTGAACGACCCACCGCTCACCTTCCCCCAGTCCCCCTTCGCCGGGTTCAAACAGAGCGGACTCGGGTTCGAACAGGGCATCGACTCGGTGCGAGCCTACACCCGTCGTAAGAACGTCGTCGTCAACGTGGCGGCGCCGCGCCCGAAGAAGTAGGCTCGGCGGCCTCCTCGGGGAGGCGAACCCGACGGAACCGCTGGTACACGAGGAGGTCGTAGGCGACCTTGAGGGTACCGGCGATGACGAACGGATAGGCGAGGAGCCCCCCGACTTCGAGGGCGGTGGCCGGGAACGGCGCCACGCTCTGGGCGAACCCCCGGCTCGCCGAGAGCGCTCCCGCGGCCGCGGTCCGCTCCCGAGCGGTGACGAGGCTCATCGAATACGCCTGTCGGGTGGGGACGTCCATCTGGGAGAGGCTCGAACGCGCGATCAGCACGCCTAGGGCGAGGGAGAACGTCGGCATCAGGGGCACGAGCGCGAGGAGGACGTTCGAGGGAAGGTGGCTGAACACCATGGTGTTGAGGAGCCCGAACCGTCGGGCGAGAGCGCTCGAGGCGAGGAAGCTCGCGCCCGCCACGGCCCCCGTCACCGAAAGGATGACGCCGATCTGCGCCGCGTCCGCGTTCCACGCATAAACGAAATAGGCCGCGATGAGCGGATTGATGACGAGCCCGCCGGCGAACGCATCCACCCCGAACAGCAGCGCGAGGTCCCGTACGTGGCGTCGGCTCTCGGGAGAAAGCCGCTCGGGGTCGCCACCGGGCTCCCGGTCCGCTTCGACGGCGGGCGAGAGGTCCCAGTAGGCGAAGGCGGTCATCGCCGCGAGGAGAACGTACAGGAGGAGTATCCAGGGATGGGGGGCCGGCGGCAGCGCAGGAATCGAGCGCGGGCTGAGCGCCCCGGGAACGGCGAGAAGGAGCGCACCCCCCGCGCTGGCAAAGTAGGCGAGGAGATTGTACCAGGCGAACCCCTCGGCCCGGTCGGCCCGTCGCAGGGTCGAGGGGAGGATCGCCGTATCGAGGCTCGCGAGGGGGCCGTTATCCGCCGAGGTGGCCGCCACACCCCCGAGCAGCGCGGCGAGAAGGACGAGGGCGGGGATCTCGGTCAGAAAGAGGAGCAGCGCAGACCCGACGAACAGGAGGCTGAAGAACCGCAGCGCGCCGCGTCGACCGAAGCGGGCCTCGATCGGTGCCACGCCGAGGAGGCTTCCCACCGCCGCGCCGACGAGCGTGAACGCCGTGAGGACGAGGGCCCCGAGGCCGGAAAGTCCCAGGTCCTGCGTGAGGTAGAGGAACAGGAAGGCGCTGAGCGCGCCGTAGGCGACCGCGCGGGCGACCTTCGCGAGATAGATCTTCCCGCGGTCGTCCCGGGCCCGCCCCGATCGGCCCTCGTCCAAGGTCACCCGAGCCATCTCGGGAGCGGAGACGTCGCCCCCTATTTCTTGGGAGGTGGCCCTCGCGGGATTCGTACGAAACGGTCAAAGGTCTCCGCCCGGCTCGCGGGAGAAGACCGTGCCTTCCATCGACCCCGATCCCCCCTGGGCGAACTGTCGCATGTGCGGAGGGGCCGTACCCCCGGCCGCCCGGGCCTGCCCCACGTGTGGCGAAACCGCTCCCGCGATCCCGACGGCCGAGATCGCGCGCCTCCCGGCGCGCCAACGTCGGCGGGCCCGGGCCCTTCAGACCATCCGGGTGGTGATCGTCCTCGTCGTCGTCGTGGGGTTGACGTATGATATCGCCTCCTCCGTCCTCTCCGGCGCGCCCACCTTCCCCGACCCCCTGACCACCCAGGGGACCCTCACGGTCGGGGCGGGGAACTTCACCTACCTCTCGGGGTGGATCACCGGAGAAGACTACATCGACGGGAACTTCACGGTCGTCTACCCCGTCGGGGTTCCGATCAACTTCGCCGTCTACAATGGGTCGGAGTTCACGCAGTTCGTTGACCACCGTTCGGCGACCCCGATCTGGTCGACCTCGAACCAGTCGGAGTCGCGGATCGTCTTCGCGGCCCCGTACACGGACCAGTTCTACCTGGTCTTCCAGAACCCGTATCCCCCGAGCTCGGGGATCGATGTCGCGGTCTACGAGGTCACGAACTACCAGACCAACGTCGTGATCGGGTAGCGACCCTTACGCGCCGCCCTCGGCGTGCCGCGCGAGGAACGTGGGGGGAACCTGGTCGACCAGGTAGACGGTCTTCCCCGCCTGCATGATCACGATCCCCTCGGCTCGCGCCCGCTTCGCGTCCACGGCGAGGATCACCGGCTCCGGCGTGCGCACGGCACCGGCGGCGCGCGCATCGGCCGCGGTCTTCGACAGGTGGACCTTTTTCCGGTCGGTGGGCTTGAGGCCCACTTCGAGGACGATGGTCGCCTCGTCCGCCGTCACCGGGAAGTAGAGCTCGTCGGGAATGTGGTCGGTCGGAAGGTCCAGGTCGACCTCCAGCGTGTGCCCGTACGTGGCCCGGATGCGGTCCTCCTTGACCTCGTAGCGGCCCTTGGGGTCGCTCTCGGCGATGGCGACCATGTGGTGCGGACGCAGCCAGTGGTAGCCGCGGTGGTGACCCGCGATCGATTGGACGAGCTTCGGGAGCTCCACCCAGCCGTGGGGGTCGATCGTGAGATTGTACTTATCGGGGAAGTGACGGAGGATCCCGGTCATGACGCGGCCGAGATGGTCCAGCTCCCGGTCGTTCATCAGGAACCGGCCGGGTTGGCCGCAGACCGGGCACGTCTCGGCCCGGAAGTAACCGTGCTGCGGGCACTCCTTCAGCATCGCCGTGCCTACGCTTTGACCTTGTCGGCCTTCTTCTCGAAGTCCTGGAGGGCGTCCCCGTAGAGGTCGGCCAGCTCCTTCAGGACGCGCTTCAGCACCTGCTGGGGCTTCTCCCCTTTGGTGCGCAGGTAGAGCGAGGGGCGATCTAGGTACGGGTGTCCGATGATGTAGCGCGCCTCGACGACCTTCTCCTCGGCCTGGAGCGCTTCTACGAGCGGGATGAGCAGCGTCTCCTCGGCTTTGGGAAGCTCGATCTGGAGCACGTCGTGCTCCTTCTCGATAACACGAAGTTCCATCGGCGACCGGTCGCGGCCACCCCGGCTCTCTTCATAAAGATGGCGACACGCGGCGCCACGGCTATATTCCCGGCCCCCTCCTCGCGCGGGCGACGATGCGGGTCCTGCTGTTGGGCGGGGGCGCCCGCGAACACGCGTTGGCCCACGCCTTGGCCCAGGCGGAGGCGAAGATCGTGGTCGCGGCCGCGAACCTCAACCCGGGTCTCAAAGCCCTCTCCGCGGAATACGTGGTGGGGGACCCGTCCCGGCCCGATGCGATGGTGGCTCTGGCCCGGCAGCACCGGGTGGACTTCGTGCTCGTCGGCCCCGAGGCGCCCCTCGGAGCGGGCGTCGGGGATGCCCTGCGCGCGGTGGATATCCCCGTGGTGGGGCCGTCCAAGACGGGCGCGCAGATCGAGACGAGCAAGCGCTACTGCCGGGAGCTCTTGGCCCGGCATGGGTTGAGCGTCTCGCCGCGGTTCACGCCCATCGCCAACCTCGACGAGGTCGACGCCCGAGTCCGCGAGTTCAATGTTCCGTTCGTCGTGAAGCCGGTCGGACTCACCTCGGGAAAGGGGGTCAAGGTCCAAGGCGCCGACTTCCAGACGGCCGAGGAGGGCGCCACCTATGCGAAGCAGTGGCTCGCGGCCCACCCGAACGAGGGGGGTCTCCTGCTGGAGGAAAAGGTGGAGGGGGAGGAGTTCAGCCTGATGGCGTTCGTCACGGATTCCGGTATCTATCCGATGCCCATCGTCCAGGATTTCAAGCGGGCGCTCGAAGGCGACATGGGAGGGAACACCGGGGGCATGGGGTCCTACACCCAGCGGGACCACCTTCTTCCGTTCCTCTCGACGGGAATGCGCGACCGCGCCCTCGAGACCCTTCGGCGGACCGTGGACGCCCTCCACGCCGAAGGGGTGCCGTTCCGTGGCGTGCTGTACGGCGGGTTCATGCTCACCGCGAACGGGCCGGTCCTGATGGAGTTCAACGCCCGGTTCGGCGACCCCGAGGGGATCAACGCGGCCACTCTCTACGAGGAAGGAGACTTTGCGCGGCTCCTCTACGGGGTCGCGACGGGCCATGTCGACCCGAACCTGGTCCGCTTTCGGCTACGGGCGACCGTCGTGAAGTACCTGGTCCCTCCCGGCTACCCGGACCATCCCATGGGCGGCGGGATCCTTACGGTCGATGAACCGGCGATCGAGGCGCTGGGGGTCCATGTCCGCTACGGCAGCGTGGACGTCGCCGGGCCCGCCAAGGTCCGGCTCACGACCTCCCGGGGTCTCGCCTTGGTCGGAGAGGCCAGCGCCGTGCACGAAGCCGGCGCCCGCGTCGAGGAGGCGTTGAAGTTCGTCTCGGGGGAGTATCTCGTCCGCCACGACATCGGAAGCGCGACCGACCTCAGCCGCCGCGTCGAGCACATGCGACGATTGTTCGTTCCCGGCGCGAAGCCGTCGCCGCTGCCGCTTAGCGTCGCCCCACCGGACGCGGCGCCGGCGAGCCACGCACCCGCGGATCTCCTCTCGTAGTTTCCCGCCGGGAATCGCCCCCTAAAGACCTAAGTACACTGCGCCCGCTCGGGAGCCCGCCATGTTCTGTCCGAAGTGCAAACGGCTCATGCGGCCCGACAAAGCCGCCGGTTACTGGCGGTGCAGCTCCTGCGGGACGAAGGTCCCGCTCGGGAACGGGGTCGAGGTCGGCCGCTCGGCACCGACCGCCCGCCGGATGGCGGTGATCGAGGAGAAGGGCGCCACGCTCCCGACGACGCAGGAGCAGTGTCCCAAGTGCGGGAACATGGAGGCGTACTGGGTCCTCCGGCAGACCCGGGGGGCGGACGAGCCCGAGACCCGGATCTTCGAGTGCACCAAGTGCGGGAACAAGTGGCGGGAATATCAGTGATCCCCGACGCGGGGGACTTCTCCCCGGTCGAGCGCGCCTTTGCCCCCGACGCGGTGGGAAAACGGCTCCAGCTTCGAGGGTGGGTCCTTCGGGGGCGCTCGTCCGGAGGGATCCTCTTTCTGGTCCTTAGGGACCGCACCGGCCTCATCCAGGTCACGGCGAAGCGCGACGTCATCGGAAGCGAGAAGTTCGACGCGGTCGAGCATGTGCAGGCCGAGGGCGCGCTCCGGGTGCGGGGCACGGTCGCCCAGGACCCCCGGGCGCCCGGCGGCCGCGAGCTCCGCGCCGACGAGGTCGAGATCGTAGATGCCGGGGAGCCGTTCCCCATTTTCGCCGACCAGACCGAGGAGTTCCGTCTCGATAAGCGCCACCTCGTGATCCGTTCGCAGGACCTCGTCGCGACCTTCCGCGTTCGGGCCGAGCTCCTCCGGGCGCTGCGAAATTTCCTCGAGCGGGAAGAGATCCTCGAGGTCACGGCCCCCATCATCACCGCGAACGCCGCGGAGGGCGGGAGCGAGGCGTTCCAGTTCGACTACTTCGGCCGCCCCGGCTTTCTCTCCCAGACCGGGCAACTCTACCTCGAGGCGCTGATGTACCCTAACGAGCGGGTCTACGCGCTCTCGACCTCGTTCCGGGCGGAAAAATCCCGCACGCCCCGCCACCTCACCGAGTACACCCACCTCGAGGTGGAGCTCGCCTGGGTCGGTCTCGCCGAGCTCCTCGACCTGACGGAGCGCATGGTCGTGAGCGTCCTCCACGAGGTCGCGCAGCGGCGCCCGAAGGAGCTGACGCAACTCGGCCGACCGCCCGAGGAGCTGCTCGCTCTCAGCGTGCCGTTCCCTCGCCTTACCTACCGCGAGGCGATCGACCGGCTCGCCGCGAAGGGCCTCCCCGTCTCCTTCGGGAGCGACCTCGGCACGGCCGAGGAGCGCGCGCTCACGCTCGAGGAGCAGACGCCGGTTTTCGTCACCCACTTTCCGGCGAAGTTGAAGGCGTTCTACATGCTCCGGTCGGCGAACGACCCGGAAACGGTCGAGGCGGCCGACCTCCTCGCGCCCGAGGGGTACGGGGAGATCGTGGGGGGAAGCGCGCGCGAGACGGACCTCGCGCGACTGACGGAGCGGCTCCGGGATTCCGGAGCGAACTTCGCCGACTACGAATGGTACCTGGACCTCCGGCGCCACGGCAACGTTCCCCATGCGGGGTTCGGGCTCGGCGTGGAACGCCTCCTGCGCTGGGCGCTGCGACGCGACCACATCCGCGAGACGATCCCGTTCCCGCGCACGCCGTCGCGTCACACACCGTGAGCCAAGGAGCAAGATTCATCTCCGACCGCTCCCATGCGACGGTCCTCCGAATCGCGGAGAATACTCGAGTGCCGGCACAAGGTGGGTCCGACCGGGGGGACGAGCGCGGCGTCTCCGCTGTCGTAAAAGCTGTATCACCCGCGAAGCCGCTCGTCGTGGAGCGCCTGACGCATCTCGACGTGAACGATATCTGCGCGCTCTATAAGCGGGTCTGGGAGGCGTTCCGCCCCGAGCTTCCGCCGGAGCTCATCAAGGCGTGGCAGCCGACCCCGCTCGAGTTCACGAGCTGGATGGAAGGCGTGACCTACTTCGCGGCCCGTCGCGACGGGCGGATGATCGGGGGCATTGGCTGCCGCATCGCGGACGGGAGCTGCCAATTGGTCCACCTCGTCGTGGACCCCGAGCACCGGCGCCAGGGCGTTGCCTCCGCGCTCACGGCCGCCGCGATCGAATGGGCGAAGCATTCGAACAGCCGTTCGGTCTGGGTCGACGCCCTCGCGAAGTTCGAAGGGGCCGCCCAGGTGCTGAAGCATCTCGGCTTCCAGGAAGCCGGGACGCTCCACCGCCACTACTTCGGCGAGGACGTCAGGCTCCTCGAGATGATCCTGTAGGCGGGCCGTCGCCCCGGACCCGACCGCCGGGTCGGCCAAACCCCGCGCCGTGGACCTGCTGCAGGATCCGCAGCCGGTGGAGCGACTCCTCGGGACGACCCTTCGCGAAGGCGTGCGCGGCCCGCGCGAGCTCGGCCGCCTCGAGCTCGACGGCGACCCCGTCCGCGCGCTCGCGGACGAGGTGCTCTCCGTACTGGCTTACGAACCGCGGGACGCTCGTCTTGAGCCGGCCGACGGCCTGGAGCCGAAGGCCGCGCAGCTTCTGTTTGAGCGGTGCGAGGTGACCGCCGCGCAACTCCCGCTCGAGCTCTTCGGCGATCTCGTCCGGGTCGGCCGGGACGTCGAGTCCGAGCGCCACCATGTCGCGCAGGAGCGACACCAGCCGCTCCAGCTCCTCGCGCGCCTGGTCGAGATGGCGCTCTTTGAGGGCGACCACGCGGTTCACCTGCTGGAAGGTCTGGAGCGCGAGGCTAAGGTCACCCTGATGAGCGGCGTGGAGGATGTCCTCGATCTGGTCGCGCTCGAGTCGGCCATCGACGGAGTAGGCCTCGAGGCGGGTCAACCGGTTGCGGGTCGCCTGTTCCCAGGCCTCGAGGGCGGTCACGACGGACTTCTGAGCGAGTCGCTCGACGCCGCGCACGACCTCGAGCCAGGCCTCCGTCCCGGTACCCCGACGCATCGCCTCCTCGGCCCAGGAGGGGAGGGCAGGCAGGCTCACGCCGAGGGACGGGGCGGCCTCGCTCCACTGCTTGAGGCGAGCGATCCGTCGCGCGAGGTCTCCCGAAGGGGCGTCGCTGCCCCAGCTGCGAGGCGGAGTCTTCTCCTCCACGGGCGCGCTCGGGACGGGGGCCCCGCAGGAATCGCACCGGGTCGCCCCTGGGGCCAGCGCCGCGCCGCACTGGGCGCAGGCTTCGCTACTCGTCGCCAGACCTCCCCCCGGACCGACCTCGCCTGATGGACTACGCTAGCGTGGAGGGATTATTCAAGTAATCTCCGAGGCGGAGGGGCCGGCGGAGGCCCCGCCGAAGTTGCGGAAACGGGTGCGTGGCCCCACCAGGGAACGGGTCCCGGTGACCCCCCGGAATCTCGCCGAAGGTCAGAGTGCAGGGGGTGAGATTTGAACTCACGAACTCCTACGAGACCAGGACCTCAACCTGGCGCCTTTGACCAAGCTGGGCCACCCCTGCGCGACCGGCGCGGCGTACGAATCTTCGGCCATAACACTTTGCCCTAACGGTGCGGCCGACAGCCCGCGCGGCGGCTTCCCTCGAGCAAAAGGACTTCTACGGGCATCTCCTCAAGCTCGCCATGGTCGCAGGCGAGCCGCAGGGCTCGACAGGTCCCGGGGCGACCGTCTACATCGGGACCAAGCCGACCATGACCTACGTCTTTCAGGTCGTCGCCCAGCTCAACAGCGGGGCCGGCCCCGTCGTCGTGAAGGCCCGGGGCAACGCCATCGTGAAAGCGGTCGACGTGGTCGAGGTCGTCCGCCACCGGTTCCTCGAAGGCCAGGTCGCGGTCGAGGGGGTCTCCATCGCGACCGAGCGCCTTGTCAACCGGGAGGGACGGGAGGCCAACGTGTCGTCCATCTCGATCCCGCTGCGTCGGACGGGGCCACTGCCCCCCGCCCCCGCGAAGGGGACCGCGCTCACTCCTGGATGACCCAGGTACCGGCCAGATAGTCGCCCAGCCGCTGGTTCTCGCTGCTCGCGTGGATGGCGATGACGCTCGCGACGCCGCACAGGAAGACGCCGAAGCCGATGACCACGACCAGATCCGCGAGCGCAAAGAGGGCGACGGGGACGGAGACGCCCGCCGCCATCCCCCCCGTCGCTCCGCCCCGGACGGTGATGAGCGTCGCCACCGCTCCCCCGAAGCCGACGATGCTGAGCGGGATCAACTTCGGAAGATCGCGGACGACGACCGGGAGCAGGGGAGGCGCCCGGAGCTGGCGGTCGCGCACCCGCAACCGGAGGAGCTGCTTTCCGAGGGTAGAGCCGACGACGAGCTCGGCGACGACGAAGTAGGCGAAGGCGTACGCCGCGAATCCGTAGGCAGCGGCGTTGAACACCGAGCTCCCCAGGACCTTGGCGACCGATCCACCCAGGGTCGCCGAGAGGTACCACCAGACGGCCACCGCGGGAGCGAGGAGGAAGCCGAGGTCGATCAGAAAGGCGACCGAGCGTCGGGCGAGCGAGCCGAACCGACGGCGGGCGAGCTGGCGGGCGAGTCGAACCAGGTAGCGGGCGGTCAGGTGGGCGCGCCAGGCATCGCGGGCGCCGATGTCGAGCCGACGAGCCAGTCCGTCCAGGTTGACCTGGTCTCCGTCGACCCACGGGGGCGCCCCCATCTCCGCCCAGGGGTGGTCCGAAAAGGAGGCCGCGGGCAGCCCGAGTAGCGCCCGGCACTGGCCCCGTGCCTCGAGCGCGGCCTCCGCCGCTCCTCTCGCCGACTCCGCAAAGTGGCCCGAGAGCAGGGAGACCAGCGAGCGACGCAGTTTCCCCGGCGCCGTGAGCGGAGGGCCCCCCGGCAGGGGAGAGGGGGGGTCGGCTCTCTTCGCCCTGCGGAGGATCCCGTAGGTTAGGAACGAGGCCGCGAGCGCGAGGAGGCCGGAAAGGTAGAGGAGGTCGAGGAGTCCCGCTCCTCCGATCGAGTAGAGGGCATTGGCCGCGGGGGAGTAGAGCGGCGGTTGGTGGAGCACGTCCGCCCCGACCAGCACGCCGAACGTCGAGGCCGCGTACGCGAAGGCAAACCCCTGGTACGCCGGGCGTCCGGTCAGGGTTCGAACCCCGAGGACGCCGCCGACCCCGGCGAGAAGGGGGGCGAGGAGATAACCGGGGAACGAGGAAACGATGCCCACCCCGGGTGCGGCCGCGGTCGTGAGGAAGGTCGCCACGAGGGCGAGCGAGGTGAGCGCGAGACCGAAGGTGACGGGCCGCCAGGCGGTCGTGCGGCGCGTCGCGAGCCCCAGCGTTAGGGGCACCGCCACCCCGAGGACCAGGACGCCCAGCGCGGCGGGGGGAAGCGTGACGAGGAATGACCCCGCCACGGAAACGACGGGACCGGGAGCGGAGCCGACGTAGACCACCCAGAGAAGCATGGCGGCGGACTCCGCCACGAACAGGAGAAGGTAGGAGACGAGGAGGTCGAGGCGCTGGTCGAACCGTCGGAGGAGGAGATGTCCGGAAAGGATCAAGGGCAATACGCCGCCCCCCAGGTTGATCGCGAGCACCGCGACGCTGATACTGAGGAGGGGCAGGTTGCCGATCGTGCCCAGGAGCGCACCCGGCAGGAGCAGCCAAAAGGCGAGTCGGCCGAATCCCGTGGCCCGAGCGAGCGCCGGAGTTTGCCAGGCGAGGAGGAACAATAGCAGCCAGAGCAGGGGCGGCGTCGCGAGGTACACCACGTTCTGGAGGATGTCGCTCGAAAGGTTACCGAGGTCGACCACAGCGGGAGAGGCGCCCACCGTGCGGGCCCCCGTGACGTGCGAGGGGAAGAGTGCACCTAAAGGGTTTTCTCATTCGCCCCCGTCGGCCCGCGCGTGAGCGGAAGCCGAGTGGAGGAGGACTCCCTCGGGAAGCGGGAGGTTCCCGAGTCTGCTTACTACGGCATCCAGACGCTGCGGGCCAGCGAGAACTTTCCGGTGAGCGGTCTCCGCGAGCCGCCCGCGCTCATACGGGCGTACGCGCAGCTCAAGGCGGCGTGTGTGCGGGCCAACGTCGAACTGGGGGGCCTCGACGAGCGTCGCGGCACCGCGCTCCTGACCGCGGCGACCGAAACCGCGCAAGGCCGCCACCATGGCGAGTTCATCGTCGATGTGTTCCAGGCGGGCGCGGGGACGAGCTTCCACATGAACGTGAACGAGGTCATCACGAACCGCGCCCTCGAGCTCCTGGGCCTTCCCAAGGGCCGCTACTCCGAGCTCTCGCCCAACGACCACGTCAACCGGGGCCAGTCGACGAACGACACCTTCCCCTCCGCCGCTCAGGTGGCGGTGCTCCAAACCCTCGGGGGCCTGCGCTCGGCCCTCGGGACGCTGATCGCGAGCTTCGAAGCAAAAGGCACGCAGTTCGACCAGCTCCCGAAGGCCGGGCGTACGCACCTCAAGGACGCGATGCCCGTCACGCTGGGCGCGGAATTCCGAGCCTATGCCTCCGCGCTGAAGCGATGCCTCGAATCGCTCCCGAGCGTCGAACGCGCGTTGGCCGAGCTTCCGCTCGGGGGATCCGCGGTGGGGAGCGGCGTCAACAGTCTTCCCGGTTTCCGCGCCCGGGCGGTCCACTACCTCGCGGAGCTGACGGAACTTCCGCTCGAAGTCGCCCGCGACCCGTTCGAGGCGATGCAGAGCCGTCTCCCGCTCGCCGCCGCCTCCGGCTGGCTCCGGAACCTCGCGGGAGAGCTCATCCGGATCGCGAACGACCTCCGGCTGCTCTCGAGCGGGCCGGCGACCGCGCTCGACGAGATCCGGCTCCCCGAGATCCAGCCGGGCTCCTCCATCATGCCCGCCAAGGTCAATCCGTCGGCCGCGGAGTGTCTCGACATGGTGGCGTTCCACGTCGTGGCGGCGGACACCGCGACCAGCCTCGCCGTCCAGGCCGGCCAGCTCGAGATCAACGTCATGATGCCGCTTGCGGCCTGGGAGGTGCTCTTCTCGGTCGAGATCCTGACAAACTACCTCCCCGTCTTTGCCCGGACCTGTGTCGACGGCATCTCGGCGAATCCTTCCGCGCTCGAGCGCTACCTCCTCGCCTCGACGGCGCTCGCGACCGTCCTCACGCCCCGTCTGGGGTACCTCAAGGTCGCCGAGGTCCTCCACGAAGCCCAGCGGACGGGCGAGCCCGTGAAGGCGCTCCTCGTGCGGAAGGGGCTCCTGCCCGAGGCCGAGGTCGAGGCGCTGCTCGGGAACGCGGCGCTCGCGAAGCTCGCCGAGCCGGTCCCCTAGTCCGGCTCGAAAGTTAAAAGTCCGCACCGGACTCCCCGGCCCGATGACGTCGATCGAGGAGGTGGCGGTCTCCCTGGGGAGCGAGACCTCCCAGGAGTACCAGCGAGCCGTCGAGGTGTTGGGGAAGGTCGGCCTCACCCTCTACGAGGCCCGGGCCTACATCGCGCTGGTCGCGCGGGGGGTCGGCGACGCCGCCACGCTCGCCCAGGCCGCTCGCATCCCCCGCACCAGCGCCTACAAGGTGCTCGAGTCGCTGGCGGAAAAGGGGTATGCGCTCCCCAGCGGGGGCAAGCCGATCCTGTTCCGCCCGAAGGCGCCGCTCGAGATGGCGGATGCGCTCAAGTCCGCGATCCAGGAGGTCTTCGAGAAGCTCGACTCGCTGCACCGGGTCGTCGGCGAGCGGGGCGAGCCGCAGCTGGTCTACCTCATCGCCGGTAAGGAGAAGGTCCTCGGGAAGATCGGCGACCTCCTCGACCAATCCCAGTCGACGTTCATCCTCACGACCCCGCAGATCTCCGAGATCCGCGACGAGCTTGGAAAGCGGATCAGCCATGCCGTGAAGCGGGGGGTGCATGTGACGTTCGTCTCCGCGCCGCTGCAACGGGTTCCCGAAGGGATCGAGTACGTTCCGCGCGAGAACCTGCTCGCGACCGAGGTCCTCGCGGACGGGGAACATGCGCTCCTCGCGGCACCGGGGCTCGACGCCTGCGGGTTCACCGACAACCCGATCCTCACCGCCCACCTGCGCCAGTTCCTCGAGGTCATCCTCGAGAAGGGTCCCGAGGCTCCCGCGAGCCCGCCCGCGTAATGCGCTCGAGGGCGCCGCCGGCGGAGCGGGTCCGGGCTCGCGTCGCCCGCACCGCCGGGGTGCGGACGGCGGCGCTCCTCCCGCGGGGGTATCAGCGGCTCGGCCGGGTGCTCGTCGTCCGCCTCCCGGAATCGCTGCGTCCCGCGTTCGCGGCGATCGGAGAGGCCTGGAGAGCGGAGCTAGGCGTCACGAGCGTCCTTCGCCATGCGGGACGCACGGACGGCGAGGACCGAACCCCGCGAATGGAGCTGATCGCGGGAGAGTCCGCCGAGACCGAGCTCCGAGAGAACGGCCTCCGCTACCGGCTGGACGCCGCGCGGCTCATGTTCGCTGCCGGCAACCGGACCGAGCGACGACGGGAGGGCGCGATCGTGCGTCCGGACGAAAGCGTGGTGGACCTCTTCGCCGGCATTGGCTACTTTGCGATCCCGGCGGCCGCGATCGGCCAGGCGAGGAGCGTGCTCGCCGTGGAGCGGAACCCGCTCGCGCACCGCTTTCTGGTTGAGAACATCCACCTGAACCGGCTCGACGGAAGGGTCCACGCCCTCCTCGGCGACAACCGGGCCGTCCACCTCCCTTCGGGAGGCGCGGACCGGGTGTTCCTTGGATTCCTTCCGAGCGCTCTCCCATGGGTGGACCGCGCGATCGAGGTGGTAAAGCCGGGAGGCGCCCTCCACGTCCACCTGGTGGCGGGGGTCCGCCACGGCCGCGAGGGGGCAGCGGCCCGCGTGGGGGCCGCGGTGCGAGCGGCCGGCGTTCAACCCGAGCGGCTCGAAGCGCGGGAGGTGAAGCCCTACGGACCCGGGAACGCCCACTACGTGGTCGACGTGACACTCGGGACTTCGACCTAGTGGCCCGCGGGGGTCGCGATCGGACCTTCCCGGGCCGCCGGGCGTAACGCTTCGACGCTGGGGGCGAAGGCCGCGACGAATCGGTCGATGTCCTCCGGCGGATTCGAGAACGAGGCGCGGACGAACCGCTGCCCGAATTTGGGAGAGAGGTAGTTGCCCGCCCGGATGAACACCCCGTGCCGAAGGAGGAGCTCCTGCTGGAGGGCTTCGGGAGCGATCCCCGTTGCGGCGACGTCGATGACGAACATGTTCGCCTGCGAGGGGAACACCGGAAGGAAGGTACCCGGAACCTGCTCGACGGCCGACCGGATCCGACGCTGATTGGCCCGGGTCGTCTCGCGTACCGCCCCGATCCACGAGGCCTTCGTGCGCAGCGCCCCCATGGCCGCTGCCTGCGCCAGCACGTTGACGCCAAGGTCGTTCGTGTTGAACCGGGCGACCTTCTGGACCAGCTCCTTCGGCCCCGCGAGCCCCCCGAGGCGAAGACCGGCGAGCCCGCAGTTCTTCGACACCGACCAGACCGTGAGGGTTTCCTCCGGGGCGTGGCGGGCCGCCAGCGTGGGGTGGTCGGCGAAATCCCGGTACGTCACGTCGTTGAGCAGGAGCAGGTGGTGGTCGTGGGCCAGCTCGGCGATGGCACGCACCTCCTCGGGCGGGTAACCCGAACCGAGGGGGTTGAGCGGGTCGATGAGAAGGATCATCCGGGTGTGCTCGTCGATCGCCTCCTGCACCCGGTCGGCCGTGAGCCGGTACGGGGCGGCGTAGATGTCGAGGTTGCGGGTGCGCGCTCCCGAAAGCTCGACGAACCGGTGAATGATGAGGTAGGAGGGGTCGCTGGCGATGACCTCGTCCGCGCTGCCGAGGAGCGCCCGGGTGAGCATGTAGAGCGACTCGGTTCCGCCGGCAGAGACGATGAGCCCGGTCTCGGGGGAGAATCCGAGGTCCGCCAAAACGAGGCTCCGCAGCTCTGGATCTCCCGGGGCGTACGGGTAGCCCTCGTACCGCCGTTCGCGGACCGCCTGCCCGATGGCCTCCTGGACCACGCCCGACGGCACGAGGTGGTTCGTGTTCTGGCTCATCCAGGCGACCTCGGTCCGATGGGCGTGCGCGTAGCGGAACGCGTCGAACGGGGCGTCGGTCATCGCGGTCGACCGGGTATGGCCCGCCCCGGTCCTTAACCCCTGCTGGCCGTCCCCGACCCGCCGGCCCGGGCGAGGTAGGTCGTCACGATCCCCATGGATTGCGGGCGGACCGCGACCTCGGCGAATCCGGCATCGAGCAGAAGCCGCTGCATCCCTTCGCGGTCGGGAAGATAACGGAGCGACTCAGGGAGGTACCGGTACGGACCGGCGCTTCGTACGAGAGCCCCCAAGAACGGGACGACGCGATCGAAGTACTGGTGGAAGAGCGCTCGGAATCGGGGAGAGGTCGGCTCGGTGATCTCGAGCGTCAGGAGGGTTCCGCCGGGCCGCAGGACACGCCGCAGTTCGCGAAAGGCGTCCGGGAGCCTCGGGAGATTGCGCACGACGAACGCGGAAAGGATCAGGTCGAACGATGCCGCGGGGAACGGGAGCGCGAGCACGCTGGCCTCGACGTACGACGTGCGAGGCTCGACCGAGATCGCGGTCGTCCGGTCGGACGCCAGCTCGAGCATCGCCCGCGTGAAATCGGCGCCGACCACGCGCGAGGCCGGGAAATGGCGGGCGGTCAGCCGGGTCAGGTCCCCGGTCCCGCAGCCGACGTCCAGCGCACGCTCGACCGGGACGCCCCGCCGGAACCGGTCGAGGTCCCAGAGGGCGCGGGGGCGCCAGAGGTAGTCGTTGCCGAGGGAGGCCACGTGGTCGAACCAGTCGTAGCGCTGGGCGATGTGCGTGAACATTCGGCGCACGTCGTGTTCGAACGTCGGCCGAGCGCGGTCCGGGTACGGAGAGCCATCGGGGGCGGTTCGGTCGGCGGAGCCGCTCCCCGCATCCACCACTCCCGGCCGACCCCGGAGTGCGGTTTAACGGTGCGCCCCGGGTACTTTCGGGCCCAGCCGCTTCTCCAGCTCCGCGAGCTTCGGGAGCAGGTCCGCCCGGAGCCGCTCGATGCCCGCCGCCCGGGCGGCCTCGAGGCGCACCCGTGCCTGGTCCGGCGCCCCGCGCCGGAACTCGAGGTCGGCGAACCGCATCTCCATCTCGGCGACCTCGGCGTTCAGGTCCAGGGTCCGGGCGAGGCGGAGCGCCTCCGCGAACAAGGTTTCCGCGTCCTCGTAGCGCTTCGACTCGGCCGCGATCATTCCGCGGATCATGGTGATCTGCTGGTGGGCAAGCTGGTCGCCCAGGGGTTCCAGGAGGCCTTGTGCCCGAGTGATGTTCTGATTGGCGAGGTCGATCGTCCCCCGCTCGGCATAGAACTGCGCGACGTTGAGACAGCAGTAGCCGATCCAGACCCGGGAGCGGGAGCGCTCGGCGGCGGCCACCGCCTCCAGCATCTTGGCGAGCGATTCCTCCGGGCGGTTCGAGTAGTGAAGGAGCAGGGCGTGGTTCATCAGCACCCGGGCCTGGGCACTGTGGTCCTCGCTCTTCTGGAACAACTCCGCCGCCCTTCCATAGAGCCCCATCGCCTCCTGGGCGCGGTCGGCGGTCTGGAGGGTAAAGGTGTTCGCGAGGTCGATGAGGGCGTGGCCCAGCTCGACGGGGGAGCCGTGCTTCTCGGCGAGCGCGATCTCCTCGCGTTGGTGCCGTTCCGCGTCGTCGAGATTCCCCATGCGCCAATTCGCGACGCCGAGCGCCCGGTGGGCGGCCAGGAGCCCCCGGGGCTCGTCCAGCCGGCCGAGGAGCTTGAACGCCTCGGTGGCGAGCTCGCGCGAGGAGACGTACTGGCTCAGGTCGTAGCGCGTCTGGGCGAGCCCAAGGAGGGCGAGCGCCAGGTCGAGCTCCTGCCGGGCGTCAGTACGCGCGCGGGCCGCCGCGTCGAGGAGGACCTCCTCGGAGCGATGCAGGTCGCCGAGTTCGTCGAGGAATCGGCCCAGTTCCACCAGGAGCAGGACCTCTTGGTGGAGGTCGCGCGGGGAGAGGCGACGCAGGGATTCGAGCGCCCGCTCGAGGTGGACGGCGGCCGTGTCGAACGCGTACGCGTGGGCCGAGAGGTCCGCGGCCCGCCGGTTGTACTCGACCGCCTTCGCGTCGTCCCGACCGAGATAGAACTGCCGGGCCAGTTCGAACACCTCCCCCGGCTGGTCGTGGGAACGCCGGGCGAGCGCGGCGGCGACCTTGCGGTGGAGCAGACGGCGGCGCGTCTCCGTCAACTGGGCGTAGACGTCGGCCCGCGAGCGTTCGCTCACGAACTCGTACACTTCACCGCCCTTTTCCCGGAGGATCCCCCCATGGACGAGACGGTCGAGCGCCTCGCTGAGGCGTTCTTCCTCCTGGCCGAGGGCCGCGACGACGGTCGGAAAATCGAACTCGCGGCCAATGACCGCGCCATAGACAAGGAGCCGCTGCTCCGATTCCGGGAGGGAGCGGACCCGTTCCTTCAGCAGCGCATCGAAGTCCATCCCCGGCCCCGTCGGCGGCGTCTCGCGCGACGCGCCGGTGCTCGCCCGCACGAGATATTCCGTGAAGAGGGGGTTCCCCTCCGTCTGCGTGAACCACCGCATCACGAGGTCGCGCCCCGGGTCGTGGCCGTGGAGGAGCCAGCGCACGTACTCGGCGAGCTCGGATTCGGACATCGGGGTCAGGGTGAGACGGCTCACCCGCGCGTCCAGGGCCAGTGCCTCGATGGCGGCGTTCGTGCGCGCGGGCCCCTCCGAGGGCGGGAGGATGCTCGCGAGGACCAGGAGGCGGAGAGGCGCGAGGGCCGGCAGGAATTCCCGCAGGAACTCGAGCGAGGACTCGTCAGCAAAATGCAGATCATCGAGCAGCAACAGCACGGGGCCGGAATCCGCGAGCCGGGTGAAGAACTCCGTGAGCTGGGCGAACAGCGCGCTCCGGTTCGCGTCTACCCGTTCGGTGGGGTTGGCAAGGCTATCCAGGAGCCGGTCGGCCTCCCGAGCCGTAGGCGGCGGCTCGGCGAGCCCCGTCGACCGGGCGGCGCTGCCGGTCGTGTCCGTCTCGTACGGCGCGAGGAACATCGGGAGGCTAGGGGCGGCGGCCGGGGCGCTACCCTCCCGCGCCTCGCTATCCTGCTGGGCCGACCGAAGGAGGGCTCGGACGAGCTGGAACGGCTCGGGAAGGTCGGCAGGAAGCGAGCGCCCCTCGATCACATGGAAGTCGAGCTCGCGTCCCATGGTCGCGACGGCTCGAAGGAAGGTGGTCTTTCCCAGCCCCCCCTGCCCTTCCAGGAGCGCGAGACGCCCGCTCCCGCTTCGCGCCCGTTGGGTGAGGGCGAGAAGGTCCTCGACGATCTGGTGTCGACCGATGAGCGGAGCCGGCATCGCCCCGGGAGCGCGGGAGGTGGCGGCCACGATGCTCAATCAGGCGGGGTCGGACTATAAGAATCCCGTTCGTCAACTCACGAGGTGCCCGAGCGGGCACGGCCGGGGGAACCCGCCGCGGCTGCGTCGCTCCCCGCGGCCTCGAGTTGCCGACCGAGCTCCGCGAACGGGGCCGCGAGCGGAGGGTTAAGCACCGGGAGGTCCAGGTGGGCGGCGACCCGGAATGCTTCGCGGGCGCGCCCGATCTCCCGGGTCTTAAAGAGGAGCCGCGCCAGGTTGAACTGCGTCTCCGCGACCTCCGCGGTGAGCCCGAACTTCTCCGCCTTCGCCACGGCCCGCAGATAGGCCGCCTCGGCCTGCTCCCAGGACCCGCGGCGCTCCTGGATGAGCCCCTCGTTCATCTCGGCCTGCGTGAGCCCGAGGGGATCGTCGGCGCGCTCAAGGAGCCGGCGAGCTTGGTCGTTGTCCTGCGAGGCTTCGTCGATCTGGCCGAGCGCGAGGTGAAGCTCCACCCCCCGGGCGAGCGCCCAGCCGACCCAGCGCGGCTCGTGGGCCCGCTCCGCGTACTCCCGCCCCGTGGCGAGGGAATCCAATCCGTCGGCGGGTCGGAGGACGCCGATGACCGTGCCCTTGTTGAGGTGGGCGCGGGCGACCTCCGCCCAATCGCTGACCTCGCTCAGGCGCTGGATCGCCCGGTCGTACCACTCGATCGCCTCTTCAACGGTCTCCGGACCCAGCATGCTGAACGCGTTCCCGATGTCGATGCAGAGCCGGCCGAGGATCCGCGCGTCCCCCGCGGGCTGAAGGAGGTCCAGCGCCCGGATCCCCTCGTCCAGGGCTTCCCGGTAGGCCCCCCGGTGGTAGGCGATCCGACCCAGGATCCGATGCACGGAGGCGAGGCCGCTCACATCCCCCGAGCGGGCGAACAGTTCCCGCGCCTCCCGGGCCCCCTTCATCGCCGCGTCGGTGTCAAAGCTGTCCCGGGCCACCTCGGCGCGGCCGACCAGGAGATGCGCCCGGAGCCGGGCATTGTCTCCGACCTTCGCCAGGGCCTCGACGTAGACGCGGTCCGCGGAATGGATGTCTCCCATCGAGTAGTAGAGGTCCCCCAGCGAGCTCGCGAGCTCGGCTTCCGCATGCGCCTGGTCGCCGGGGAGCAGTTTGAGGTCGACCCGGGCCCGTTCGAGGAGGTGCGCCGCCTCTTCGGGCGCGTCGTTCTCCCGGGCGATCTCCGCCGCCCGGCAGTTGTACATCACCGAGCGCTCGGGCACCTTCCCCAGAAAGAAGTGGCGACCGAGTTCGCTCAGGGCCTCGGGAGGCGAATCCGGAAACGCCCGTTCCATCGCCTCGGCGATCTTGCGGTGGAGCACGCGCAACCGGCTCGCCGTGAGCGACTGGTAGATGCGCGCGCGCAGCTCTTCCTGGACGAAGACGAAGCGCTCGCCGCCGGGGCGTTCCCGCAGGACCCCCGCCTGGACGAGCCGTTCGAGCTCCTCGGCGAGCGCCTCTTCGGGCGCCCCCATCGCGGCCACGAGGAGGGAGAAGTCGAACTCCCGGCCGATGGCGCTCGCGTAGGCCAGGGCCCGGTGCTGCTCCGGGGAGAGCCCCGCCAGCGAGGGACCGGGCGCGAGCTCGTCGGCGCGGTCCGGTAGCGCCAAGATCAGTCCCCCAGGGGATTCAGCGGCTCCCGGACCTTAACGGCGACGCCCACCGGGAAAAACGTTATCAGGCCCCCCCGAGGTCGGCCGCCGATGGCGACGGCGACCGCGTCGGCCCCGACGGGCGAGGTCCCGCTCCATCGGCGGATCACGTTCGCGCTGTTCGCCGGGCTCGTGGCCCTCGCCGCGGTCTTCTACCTCTGGTGGGGGCTCTCGTACGGCGCCTGGCTCGACAACGGCGTCTACGCGGTCACGATCGTCCTCGCCGGCTTCGGGCTCGCCGGCATGTGGCTCGTGCTTCCCAGCCCGCCGGCCCCGCCGCCCCCGTAGCGGAGACGGACGGGCGTCGACGTCGCGCTCAGAGCGGACGGGCTGCGAGCGACCAGCGGACCTCGTCCGTCCTACCGCAGGCGAGGCAAGCTCCGGGGGTGCCGGTTGCAAGAGGGAACGGGCCTTCCGGGACGCCCAGGAGCGCGCCGTCGATCGCGGTTTCGACCGCGTGACCACATTCCTCGCGCCCGCACCACGACAGGATCCGGACCTTGGTGGAGCCCTTGAGTTCGTCGAGTGAATTCGCTAGGCTGAACGCGGCCGCAAACGCTGCCGTGGCCCGCTCCGTGAGGGCCGCGTCGTACGATCGAAGGGCCTCGGCCGTGCCGTTCTCGAGGTCGGCGTCCTCGAGGACGCCCTTGGTCCCCAGCCGGTTCACCCAGGTGACCCGCTTTCCCTCGGCCTCGCGGCGTCCGACCTCGAGCCGCAGGGGAACTCCCCGCAGCTCCCAGTGGTAGTACTTGGCCCCGGGCCGCTCGTCCGTGTCATCCAGATGGACCCGACGGCCCGCGCGGCGTAGCCGCTCCGTCAGGCTCTTCGCGTACTCCGTCGGGAGGGTGCCACCCGAGGGGCCGAGGATCGGGACGACGACGACCTCGTAGGGGGCCACGGCCGTTGGGAAGACGACGCCCTTACCGTCGCCATGGACCGCCACGATGGCGCCCAGGAGCCGCTCCGAGAGGCCGAACGTCGTCTGGTGGGCGAACTGCTGGCTCCCGTCGGGCGCCTCGTACTGGATGCCGTACGGCCGCGAGAAGTTCTCCCGGTAATGGTGGATACTGCCGATCTGCAGCGTCCGTCCCTCTCCAATCGGAATGTCGAGGGCGATCGAGAAGTGGGCGCCGGGAAACTTGTCCCAGTCCGGACGACGGACGGGGACGAACGGAAGGGCGAACGCGCGCGCCATCTCGACGAAGCTCGCAAGATTGGCGTGGACCCGCGCCGTCGCGCTCGCCTCGTCGACCTGGCAGGTGTGCTCTTCGATGAAGTGGATCTCGCGCACGCGAAGGAACGGCCGCGTCGTCTTGGTCTCGTAGCGGAACGTGTTCACGACCTGGTACACGTTGAGCGGCAGGTCCCGGTGGGAGCGGACCCAGAGCGCGAAGACCGGGTACATCGCGGTCTCGCTGGTGGGGCGAAGGACGAGCGGGACGTCGAGCTCCGAGGCACCACCGTGGGTGACCCAGTAGACCTGCTGGTCGAACCCCTTGATGTGTTCCTTCTCCTTCTGGAACTCGGGTTGGGGGATCAGGGCGGGGAACTCCACGGCCTTCGACCCTGACGCCTCGAGCGCCGCGATGATGACCGCGTCCAACGCCCGACGGGCGGCGAACCCGTACGGCGGCCAGACGTTCATCCCCTTCACGCCGTAGCGCTTGTCGGTGAGCTCCGCCGCCTCGACGACCGCGAGGTACCAGTCGATCAGGGAGCGGCCCTTCTCCGGGAGCTCGGCCATGGCCGGGCGGAGGGAGAGCCCGTGGGTATAAGCGTCGCCACGGCGACCTTCAACGCTCGTCCGGAGGATACCTCCGTACCCAAGGGATTATGCGCGGTCGCGGCCATGACAAGAGGGCCATGCGCCTCGTCGTCTGCGTGGACCGGGACGACGACCTCGGCCGCAAAGCCGGCGTCCAGGGCCCGGTCGTGGGCCGGACCGCCGCCTTGGAGGCGGCCCTCAAGCTCGGCACCGCCGACCCCGGCGACGCCGACACGAACGCGATCTTCGCGGCCGTCCGCCTCCACGATGAGATCGCCCAGGCCGGCGAACCGGTCGAGGTGGCGATCCTCACCGGCTCTCCCAAGGTGGGCATCCTTTCGGACCAGCGGGTGGCGGACCAGTTCGACCACGTTCTCGCGAGCCATCCGGGGGCGACCGTGCATCTCGTCTCCGACGGGGCGGAAGACGAGTACCTGTTCCCGATCCTGGCGTCGCGGGCTCGCATCGACGGCGTGCACCGGGTCTACATCCGACAGAACGCCAGCATCGAATCCACCTACTACACCCTCGTGCGGGCCCTCAAGGACCCGAAGCTCCGAGCGAAGACCGTCCTCCCGTTCGCGATCGTTCTCCTCGTGCTCGGGATCGCCGCCGCCGGGGGGGTCATCACCTGGGGGGTGATCGGGCTCAGCGTCCTGCTCGGAATCTATCTCATCTTCTGGACCTTCGACATCGACGAGGCGATCATCGACTCCATCCGTTCAGCATCGACCGATATCCGGCAGGGCTCGGTCGCCTTCGGCTTTGGCCTCTTCAGCCTCGCGCTCGTGGGCGTGGGGTTCCTCTCGGGGTACAATCTCTACGTGGGCCACCCGAGCGACATCCCCATCCAGCGCGTCCTCCTGTTTCTCAGCGCGAGCACCGTCTGGTGGCTCGTGGCGGGCGTGATGTGGGAGGCGGGGCGCGCCATCCGGCGCTACTTTTCACGGGGCCGGCTGCCGCGGTCGTTCCCCATCGCGACGATCTCCGTGGTGGGCATTGGCTTCCTCATCTACGGGGTGATCTACCTTGTCCAGTACCTCGAGGCGCTCCCGGGCGCGGCGCAGTTCTACGCCATCATCGCCACGATCCTGATCGGGCTCTTCCTCATCATCGGAGCCGCGGTCCTCTCGCAGTATCTCAAGAGCCGCTCGGCCGTGCCCGACGCGACCAGCGCGCCGATGACCTAACGGGCCGACGGAGGGGCTTCGGCGCCGCGTCCGGAAAGGGCTTCCGTAAGGTCCTTCAACGACGGCGCCCACCCGGTCTTTTCCTTCAGGAGCAGGCGGGCCGCGGCCGTCGACGCGCTCGCCTCCCTCGCTCGCCGGCCCAGCGTGGCGAGGTCCTCCCAGTAGTTCCAGGGGAAGACGACCCAGACCCAGTCGTCGCGCGCGATCTCCTCGGCGTAGTAGGTCGGCGTGAACTTCGAGTGCGTGATGTGGAGGAACGTGGCGCTCTCGATCCGCTTCGGATGTCGTTCGGCGAGGTGGCGGGTCGCGAGCTCGAGGCTTTCCCCGGTGTCGGTGATGTCGTCGGCGACGAGCACCGCCTCCCCCTCGACGGGCCCCATCAGCTCCTCGGTGAGCTCCGCGCGGCCGCTCGGGGTCGCCGTGACGCCCCAGTGCTGCGCGCGCAGGGCGAGGAGGCGTTTCGTTCCGAGCCGGTCGGCCAGGAGACGGGAGGGGACCCAACCGCCGCGGGTGAGCCCGACGATCGTCTGGGGCGGGTGCCCCGCCGCCCGGATGCGCTCGGCCACCCGGTCCGCCCAGCGGTCGATGTCCTTCCAGCTCGCGAGCCGGCAGCGCGGAAGCCCGTCCATGGGGGGCTCCGCGGAGCGGCCTACGGGTAGATCCCGCGCAGCCGCATCGAGTCGACCACCCGCTGGATGGCGACCACGTAGGCCGCCGTCCGGTTGTGGACCTTCCGCTCCTCCGCGACCTTGTGGACCTCGGAGTAGCTCTTGACCATGACCCGTTCGAGCCGGCTGTTGACCTCCTCGAGGCTCCAGAAGAACCCCTGGATGTCCTGCGCCCACTCAAAGTAGCTCACGGTGACGCCGCCGGCGTTCGCGAGGATGTCGGGGAGGACCTGGATCTTCTTCTCGTAGAGGATCTTGTCCGCCTCGGGGACGGTCGGGCCGTTCGCGGCCTCCGCGACGATCTTCGCCTGGACCTTGTCGGCATTCGCCTTCGTGATCTGATTCTCGAGCGCCGCGGGGACCAGGATGTCGACCTTCGCCTGGAGGAGCTCCTCGTTGGTGATGGACTCGGTGCCCGGGAATCCGACCACGCTCCCGGTCTTCGCCTTGTGGGCATCGACCTCGTGCGGGTTCAGTCCCTTCGCGCTCATGATGCCCCCGCGCGTGTCGGAGACGGCAACGATCTTCGCCCCCTGCTCGTCGTAGAGCAGCTTCGCCGCCACGCTGCCCGCGTTACCGAAGCCCTGCACCGCCACCGTCCCGCCCTTGACCTTCACGCCGGCGTGGGGGGCCGCCTCGCGAATCACGTAGGCGCACCCGCGCCCGGTCGCCTCCCCCCGGCCCTCGCTGCCTCCGAGGGAGATCGGCTTACCCGTCACGACGCCGGGAACGCTGTAGCCCTTCTGCATCGAGTACGTGTCCATGATCCAGGCCATCGTCTGGGAGTCGGTGTAGACGTCCGGGGCCGGAATGTCGACCTCGGGGCCGATGAGGGGGGCGATCTCGCTCGCGTAGCGGCGGGTCAGCCGTTCGAGCTCATTGCGGGACAGGTGCTTGGGGTCGCAGATGACCCCGCCCTTCGCGCCGCCGTACGGCAGGTTGACGACAGCGCACTTCCAGGTCATCCAGGCCGCGAGCGCCCGCACCTCGTCCAGCGTGACGGCCGGATGGTAGCGGATCCCGCCCTTCGTCGGACCCCGGGCCATGTTGTACTGCACGCGGTAGCCCGTGTACACCCGGAGGGATTCGTCGTCCATGCGGACGGGGAAGTTGACGGTGAGCTCTCGTTTCGGGCTCTTCAGGATCTCGCGGAGTCCCCCGTTAAGGCCCAGGAGGTCGGCGACGATGTCGATCTGCTTGCGGGCGGTCTCAAACGGATTGATGGTCGGTGGAGCACTTGGCATAACACGACCCCCCTCGGGGCAGCCGAGCACTGAACAGTCCGTACTTGAACCTAACCTCGGGAGTGCGAGACCCCGACACGGAGCGGGGCTAGTGTTCTCGCCACCGGGCGAGGAACGTCGCGGCGAGGGCGAACAGGACCGTGGCCCCGACGAGGCCGGCGAGCTCTACCACGGGAGAACCGAGCCAGGGGGGCGTGATGGGCGTCCCTCCCAGGCCGACCGACCAGTCCGCGAGCTGACCCGCGAAGGTGGAGGGGGCCAGGAAGGCGACCCACCGGTAGTTCCCCGGGAGCGCCGCGATCGGGTAGAACAGCGGCGGCAGGATGGCGAGCGACGAGAACACGACGTTCCCGATGGGCCAGATCTCCCGAAGCTGGCGGAAGAGGGTCGAGATCAGGAACCCGAGCGTCGAGGCGAGCAGCCAGGTCAGCAGAACGATGGCGACGAGCGTCGCGAACGCGGCCGCCCCGACGGGGTGCACGAGCCCGAGGATCGCGAAGAAGAGGACCAGAGCCGGCAGACAGAAGGCGAGCTCGCTCAGCGCCATCCCGAGCACGTAGGCGACCGAGGTCACCGGGCTCGCGACGAAGACCTGCTGCAGCTGGCGCTCGAGACGGAGGTAGGCGCAGTCGTTGAGCATCCCATTACCGGTAAAGAGCGCGGTGAACAGGATCCCTCCGACGATGCCGAACTGGAAGAGGTTCGAGTGGACCGATTGCCCAATGATGAACAGGAAGAAGAGGAAGCTGAACGGGGTGAGGAACACCGCGATGACGAGCATGGGGGAGCGGCCGAGCGGGAGCAGCCCATTGAAGTAGCAGATGCGTAGGCTCGCCCGCACCTGGTCCGCGACTGTCACGTTTCGTCCTCCTCGATCCCCCGCCCCACGAGCTCGAGGAACGCCTCCTCGAGCGTCACCGGCCCGACCGTGACCTCGCTGCCGCGCTCGAGCGCCAGCTGGGTGAGCTCCCGCACGGACCGGCGCCCGGTCAGGACCACCACGCGCCCCCGGTCGGAGAGCACGCGGCCGTACGGGGCCAGCTCGGCCGCCGTGAACCCGCTCGTGAACTGGAGACGGACCTCGCGGGCCACCCGGGCCTTGAGGTTCTCCGCGGTGCCGCGATAGACCACGCGGCCCCCCTCAATGACCGCGAGCTCCTCGGTAAGCTGCTCCGCCTCATCGAGATAGTGGGTCGTGAGGAGGACGGTCGAGCCGTGGCGCACGGCGCGCCGGATCACCTCCCAGACCTGCCGTCGGGCGAACGGGTCCATCCCAAGCGTGGGTTCGTCCAGGAAGAGGAACGGGGCCTCGGTGGCGAGGATCATCGCCACCAGCGTCCGCTGTTGCTGGCCGCCCGAGAGTCGGTAGGAGGGCTCCTCAGCGAACGGCCCGAGGCCCATCGCGTCGACGAGCTCGGCCGCTCGATTCCGCGCCGACTCCCCGCTAAAGCCCCGGACCCGGAGGTATTCGACGATGTGCTCGCGGGGCGTCATGTGGTAGAACGGACGGCCCTCCTGCGGAACGAGGGCGATGAGCGGACGAACGGACCGGGGGTCAGCTACGACGTCATGCCCGAAGAGGGTCACGCCGCCGTCCGTTGGAAGGAGCAGCGTGGCCGCGATCTTGATGAACGTCGTCTTCCCCGCGCCATTGCGGCCCAGGAATCCGAACAGCCGGCCCTTGGGGATGGAAAGGTCGACGGCATCCAGCGCCCGCACTGGGCCGGCGTGGCCGGGGTACGTCTTCCCCAGCCCCACGGCCGCGAGCGCGTCCATACCGTCGGGAGCGAGTTAGGGAGAAAATGGTGCCGCCGGGAGCAGCGGGGATCCCCGAGGCCGCCTCAGGGCGCTTTCGGATGGAATGGGTCCCATCCCGGGGCGGGCATCGGGCGAAGCGGCGAGTCCGGGGACCGAAGCCAGGCGCCGCGCCCCGGAAGGACGACCCCCACTGGGGTCAGCTTGAGCCCTAACTGACGAAGCGCCCGCCGGGCCGTGGGGCATCGGTTCGGCGGCATGGTGGTGAGGAGCTCGTAGTCCCCTCCAAAGAGCCCGACGGCCAACCGGCGGTCCCGCTCGGAGTCGGTCGAGGGCAAACCGGAGTCCCAGGGGATCTGCGCCTCGTCGATCACCATCCGGACGTGGCTCGCCTCGGCGACGAGATGCGCCGCCGCCGCCAGACCATCCGAGGTGTCGGTCATCGCGTGCGCCCACCGGACCAGCCGCTGCCCCGCCGCGACCCGGGGCTCCACGTGGAGCAGCGCCGAGAGGGCCCGGTGGCGCGTCGATGGTCGCTGTAGGCCGAGGGCCGCGCGGCCGCCGGCGCCGACCGTCCCGGTCACGACCACCCAATCCCCGGGACGCGCCCCGTGACGCGGAGCCAGCCGGTCGGCGCGCCCGAAACCGATGTACGTTCCCACGACCGCTCGGCCCGCCGCCGGCTTCGTGTCGCCCCCGACCACCGGCGCCCCAAACCGGCGCCCGAACCGCTCGGCCCCCTCCACGACCCGCTCCGCCCAGCGGCGCGGGGTGCCGGGCGGGAGGAGAAGGTCGAGAAGCCCCGCGGCCGGACTCCCGCCCTTGGCAGCGAGGTCGCTCAGGCTCACGGCCGCCGTGGCCTGTCCGATTTCGTACGGGTCGGACTCCCGTCGGAAGTGCGTCCCCTCGCTCAGCGCGTCCGTCGTGAGGAGAAGGACGCGCCGGCCCCCCAGCGGGATCGCGGCGACGTCGTCCCCCAGCGGGAGCAGGGGGTCTCGACCGCTTGGAAGGTGGCGCGCCAGCCAGCGGTGGAACTCCCGCTCTTCGATCGGTCTCGGGGAGCCGCGCCGGGTCATCCGGGGCTCACTTGTACGGGACGAACTCCTTCCCCAGAAGTTCGCGTCCGAGAATGATCCGCATGATGTTGAGGCCACCCTCGGCGCCGACCATGTAGCTCATGACGCCCCGCAGCCCCAGTTCGAGTCCCACGTCCTTCGTGTAGCCGGACGCCCCGTGCCACATCATGACCCGCTTCACGCACTCGAACGCGATCGGCGGGGCGGTCAACTTGACGGCGGCCACGGCCCGGTCGACCTCGGCCCGGTGACTCGGGTCCCCCTTCAAGGTGTAAGTGTCGAGGAGCCACGCCGCCCGTCGGCATTGCCACTTGACGGCCTCGACCTGGGTGTAGAGGTCGACGAGCTCGAACTGGATTCCCTCGAACTTGGCGAGCGGCTGACCGAACGCCTCCCGCTCCTTGATGTAAGCCGAGCCCGCTTCCAGCGCGCGTTCGGCCGCGCCGACGCACGCCGCGGAGACGAAGGTCCGGGCGACGGAGAATCCCTCCATGGCATAGTTGAAGCCCTTCCCCTCCTCTCCAAGGAGGTTCTGGGCAGGAACCTTCACGTCGTCGTAGGTGATCGCGCCGGTCGAGATTCCCATCCGGCCCATGTTCTCGAACTTCTGCGTCGAGATCCCCGGGGAGTTCGTCGGGATGTAGAGGAAGTTGTACCCCCCCTCCTTCCGCCGGGTCAACGTGAGGTGCCCTCCCCCCAGCCGCTTGGCTTCCTCCACGCCGGAGAGGAACGACTTCTCGCCCCGGACGATGAAGTGGTCCCCCTCCCGCCGGGAGAACGTCCGCATGTTGGCGAGGTCGCTGCCGCCCGTCGGTTCGGTGGTCGCGATGCCGAGGAACGCCCGGCCCCCCGTCACCTCGGGAAGTACGGAGCTCTTGACGGCCGGGCTCCCACGTTGGGAGAGGACCCAGCCCCAGCCGGCCTCCAGGAGGAAGAAGACCGCGGTGGCCATCGAGAAGTCCCCCCGGCCGATCTCTTCCGCGGCCAGCTCCGTCAGGACGGCCGAGGCGCCCATGCCCCCGTATTCCGCGGGAACGGGCATCGCCAGGAGGCCGAGTCGGGCCATTTCCGTGAGGACTTGGTCCGGGATTCGGCCGGTCGAATCGATCGTACGCTCGTGGGGCCGGAGGACCCGGTCCCCGAAGCGGCGCACGGCCTCTTGGAACGCCCGCTCCTCATCGCTGAGGGAGAAATCCATGGCGGTCGAGGGACACCGGCGCGACTTAAGGGTGTTTGGACGCCGGGCGGCGCAACCCCTTTTTACCGCGCGCGGGTCCGGGCGCCGAGCGGTTCATGGTCGTCCGGGTGGCAGTCAACGGGTACGGGACGATCGGGAAGCGCGTCGCCGACGCGGTCGCGAAGCAACCGGACATGAAGCTGGTTGGGGTGGCGAAGACCCGGCCCAGTTACGAGGCGCGCGAGGCGATCGCCCGGGGGTATCCGCTGTTCCTCGCCGGCGATGGGAAGCGCGACGACTTCGCGGCGGCGGGGCTCCCCGTGGCGGGCACCGTCGAGGAGATGGTCGAGGCCGCTGACGTCGTCGTGGACGCGGCGCCCGAAAAGACGGGAAAGGTGAACGCCCAGCTCTACGCGGCGAAGAAGGTCCGGGCGATCTTCCAGGGGGGCGAGAAGGCGGACGTGGCGGAGGTCTCCTTCAGCGCCCTGGCGAACTTCGATACCGCCCGGGGGAAGCATCGGGTTCGGGTCGTTTCCTGTAACACGACGGGGCTCGCCCGTGCGGCGGCGGTACTGACCCACCGGTTCGGTGTCGACCGATGGGAAGCGACCCTGATCCGACGCGCCGCCGACCCGTCCGAGACGAAACGGGGCCCGATCAATGGGATCCTCCCGACCTTTCAGCTGCCGTCCCATCACGGGCCCGACCTGCGGACGATCTTTCCTAACCTCGCCGTCACCACGACGGCGGTGGTCGTTCCGACGACGCTCATGCATGTCCATGTGAACCACGTGCGCCTGACGCGCCCCCCGACGGATTCCGGTGCGATCCTGGCGGCGTTCCGCGCCTCGCCGAGGTTCCACCTGTTCGCCGGGTGGGAGGGCGTCGAGGGGACCCCGCAGGTCATGGAGTACGCCCGGGACCGGGGGGTCGGCCGACCGGACATGATGGAGAACGTCCTCTGGGAGAACGGACTCCGGCTCGATGGAGCGGACGCCTATTTCTTCCAGGCGATCCACCAGGAATCGATCGTGGTTCCGGAGAACATCGACGCCATCCGGGCGATGTTCGAACTCGCCCCAGACGCCGCGAGCTCGATCGCCGAGACCGACCGACGCCTCGGGATTCCGCGACCCCCCGCCCCGTCGCCGTAAGTCCGCAAGCGGCGCGGGGACCGCGGGACGAGGAGGCAGGACCGCCGCGCAAGAATCTTATAGACCCCCCTGCTCGCGCGGCGGAATGTATTACCTGGATCACCGGAGGGACGTAGTGCGCATCCCCCCGGAGCGGCTCGGGCCGCAGCTGGAAACGGTGCTCACCGAACTCGCGCAGCAGCAGTTCGAGGGGAAGCTCGTCGAGGGGCAGAACCTTACCGTGACGATTCGGGCCGTGCAGCCCGTCGGCGAGGGGCACATTATCCACGGCGATGGCGGCGTCTACCAAGAGGTGGAGTACGAGGCCCTCATGTTCCGCCCCGAGATCCAGGAGATCGTCGAGGGGTCGGTCGTCGAGATCCGAAAGTTCGGGGCCTTCGTGCGGTTCGGCCCGTTAGACGGGCTCCTCCACGTCTCGCAGATCATGGACGACCGCGTCAACATTGACGAGCATAACCAGCGGCTGGTGGGCGTCGAATCCAAGCGCGACCTCAAGGTCGGCTACAAGGTGCGCGCCCGCATCGTCTCCCTCTCGCTCTCCGAGATCTCCCCGCGGGACAGCCGCATTGGGCTCACGATGCGGCAACCCGGGCTGGGCCGGTTCGAGTGGATCCAGGAGAGCCACAAGAAGGCCGAGGAGAAGGGCCCGAAGAAAGGGGCCCGCAAGGAGGCGGCGGCAAAGCCCGCGGCCCCACCGAAGCCGGTGGTCCCCGGTGGAAAGGCCGCATGATCAGCCTCAAGGCCTGCCGCAACTGCAGCTCCATCACCGACCAGAATAAGTGCCCCCGGTGCGGAGGGGAGACCTCCCGGGAATGGCAGGGGTACCTCATCGTGATCGACCCGGAGAAGTCCGAGATCGCCCGGAAGATGGGGATCCATGCCAGCGGTCGGTACGCGCTCCGGGTCAAGTGACCCCGAGACCCGTCGTGTCCCCGCGTCCCTGCGGGCCCGCCTGGCGGAGCGGTACGGTCCGGTACTGACGGGACCCGCGGCGGAGGCACGTCTTCGCGCGCTAGGAACGTTCGCCAGCTGCGGGGACCGGGTCACGGGGGACGCGATCCGGCTCGGGAAGTTGCCCTTGGTCGGAATCGTCGATTTCAAGACCCGGAGGGAGGAGGCGGTCGACCCGGGCCGCTTCGCTCTGCTCGCGCGTCGGGGCCGCCGCCGCGTCCGCAATCCGGCGGGGGAGCTTACGGGAGCACTCCGTCGAGCGGTCCGCGAGATGATCGAGCGCGGCGGGGGACTGCTCGAGGTCGACGGCGAGGAGGACTTGGGCTCCCTCGCCCTCGTGGAATCGCTCCCGCTCGGGGCCACCGTTATATACGGTATCCCGGGTGCGGGGGTCTCCTTCGTAGCGGTCGACGCCGACGCCAAGGCGCGCGTCCGGGCGCTTATCGCCGCGATGGAACCGGCCTAGGGCCCCATGGAGATCAAGATCCTCGAGGAGCGGCCAAACCCGCTGCTGAAACGCATCGAGTACACGTTCGAAGTGAGTCACGCCACGGGTCCGACGCCGACGCGGGACGCGGTGCGGGGCGAGCTCGCCAAGATGGCCAAGGTGCCCAAGGACCGGCTCATCATCGAGCGCATGCGGGCGAAGTTCGGCACGGCCACCACCGTCGGGCTCGCCGCCGGCTACCAAGACGCGGAGTTCCTGAAGAAGGTCGTCCGCGAGCACATCCTCGTTCGTAACGGCCTCAAGGAGAAGGCCGTGAAGGGCCCCGCCGCACCCGCGGCCGAACCCGCGCCCGCTGCACCGGCTCCCGCGGCACCGGCCAAAAAGGAGGCCGGAGCGTGACGAAGGGCAAGGTGGGACTGTACACGGTGAAAGGCGACGCGCTTACCCGGACGCACAAGTCCTGCCCCAAGTGCGGCCCTGGGATCTTCCTCGCCGAGCACCCCGACCGGCGGTCCTGTGGCCGGTGCGGTTATTCCGAATCCAAAGAAGCCCGCCCGGCCGCCAAGCCGAAAGCGACGAAGGGCGCCCCCGCCGCCCCCTCCGGGCCCGCACCACCGAGTGCGAGTGGCCCGAAGCCCTGATAGGAGCGCGCCGGCTCTCGCGAGAGTCGTGGACGACTATTTAACCCGGGCCGGACTCGCGCGATTGGCGGACCGGCCGTTCGCCCCCCGGAGGCGCATTTGGTGAAGGGGTGCCCCGCACCCTCCCCTCACAGCCGCCCTGCTCTCCCGACGGGGTCTTGGAGTCGAGTGGCATTCCTCGGGCTTTGCCTCCTGTTGGTTGGCGTCCTGCTGATTCCCTATTCCGCGACCTCCGCTACCGGCGGGGCCCATCTCCTGACGGGTCGCTCCCTCGCCACGGCGGCGGTCACGACCGCGGCGGTCTCCCCGGCCCAGCTCTCGTTGACCACGAGCGCCCAGCCGAGCGTGATCTGCGCGCTCGGGGTCGCCTTTTGCACCGCGGGCGTGGACGAGGCCCGGGTCCTCCTTACCGCCACTACACCGAATCCGATCATGACGTGGCCGGACGTGCAGGTCGCCTTTGTCATCGAAACGACGGCGTTCGACGGCGTCTACGACCCGAACGACCCGGTCCAGTACGAAAAGCAGCAGGGAACCGGATACGACCCGTGCGCCACGCATGGGAACGGGCTCTGCGAGGAGTCGAACGGGGTGCCGTTCTTCGTCGCGAACGCCCAGGGGATCGCCGCCTCGATCCAGTCGGCCAACCCGCACTCCACGGTGACGTTCGCCATGGCGGACTACGCGGGGACGGGGGACACCTACGATGACTACAGCGACCAGATCAACTACCACGTCGACTCCTCGCAGTTCCTCCCTGCCTCCCAGTTTGGGTCGATGGTGCAGACCCAGTTCCAGGGGGGCGTGCTCGGAGGCGGGTACATCCTCCATGATGAAGACCTCGCCGATAATTTCCTCCACTCCTCGAGCATCAGCGCGTTCTACGGGGTCATCCAGGGGAGCGGGTTCCAGTGGGTCAACAACACCCACCACGTGATCGTTTGGATGGGCTCCACCTCGCCGCGGGACCCCAGCTACCCCCAGAACTACTGCGTCAGCCCTTCGGGGATGATCCTGGATGATTACCCGCTCTGCCACGGTACCACCTGTGAGCCCAGCCAGCCGTTCCCCACCGGCGTGAGCCCGAACTGCGAGGGATGGGTCCACAGCCAGGACGGCAATCCGGCCCACTCCATCGCCGCCCTCGCGCATACTTCTCCCAACTGCGTCGATGCGGTCGGGAAGGTCTGCACGATCGACATGATCGACCTCTGGGATACCCCCACCGACCCGTACTCCAGCGGGTGGCCGACGGGGCAAAACCTCTACGGCGGCACCTACCCTGGCCCCGGCTCCGTCCAGGTCATCGAAGACTCCACGAACGTCCTCATATCGGGGTGCGACCTTGCGGCGGCGACCGGGGGGACGTGGACGGGCCCCCGATTCTTCACCTGTCCCGACGGCCAGTCGGGGACGCTCTCCTACGTCGCCCACGGGCCGCCCGCCGCGCCGAACACGAACAACCCCTCCCTGATGGCGGCGTTCCGCAGCATCGGATTCGGCCCCGTCATGAACAATGAGGTCGCCGTGGGCGTGGGCCAGCCGCTCTTCAGCTTCGTCCCGTACGGGAACATCGCGATCTCCTCCACGCCCGAGTTCGCCACCTCCTGCAAGACCCCCACCGGGTTCTCACTCGACTGTCCGGTCACCCCGAGCGTGTCGAGGGTGGGCAACGTGCCGACCTACGGTTGGAATTGGAGCGTGGTCCCGGCGAACAACGTGCTGTTCGTGGGGGATACCTGGTCGGCCGCATTCAACGTCGTCGATACCGGTCCGCCCTACTCGACGGTCCCCGTCGACGCCTGTGCAACGCAGACCTGCTATTCCCGGGGAAGCGGCTCCGAGTTCGGGGCGTACACGTGGGCGTCGTACCTCCTTCCCAACTCGACGCAGCGGGTCACCCAGTCGTTCCCGCTCGCTCAGGTGACCGTGTCGATCGCGGGCCTCCCGGTGGGCACAACGCCGCCCCCGTTCGCCCCGCCGCCTCCGCCCGCCATCCCGGTCCTCGCCCCGATCCAGATCAACCTGCCGCAGCCGCTCGCCGTGCCCGTCCAGAGCCCGCTCGGTTCGCTCTCCGTCCAGGCGACGGCGGCCGGCCTTCTCATGGCCGGGATGACCCGGCTCATGATGAAGAACAAGCCCATCGCGATGCAGATGGCGATGAAGAACGGCCCGGCCCAATCCCAGTTCGAAAAGGGCACGCAGACCGGACCTGAGATGGGCCGGTTCGAATAGGGGGCTCCCGGCGTGGGCGCCCGCGGGGGGCCTGCGGTCGCGCTCGCAGTTCTCTTCGGGGTATTCCTTCTCCTTTCCGGCAGCGTCCTACCGGCCACGGTTGGAGGTGCTCCGGATCCTGCGGCGGTCCGCGGATGGTCGGTAGCAGCCGGCGCTGCCGCCGGCCCCGTCGGGCCGGTACCCGCGAGTTCGCCGGTCCCGGCGGGCGGTCGACTGTTCGACACTCAGACCACGGCCCCCGATGGGGTGACCAACACCGTCAGCGCAGTGGTCGTCGATCCCGCGACGGGGGTTGTCTTTGCGGCGAACAAGTTCGCCGGTACGGTCACCGAGTTTGCGGAGTCCACGGGCGCCCTCCTCTCGGTGCGGTCCGTGGCCGAGTTCGCGGCCGGCTCCTTTCCCGCGAGCATCGCGATCGACCTCACCCACCACCGGCTGTACGTCCCGATCTCCACGATCTTTGGCGAGGGGTCCGCCGGCGGTTGGCTCCTCGTGCTGGATGAGTCGACGCTGAACGTCCTCGACAACGTGAGCTTCCCGCTCGCGCCCCTCGGAGCGTTCGAACCGACCTTCCTCGCCCTCGATGCGCCCACGGCCCAACTGTTCGTCGAGAACGCGACCCTGGGCGAGCTCGCCGCCGTGAACCTGACGTCGCTCTCCATCAACGCCTACCTTGAGTGTCCCGTGGTCAACTGCGCGATGCACGGGTACGGCCTCCTCGACGATCCCGCCGATCATGTGCTGGTCCTGCCGACCTCCCAGCCCCAGCTCTGGCTCGTCAACACGTCCAACGACTCCACTCGCCAGGTCGTCAACGGCCCGGCCCGCTCGATCATGGGTTGGTCGACCGTCGATACCTTCGACCGAACGCTCTGGGTGGAGAACTACAGCTACATCGGTCCCACGGGCTCGTTCCTGCGCTACAATCTCCCTACGTTCGCTCCGCTCGGTAGCTTCCCCACGGCGCCTCCTCGCGGCTCGGCGCTCAGCTACGACCCGCTCGACAATCTGCTGCTCGCGACGGACGTCAACGGCTCGCAGGACCTCTCCGTCTACAACGCCACCACGGCCGGCCTGGTGGTGGAGTACCACTCCGCCGACCCGACGATCCACCCGTTCACGGCCCTCGCGTTCGACCCCACGACGCGCGTCGTTGTCGCCGCGGGCTCCGGGAACGGATCCACGATCGCCTTCCAGCTTCCCGCGCTCACGCCCCTACGGGGGTACTCGTCCTTTCCCCTCGCCCAGGTCGCCTCGGGCGCCGACCCGTCTCAGGGGCTCTTCTTCGTGCTCGGGTCGAGCCCGACGACCGTCCGGGCCCTCAACGAGTCGGACGGGTCCCGGGCCTGGGAGTCGACCCTCCCCGGATTTACCGACCCGGTCGCCCTCGCCGTGGACGAGGCCGCCGGGGCCCTCTATGCCCTCGATGGCGGGAGCGGGACGCTGATCTCCCTCAACACCTCGACGGGCGCCATCGTCGGCTCCTTCGCCCTCGGCAATCGAACCGGACCGTGCGCCCTCGCGTTGGATGGCGCGCGGAACGCACTCTATGTGGGGGAAACGTTCCCGCCCGGACTGGCCCAGTTCGACCTCGCAACGCATCGGGTGGTGGCGTCTTTGAGCCTCCCGGGGAGCTTCCCCTGCGGGCTCGCGCTCGCCCCGGGCTCGAGTGATCTCCTCGCGCTCTCCGTCGCTGCCGTCGGGCAGGTGGACGCGGTGCAGCTTCCGAACCTCACCGCCGGCCCCTCCTGGACCGTGGCCCCCGGGTCCGTCGGCGTCGCCGTCGACCCCCTCGGGATCGTGAGCGTGCTCGACGGTTCCGGGTCCCACCTCTCCGAGCTCAACGCCACGACCGGCGACTCGGTCGGGTCGGTGTCCCTGGGAGGATTCCGGGCGTCGGGAATCGCCGACGATCCCGTCGACCACCTTCTTCTCCTCACGGGCTCGGCCTCGCCCACGCTCGAAGTGGTCTTCGTTCGCGGTCCCACCGTTGCCGGCAACCTCACGACGAGCGGGTCCACAGCGGCGCCGAGCTTCGACGCCCGGTCGGGGACGTTCGTCGCCCCGCTTGCCGCCGCCGGGGAGACCTTCCTCGCCTCGGCGGTGCCGGTGCCTTCCGCCCCGCAGGACCTCACGGTGACGGCCGGCAATGAATCCGCGAACGCGAGCTGGAGTCCGCCCGCGACGACCGGCCCCGACCCCGTTGACAACTATGAGTGCACGCTCACGGCCCGCTCCGCCGTCGCCTGGTCGGCGACGTTCAACGAGTCGGGGGAGAACGTCTCCGTCACGAATCTATCGAACGGCGTCGCCTATGCGGTGACGGTCGCCGCCCGGTCGGCCGCGGGGCTTGGCACCACCCCGGCGTTCGCGCTGGTAACGCCGGCGGGGATCCCCTTTCCCCCCGTTGGCCTCCACGTGACGGCGTCGGCGCCGGGGACGTTGCTTGTCAACTGGTCCGCGCCGGCCTCCGACGATGGAGCTCCCGTGACCGACTACACGGTTCACGTGTCCCCTACCGCGGGCGGCGCCCCCCGAACGATCGACGCGGGTACCGGCGTGTCCACCCCGGTCGGCGGGCTGGCCGCCGCCACGAACTACACGGTCTTCGTCACCGCGACGAACCTCGTCGGGTCGAGCCACCCTAGCGCATCCGCGACGGGGGTGACTCCCCCGACCCCCCCGGCCTCCCTCGGGCCGTACTGGGCGGGGGGCCTCGCGATCGTGGGCGCCGCGCTCGTGGCGGTGGGAGCGTATCTCGTCATGCGGCGCCGTCGCCGGACAAGCACGACGGAGGTTCCTCCCTCGATGGAGGGCTCGACGGAGTCGGAACCCGACCGTCGCGAGCACGAATAGCCCCGGCCGGGCGTGGTCTTTAAACCACGAGCCAACTTCGCCGCCCTCGACCAACCCGAATGGGCCCGTAGTATAGCTTGGATATCACGGAGGCCTCCGGAGCCTCAAACCCGGGTTCGAATCCCGGCGGGCCCGCCTCGCCAGAGCAGGCGCCGGTTTCGGCCCACGCCTTGCGTCTTGGCCGCGCAGGTGCCCGGACGCGCGCACCCTTTGTGTCGACAGCGTCTCCCTGCGACTCGGACCGGCCGACTGTCGGAGGCACGTTGGCCGGCCGTTCTTCTACCGGCGCTCGCCCCCGTCGGGTCCCCCGACTCTACTCCGGTTGAGAAACAGCGTTTCAACCCGCAACCGTGGGGGGTCCGCGGGCGGCCTGTCCCAGTTTGTGAAGACAGTTCTCCCATCCGGGGAGGAGCCGGTGGTAGACCTGAGGAGCTCCTCGGAGGAGCTTCGTCAACCCCTCGTGGACGACCGTGACCTGAGTCTGTCCGCCGGGCCAGGGGCGGAGCTGGACCGTCACCAGGGTGTCAAAGTACTCCCCCTTCTCCGGCTCCGTTCCGACGAACGCCCATCGGTAGACGAGCTCGTGCGGGGGGTCGATCTTGACGAAGCGGCCTTCGAACTTTCCGGTGCTCGCCCCGTCACGAGAATGCCAGACATCGAGGCGTCCGTCGACGCGGGCGTCCACGGTGATTCGGTCGATGGTGAGGTCGTCCGGGGCCACCCACTGGCGCAGGAGGTCGGGGTCCAGGAAGGCTCGGAACACCCGGTCGGGCGGGGCGTGCAGGATCCTCTCGATCCGGACAGCGTCCTCCGACCCCGGGGCCCGGCTCACCGTTCCCTCCGTCGCTGGGTACGGGACTCCCGCTGCAGGGCCGCATCCATCCGGCTCAGGCCCTCCTCCCAGAAGCGTTCGTAGTAGGAAAGCCACTCGGAGGCCTCCCGGAGCGATCGTCCCCGGATCGAGTAGAGGTGTTGGCGGGCCTCCACCCGGAGGGAGACCACCCCCGAGTCCCGCAATATCCGCAGCTGCTTGGAAACCGACGGCTGGGACATGCGCGTGCGGTGGACCAGGTCATTGACACAGCGCTCCCCGTCCCGCAGGGCTTCGAGCAGGTGCCGGCGCGACGGCGCCGAAAGGAGGTGAAAGACGTCGGACACCGTCTATACATGGCTAAAGGGATATATGTCCATTTACACATCTGACGGCGGCCGCGGGCCCCTCCCGGGAACCGGGGCCCGGAACGATCGGGGGAGAACAGAATGCGAAAGATCACGGCAAACGTGTACATGACCTTGGACGGCCGCGGGGAGTTCCCGAAGTATCCGGGGTCCGACCGGCCCTCGACGGGAGTCAACGCGCTCTTCCGTCACATGTGGTACGATCGATTCGACGACGTCACGACGGTCGTCATGGGTCGGCGCTCGTTCCTCGGCCACCAGCGGACCTGGAGTGAAAAGGCCGTTAAGCCAGGGGAGGCGAAGTGGCTCCTCGACTACCGACGCTATCTCGACCGGGTGGAGAAGATCTGCCTCTCCCACCGTCTTAAGTCCACCGACTGGGAACACTCCCGGATCCTGAGCGGGGATCTTGCCCGGATCCTGGCGAAACTGAAGCGGGAGAAGGGCGGGAACATCCTGGTGGAGGGTGGGCCCGCGGTCGTCCGCGAGTGCCTCCGCCGCAATCTCGCCGACGACTATTGGTTCTTCGTGATGCCGGTCGTGTATGGGAAGGGGCCTCGGTACTGGGCGACGATGGACAACCAGTGTACGCTCAACCTTGTCGAGACGAAACCCGGCGAGGACAAGGAGATTCTGCTCCACTACGAGGCCGTCCGCTAGGACGAGTTAGGGTCGGCTTCGGTCTGCGCCCGGCGCCCCTCGGGCGCATCGAAGTTCGGCCCCGCCGCAGGCCACCGACGAACTCAGGGAGGGACCGGAACCGGGCCGAGACCCTCCGGCCTCCGTTCAAGCGGGGCCCCGCCCCCGTCCCGCCCGGCGAGCCCAGTCCCGCTCCCGGACCCGGGGGTCCCCCGACCTCGGGCTTTCGGGATCAGTCGGCGGATGGATGGATCTGCGACGCCCATGAGATGAGGGCGATCTCGGCATCCACGCGGGCGGAATCGAATTTACGAAGCTGGGACAGGAGGCGGGTCTGCTGCGCCTTGGGCAGTCCCTCGTCGATGCGGGCGTGAAGGCGATCGGCCTCCCAGGCTTGGAACTGGTCCACCCGCTCCGCCTCGGCATGGAAGAGCTGCGAGAGCCGGTGGGCATTCTCGGAGCGACCCGTGACGCCCTGGTCGAGGAGGCCCTGGGCGATCGCTTCAAATTCCAGGGCGCGACCTTTCGCCTTCTCGAGCTCGGTCAGGAGCTCGCCGGCCCCCGCGGCTTCCTGGCGGGCCATCATCCGGGCCAGCCGCTCGGCGTCGGCGTGGTGGACTTCCACGAGAAAGCGGTGATGCACATCCAGCGCGCGTCGAATTCGGCCGAGGTCGAGGGACGTCCCTCGCTCGACTCCCCCAGACGTTTCGCGGAGCCGGGCCGTCATGATCTGGAGGAGCGTGCGTTGGCGGTAGAGTTCGAGGCCGAGGTCGTTCGACCGGGGCCGGTCCGGCGTGTCGGCCTTGGAGGGGCCCCGCGCGCCTGACGCGCTCGCCGGGGGTTTCCCGGGGCTCACCCGAGAGCCTCCAGCGCGAGAAGGTGCTTCCACCGGCGGTCGACCGCGGCCTGCATCTCGGCTACCTCGTCGGACGTGAGGTGGCCGAAACGCCCCTGCCCTTTGAGGTACTCCTCGACGGGCTTCGGCTGACTGACCTTGCGCGAGATGCGGTAGTGTCCGCCCTCCACCTCGTAGAGCGGGAAGACGTTCGAGTCGGTCGCCAGCCGACCGAGGGCAATCGTCTGCTCGGAGGAGAACCGCCAGCCCGGTGGACACGGGGAGAGGACATGGAAGAATCGGGGTCCGTGAAGCTCCTTGGCGTGGCCGACCTTGCGAACAAAGTCCTCCGGGAACGCGACGTTGACCGTGGCCGCGAACGCCGGGTCGTGGGCGGCGACGATGGCCATGATGTCCTTCTTGGGTTCCCGCTTCCCCCGCGCCTGCCCGGTCACGGGGGTCGTCGTGGTGGAGGCCCCCTCGGGGGTCGAGCCGCTCCGCTGCACTCCGGTGTTCATGTACCCCTCGTTGTCGTACATGACGTAGATCGCGTCGGTGCGCCGCTCGAGCATCCCGCTCAGCGCCTGGAGGCCGATGTCGACCGTCCCGCCGTCACCAGCGAATCCCACGACAGTCACATCCCGGAGATGCAGGGCATCGGCCGCGGCGCGGAGCCCGGAGATGGACGCCCCGGTCGCCTCGATCGGATTGTCGAGCATCGGGACCTCGAGCGCGGTGGTGGGAAAGGGGGTCGCGATGACCGTCCAGCAGCATGCCGGCACGGACACGATGGTCCGCGGGCCGAGCGCCTTCAGGACGTAGCGCATCGCGAGAGCGGGACCGCACCCGGGGCAGGCGGCGTGGCCGGAATGCATGAGTTCGATGGCGGGAATCGTGAGCTTAGCCATGGGTGGGCACCTCCGGCTTGTGGAGGAGCCCGGGCCACGCGACCTCGGGCCCGGGATTCGCGAGCAGGTCCTCGTAGAGCCCACGCACGACGGCGGGCGTAATGTCGCGGCCCCCGAGCCCCGCGACGAAGTCGCGGAGCAGAGGCCGGTGGGGCGCGGCGTAGAGCGCGGCCGCGACTTCCGTCGCCGCCGCTCCCATGGCGCCGAACGTAAACGACCGGTCGACGACCCCCAGGCGATCGGTGGAATGCGCGAGCTCGCGGAGCTCCTCGACGGGGAAGGGGCGGAACCGTCGCAGCTTCGCGAGGCCGACCTTGCGGCCCCCGGCGCGCAACTCGTCGACGACGGCGCGCGCGGTGGTCGTGACCGTTCCCATGGTGACGAGCACGGCATCCGCATCGTCGACCCGATAGGTGGGGAGCGGTCCGCCGTGGTCCCGACCGGTGGCGCGGGCGTACTCCGCTTCAACGTCCCGGGCAACGCCGTGCACGCGGTCCATCGCTCCGGCGGTCTGGTGGCGGAACTCGGTGTAGAGTTCGGGCCCGGTGAAAGAGCCGAGCCGGGCGCGCGTCCCGATGGAGAGGGTGCCGACGGCGCGCCGGGGCGGAAGGTAGCGGTCAACCACCTCCTGCGACGGCACGTCGACCGGCTCGACCGTGTGCGTCAGGAAGAACGCATCCTCTGAGACCATCGCGGGGAGGCGGACCTCTGGGTCCTCCGCAAGGCGGAACGCCTGCAGGGCCGTGTCGAGGACCTCTTGGTTACTCTCACAGTAGTACTGGATCCAACCGGTGTCCCGCTGCGCGACGGTGTCGGTGTGGTCCGTATCGATCGTCCAAGGCGGGGCGACGCCCCGATTGGCCACGCCCATGACGATCGGAGCCCGAAGCCCACTCGCCCAGTGGAGGAGCTCGTGCATCAGGAGGAGCCCCTGGCTGGAGGTGGCCGTGTAGACCCGGGCCCCGAGGGCGGCCGCGCTGACGCAGACCTGAAGGGCGCTGTGCTCCGACTCGACCTTGACGTACTCGGCGTCCAGCTCTCCCGAGGCGACGAACTCGGCGAGCTTCTCGACGATGGTGGTCTGGGGAGTGATGGGGTACGCGGAGACCACTTGCACGCGGGCGAGCTTCGCTGCGTACGATTGCGCGGTGTTGCCCGAAAGAACCAGCCGAGGCATGGCCTACACCTCCTTGATCATGGCGATCGCGGTTGGCCGGCACTCCTCGGCGCAGATGCCACACCCTTTGCAGAATTCCAACCGGATCACCGGGAAGCCGGAGGCATCGAACCCGATCGCGTCGTCCGGACAGAACTTCCAACACACGTTGCACCGGGTACAACGGGCCCGGTCGACCACCGGGCGAAGGTTCCGCCAACTGGCCGTGGGATTCACGTCGCTGGGCACCGTGGCGAGCGGGCTGGGGGGAAGCTCTTCTTCCACGAGGGTCGGGTTCATGCGGCCACCTCCACCGCCTTCGGGGAGAGGAGGCGCACCGCGGCGTAGCCGCGTTCCGCGGCGAGGACGTTCTCTTCGGGCTTGGTGGGGACGAACCGCTCGATCGCGCGCTTGAGCGCGTCCAGGGAGACGGCCCCCGTGGCGCGGGCCACCGCACCCAGCACCGTGGTGTTGACGATGGGTGTCGACACGGTCCCGAGGTGCAGGTCGAGGGCGATGGCCGTTCCATCGACCGTCCCCGTCCTACCGCCGAAAGCGCCTCCGAGTCCCTCGGGAGGGGACGGGGAGTTGACCAGGAGAAGCCCTTCTGGCTTCAACCCCAGCGTCACTGGAACCGCCCGAAGAAGGCCCGGGTCGAGAACGACGACGACATCGGGCGCCGTCACCCGGGTCCGGAGCGCGATCGGCCGACGGTCTATGCGGGCGTACGCGGTGACGGGCGCCCCGCGGCGCTCGACGCCGAAGAACGGGAAGCTCTGTGGCTCGAGCCCGTCCAAAAACGCCGCCTGCGCGAGGAGTTCTGAGGCGACGACCGCTCCCTGGCCACCGCGGCCATGGAATCGAATCTCTATCATCGGGCGCCCACTCTTTTCACCGGCGCGCCACCTATAGGCGCCACGTCAAGGGCGATTCACGTCCGACCGCGACATGCGCCGTGCCCGTCGAGACGACCCCGGAGGAATCCGGTCGAGGGTCCCGCTCCCCTCGCCGGTAGACGAGTTCCGCGCGCCTTTAGTCAATCCTCCTCCACTCCAGGGTCAAAGCGCCCCAGCCGGACTCAATGGCCAATGGTGTGGATGCGTCTAGAGGCACCGGGCCGGCTGGCGCTCCCGTGCTCGGGGGGCACCTTCCCCGCTCTGGACCCCCGCTCGAGGCGCTCCGGAGCGAGGGTGTCCCGGCGACCCGCCCGCCCCGCCCTGTACCTCGCGGAATTCCGAAGACCTATCAACCGGGTCGGCGTGTCCGTCCCATGGCCCCTCCTCCGGTGAGGTAGGGAGGATCAAATGGTCAGCGCTACGAACGGGGCGAAGCACCGCTTGGAGCGGGCCGACTTTCCGACCCTGCTTCGCTCCGTCCAAGACGCCGGCTATCGTGTCGTGGGCCCGACGGTCCGCGACGGGGCGATCGTGTATGGCGACATTCTCTCCGTCGACGACCTTCCCATCGGATGGACGGAGCGGCAGGAGGCCGGCCAGTATCGCCTCGAGCGCCGGACCGACGAGGCGTTGTTCGGCTACGTGGTCGGACCCCACAGTTGGAAGAAGTACCTCTTCCCGGCTCGGGAGCGTCTCTGGACGGCGCATCGTACGGGAACGTCGTTCGACGTGCTTCCGCCGGAGGTGGATGCAAAACCGTTCGCGTTCCTCGGGGTGCGGGCCTGCGAGATCGCCGCGATTGGCGTCCAAGACCGCGTCTTCAACGGGGCCATCGCCGACCCGGGCTATCACCGGCGCCGGGAGGGACTGTTCACGATCGCCGTCCAATGCGGCCAGGCCGGGGGCACCTGTTTCTGTGTTTCAATGAAAACTGGCCCGGGCGTCCGCGAGGGATACGACCTCAAGCTTACGGAGATCGTCGAGCCCGGCAGCCACCGGTTTCTGGTGGAAGTGGGTACACCGGCGGGGGCCGACGTCCTGAGCCGCGTCCCCACCCAGCCGGCGGACGACGCGGACGAGACGACGGCGTCCGAGATCGTCTCCCGGACCGCCGCGTCCATGGGTCGGACGATGGACGCGCGCGGGCTTCGCGAGCTCATGGCCAACCACCTCGAGCATCCGCAGTGGGAGATCGTGGCCCAGCGTTGCCTCTCGTGCACCAACTGCACGATGGTCTGTCCCACCTGCTTTTGCAACACGACGGAGGAGGTCCCCGACCTCTCCGCCGAGACGGTCGAGCGCTGGCGACGGTGGGATTCGTGCTTCAACGGCGACTTCTCCCGGTTGCACACGCAAAGCGTCCGGAAGACGACGATGTCCCGCTACCGGCAGTGGCTCACCCACAAGCTGGGAACCTGGCATGACCAGTTCGACGTGTCCGGATGCGTGGGCTGCGGCCGCTGCATCACCTGGTGCCCGGTCGGCATCGACCTCACCGAGGAGGTCGCGGCGCTCCGAGTGGCCACCTCAAAAGCGACTCCCACGTCGCAGGGAAGGCCGTGACCGCGGCGTCGGAGGCGGGCCCGCAACGGCTGGCGAGCCACCCCTTCTTCCAGGGGTTTCCGACCGCATTCCTCTCCGCGCTGAGCGCGGGGATGAAGGACCGCACCTATGCGGTCGGGGAGTTCCTCGTTCGCGAGGGGGCCCCCGCCAAGGAGTTCCTGCTCATCGAGAGCGGGAAGGTGGCGCTCGAGATGGCGACGCCCGAGCGGCCACGACTCACGATACAAACAGTGGGTCCGGGGGAGGTGGTCGGGTGGTCGTGGCTGGTGCCACCCCGTCGCTGGACGCTCGACGGGCGGGCCCTCAAGACCACCCGGGCGATCGACCTCGAGGGCGAGGTGGTGCTTCGCGCGCTCGAGTCCCAACCGGCGGAAGGCTTCCGGTTCCTCGCTCGTCTCCTCCCCATCGTCGCCGAACGTCTCGAGAACACGCGGCTCCAGCTGCTGGACATCCATGCCGTCTAGCATCTCGGCGCCGCATCCGGACACCGGCGCGGTCTCCCCGCTCGCCCCGACGCCCTACCTCGTCCACTGGCGGGAGCAGGAGACTCCGGACACGGTCACCCTCACGCTGGTACCGGCCGGCGGAGGCTCGCCGCGCCCGTTCGCCCCCGGCCAGTTCAACATGGTCTACCAGTTCGGCGTCGGGGAGGTCGCGATCTCCATCAGCGGCTCCGAGGGGAGCGGGAGCCGGCTCGTCCATACCGTCCGTGCGGCCGGGAAGGTCACGCGAGCCCTTTGCCAGGCGACCCCGGGCGACGTGGTGGGGGTGCGGGGTCCCTACGGCGCAGGGTGGCCCCTCGAGCGGGCCCGCGGGCACGACGTGGTGCTGATGGCGGGCGGGCTGGGACTTCCTCCCCTGCGGCCGGCCCTCCTCGAAATCCTCGCCGATCGCGAAGCGTATGGACGGGTCGAGGCGATCTACGGGGCCCGCTCCCCGAAGGACCTCGTCTTCTACGAACAGATCCAGACCTGGCGGGAGCGCCATGACCTGCGGTTCCAGACCACCGTCGACTCGGCCGACCGGAACTGGTACGGCGACGTCGGAGTCGCCACGCAACGGCTTCCGGATGCCCGTTTCGAGGGGCCCAACACGGTCGCGTTCGTCTGCGGCCCCGAGATCATGATGAAACTCTCCGCCCAGGCCCTCGAGGCCCGCGGGGTCCCGACGGAGTCGATCTTCCTCTCGATGGAGCGGAACATGAAGTGCGCCATCGGGTTCTGTGGCCACTGCCAGTTCGGTCCCGCCTTCGTCTGCCGCGACGGCCCCGTCTTCTCCTACGCCCGGCTGAAGCCGCTCCTGTCGGTCCGGGAGGTGTGAATGGCCGCCCGACGACCGCGGCTGGCCGTCTGGAAGTTCGCCTCCTGCGACGGGTGCCAGCTGACGATGCTCGACTGCGAGGACGAGCTCCTCGCGATCGCGGACGCGGTCGAGATCGCCAACTTCCGCGAAGCGTCCAGCGCCGTCGTGGATGGGCCCTACGACCTCTCTCTCGTCGAGGGGTCGGTCACGACGCCCCACGACGCGGAGCGGATCCGCGAGGTCCGGGCCCAGTCCCGCTTTCTCGTGACGATCGGCGCGTGCGCGACGGCCGGCGGCGTCCAGGCCCTCCGGAACTTTGGCGACATCGCGGATTTCCAACGCGCGGTCTACGCGCGACCCGAGTTCATCTCGACGCTGGCGACCTCGTCCCCCATCCATGCCCACGTCCCGGTCGATTTCGAACTCCGTGGCTGCCCCATCAACAAGGACCAGCTCCTCGAGGTGATCTCCGCCTACCTCGGCGGTCGGGAGCCGAACGTACCGACCGAAAGCGTCTGCATCGAGTGTAAGCGCCGCGGGAACGTCTGCGTCCTGGTCGCGCACGGAACGCCGTGCCTCGGCCCGGTCACGCAGAGCGGCTGCGGCGCCCTCTGTCCGGCCTATCATCGCGGCTGCTACGGCTGCTTCGGCCCCCAGGACACGCCGAACACTCCCTCGATGGGGAGAAAGCTGCACCAGCTCGGGATGGACGCGAGCTCGATCCGCCGGTACTACCGTACCTTCAATGCCGGGGCTCCCGCGTTCAAGGCGGCCGGCGACGCGGAAACCGAGGAGGCGCGGACCCCGTGACCGAGCGGACGATCGCCGTCGACTACCTGGCCCGCGTGGAGGGGGAGGGGGCGCTGCGCGTGCGGATCGACGGGAAGAAGGTGGAGGACGTCGAACTCAAGATCTTCGAGCCGCCCCGATTCTTCGAGGCGTTCCTGCGCGGGCGCCAGTACGCCGAGGCCCCGGACATCACGGCCCGGATCTGCGGGATCTGCCCCGTTGCGTACCAGATGAGCAGCTGCCACGCGATGGAGCGCGCCCTGGGGATCCAGGTCGACGGGACGCTTCGCGAGCTTCGGCGGCTCCTCTACTGCGGAGAGTGGATCGAGAGCCACGCGCTCCACATCTATCTCCTCCACGCGCCGGATTTCCTGGGGTATCCGGATGCGATCCGGCTCGCGAAGGACCACCCCGAGGCGGTCGCCCGGGGTCTCGCGCTCAAGAAGGCGGGGAACGCCCTCATGCGGCTCCTCGGCGGGCGCGAGATCCATCCCGTGAACGTCCGCGTCGGAGGGTTCTACCGGACGCCGACGATGGAGGAGGTCCGAGCTATCCGGCCCCTCATGGAGCGCGCGGTCGACCAGGCGGAACAAACCGCCCGGTTCGCCGCCACGCTGACGTTTCCCGACGTCGAAGAGGACTACGAGTTCGTCGCGCTCCGCCACCCGACCGAGTATCCGATGAACGAGGGGGAGCTCGTGTCGAACCGCGGCCTCCGTCTCCCGCAGGAGCAGTTCGAGGAGGAGTTCGAGGAGGTGCAGGTCCCCCACTCGAACGCCCTCCAATCCCGGCGCCGTGGGGGCGGCTCCTACCTCGTGGGACCCCTCGCCCGCTACGCCCTCAACCAGGACCGGCTGACCCCGCGGGCCAAGGCGATCGCGCGCGAGATCCAGCTCGAGAGCGTCGTGCGGAACCCCTACCGCAGCATCCTCGTGCGGGCCGTCGAGGTCGTCCTCGCAGCCGAAGAATCGCTCCGTATTCTCGACGCCTATCGGCCGCCTCCGTCGCCCTACGTCGCTCCGCCCGCCCACTTCCCCGGCGGCACCTGCGCGGCGGTGACGGAGGCTCCGCGGGGGATTCTGTACCACCGCTACCGCCTCGCGAGCGACGGCCGGATCGAGGAAGCTCGGATCGTGGCCCCCACCTCCCAGAATCAAAAGCGGATCGAGGACGACCTGCGCTCCCTCGTCGAACGATCGCTGACCCTCGACGATGCCGCGCTCACCGGGGCGTGTGAGCGCGCGATCCGCAACCACGACCCCTGCATCTCCTGCGCGACCCACTTCCTCTCGCTCACGGTGGAGCGCACGTAGGTCTCCGTGGCGCCCGAACCGCTGCCGCTGGTGATCGGTCTCGGGAACGAACATCGCCGCGACGACCGCTGCGGCCTCGACGTCGTCCGCGAACTGCAGCGCCACCTCGGGGTCGAGGCGCGGATCGTGGAGGGCGGGGACGATGCAACGGACCTCCTCGACCTGTGGGAGGGGGCGGGCACCGTCTACGTCGTCGACGCGGTCCGTTCGGGGCGACCCGCGGGTACGGTCCACCGGTTCGAGGTCACCTCCGACGCGGGAGCCGCGCCGATCCCCGTCAGCTCCACGCATGGGCTCTCTCTCGGGGACGCCCTCGCCCTCGGCCGCGCGCTCGGCCGCCTTCCCGAGCGGATCATCGTCTACGGCATCGAGGTCGAGGACCTCTCTCCGGGCGCGGGGCTCACGGGGGCGGTGGCCGCAGGGGTGGCCGACGCTACGTGGCGTCTCGCGGAGGAGATCGCCTCCCACGCGGAGGCGACCGATGCATGAGGAGGCCCTCCTCCAGGACCTCGTCCGCAAGGTCGGCGAGGTCGAGCGGGCGCATCCGGGAGAGAAGGTCCGCCGTGTACGGATCTGGGTAGGCGCTCTCTCCCACCTGAACGGGGCGACGATCCGCTCCCGCTGGCCCCTCGCCGCGCAGGGGACCTCCCTCGAGTCCGCGGAGGTCGAGGTAGAGACGTCGACGGACGTCGCGGATCCCCGGGCCCAGGCGGTGCGGCTTCTGAGTGTGGACCTCAGCGACGCGTGAGCCCGGAGCCGAGACGCTCCCGGCCGATGGGTTCATTTCTGCCCTCGCCCGTCCCCTGGATCCGGAGGCGACCTCCCGCTCTATGTGTCTCGCGATCCCCGGCCGCATCGTTGGCATCGAGGAATCGGAGACGGACGGGCGCGTAGCGCGCGTGGACTACGGCATCGCGATCAAGGCCGCCAGACTCCTCCTGCTCCCCGAAGCGCAGGTCGGGGACTATGTGATCGTCCAGGCTGGATACGCCTCCACCCTCCTCCCGGAGGCGGAGGCGCTCGAGGCGCTCGCGTGCGCCCGCCAGATCGACGAGGCGCTGGCCGCTCCACCGGCGTCGGGGCCGGCCAGCCCGGTCGAACCCTGAATCCCCCCGAAGTTTGAAAAGCCAACCGACCATCGCCGCGCTGAGCGGGGCCGTGAGCATCGAGGGCAAGAATCCCGTCAGCGGCCTCGGACCGGGCGTCCTCCTCGTCCTTCTGACCGCGGTGGTGAGCGGAGTGTCGACGTTCCTCAACTTCTACGCAGTCCAGGGAACGAGCTCCGACGCGTTCGTCACGGTACGCAACCTGGTCGTGGCGGGACTCCTGATCCCCGTCGCGCTCCTCGGCGGGCGGTCGGTTCACCTTCACCTCCGCGGAGCTGACTGGGGCCGGCTCCTCGCCATCGGCCTCCTCGGCGGGGCCATTCCGTTCCTGCTGTTCTTTCACGGGTTGGCACTCGCGTCGGCGGCCGGAGGCGCGACGACCGCCTCGTTCGGGTATCGCACGCTGTTCCTCATGGCGGCGGTCCTCGCGGTCGTCGTGCTTCGGGAGCGCCTGAGCGCGCGCTGGTTCGCCGCCGCCGCTCTCCTGCTCGTGGGCAACGCCCTTCTCCTGGCACTGACGGCTCCCATCTGGACCGATGGGACGGCCTACGTCCTCACGGCGACTGCCCTGTGGGCGGGCGAGTACACGCTATCGAAGCGGACCCTGCGGGACCTCCCCTCGGGGGTGGTCGGGCTCGGGCGAATGGGGTTCGGGGCGGTGTTCCTGAGCGGCTACCTGGCGGTCACCGGTCAGTGGGGAAGTGTTGGGGCCTTTACCGGAACGGTCTGGTCCTGGGTCGGCCTTTCGGCGCTCCTCCTGACGGCGTTCGTGGGCAGCTGGTACGCCGGACTGCAGCGCGTCGGGCTGGGGGCGGCGACGTCCGCCCTCGTCCTCGGATTCCCGGTCACCTGGGCGCTCGCCCTGGTCGTGCGCGGGGGTCCCGTCGCCCTCCCGCAGGCGGCCGGCGCCGTTCTCGTCGTCCTGGGGGTGGTCGTGGTCCTCGGGGCGGTTTCTTGGCGGGAGGTGGCGAGATCCCTCGCAGCGGCCTTCGGTCGCCCGGACCGCTCGACGAGCTAGATGGACGGAGTCGAGCTCGGGGCGCGGTTCAGCATCGCCACGAACCGCCTGAACTTCTGCGGCCCCGCCGACGCCGAGCCGGCGCTCTACGCGGCCATCACGAGCGGGACGCGGCTCCCCGAGGCCCGTCGTGCCTTGGAACGGTTCGAAGCCCTGCTCCCGTACCTCGAGGCGATTGGGGCCTTCCATCGTCTCGACCCCTTCGACGCCCGGGTCGTGGAGGCGTACTGGGTCGGGAACGACCTCCTCGACCCGTTCGGCCCCGTCGAGTTCCGGGCTATCCTGACCCGACTTGCCGCTCGCGGCCTTCCCCGATCGGTCGCACAGCGTCTCGTCGACCACCTCCCCGCGGCCCCGATCCCATTCCACGCGTTCCACGTGAGCTTCGTGGGAGTGGGAGCAGTCACGGGCCACGTGCCGACGACGCTCCCCAACATGGAGTCCTGCCGCCCCGCCTGGGGGCACGTCCTCTCGATCGATGGGAGCCGCCTTCGGTTGACCAAACCCACCCTGACCGTGGAGGGAAGTCGGCTCCGCCTGACGGAAGGACCCACGGCGGAGGTCGAGTTCGACCCGCGCGTACTTCCCGGCGTTCGGGTAGGGGATGCCCTGGCGCTGCATTGGGGCTGGCCCGCGCTCCGGTTGACCGCGTCGCAGCAGGCGGCCATGGAGAAGTATACCCGACGGGCGCTCAGCGCCGCGAATGAGGCCCTGCCGTCGCTCGGAGTCCTGTAGGGGTCCCGGGGCTCGGGCGTCGATCCGGCTGGACGTGAATCCAGCATGGACGGTGGGGCCGGAATCCGCGGAGAGCGCCCCCTACCGAAGCTCCGGGCATCGTGTGAAGGTCCCACACGCGCTTCCTCCGTGTTTTCCCCTCGTTTCCCGGCGGCCGGTCCCCGATTCCCAGGGGGTCCCTTCAGGCCCTCTTCGACACTTGTCCGGGGGGAGATATGCGGGACAGTGTCTTATCTACCGGCGGCGTGAAGCGTTATTCACCGTGACCGCCGCCCCCCGGGTTTCCGTCATCCTTCCGACGTTTAACGAACGTTCCGCCCTCGAGTCGCTGGCCCCGCGCCTTCGCGCCGCGCTGCGGGCATTCACGGCCGAGATCCTCGTGGTGGACGACGGTTCTCCCGACGGCACCGGCGAGCTCGTCCGGTCCTTGGAAGCGGAGGGAACCTACCGCCTGATCGAGCGGCCCGCCAAGAACGGTCTCGCGAGCGCGGTCATGGACGGGTTCCGCGAGGCGCGCGGCGAGATCGTGGTGGTGATGGACGCCGACGGAAGCCATCCTCCCGAGACGATCCCCGCGCTCATCGGCCCCGTGGCGGCCGGTGCGGCCGAGATGGTGGTCGCGAGCCGCCACCTCCCCGGGGCGAGCGCGCCGGGGCTCGCCGGATTCCGCCGCTGGATCTCGAGCGGCGCCTCCCTCCTCGCGCGGCCGCTCACGCCCGTCAGCGACCCGATGAGCGGATTCTTCGCCGTTCGCCGGGACGTCCTCTCCCGGGCGACGCTGGCCCCCGCCGGCTACAAGATCGGCCTCGAGGTGCTGGTGAAGTGCCGGCCGTATCCGGTCGCGGAGGTGCCGTTCTGTTTCGACCACCGCATTGCGGGCTCGAGTAAGCTCGGCGGAGGGCAGATCGTCGGCTACCTCGGCCACGTGAGCCGGCTCTACGCGTTCCGACTCTTCCCGACCGTGCGCGCCCCGACGCCCGCGGGCCTCACGCTGGTATCGATGGCGGCGCCCGAGGCGCTGTACTACTCACGGGCCGCGGGTGCGGAGCGCGGAGAGGATCGTGCCGAAGCCCACCAGCGTGAAGCCCGTCGACCCCGCTTCGCAGACCACCAGATTCTGTCCGGCGAAATAGAGCAGGAACCACGTGAGTCCGCTCGCTACGGAGAGCGCGAAGAAACCGCCCGCGAGCAAAGCGAAGGAGCGTTCGCGACTGCTGCGCCACGCGCGGATCGAGTAATAGCTCACTAGTCCGCCCATCGCCACGACGCCGACCCAGAGCGCCAGCATGCCGGCGAGCTCGAGGACCCCGCTCATGGCCGCACCTCGCTGCGCACCTGGTGCCACATGTCCTTCAGTCGTTCGGAGGAGAGGTCGCGGAACCGGACCTGGATCCGAAGCGTGCCCCCCGCCAAGTCAACCTTCAGCTCCTCAAGGAGGCTTCGGTAGAGGTCGACGCGCTTGCCCTCGGCCGTGATGGCCGTCCGCTGGATTCCAACGAGCCCCAGTTGCTGGAGGTCGTGGAGCTTGCGATAGAGCGTGCTCTGGGGGATGTGATTGCTTTGCAGGAGCTCCTGCGCCGAGTGGGCGGACTCGTTCAACATGAGGAGGATGCCCCGCGCCGCGGGGTCCCCGAGCGCGTCGAGGATCCGCTCGCGGCGTTCGGCCGGCGAAGGGGCCGGCGATGCGGGGACCGACGGATCATCCATGGGCCCACGGAGCCCCCCGTTCACGGTCCACCCGACGTTTCCCACGCCTGAGAATGACGGCGCTCGATCCGCGTCGCGGGCGCTCGGGCGCCCGTCGGCCACGGAGAGGGGCGGGCACGGACCGCGCGCCCGCGCGGTCGACGCCCCCGCGGTCGAGGATGGTCCGCATCCGATGGTGGCGGCCCATCGCTCCCGCCGCTCTTAGGAGTTCCCCCCCGCCTGCGCGGTCGGCCTTCCTGCCCAGAGTCGGAGCGCGTCGCCGCTCACTCGATTCGGCGCGGGTTTCCACCGACCCCGCCACCGGTCCGCGGCGAGCCGCTAGGGTCTCCTCAACGTTCAAGTAACCCTCGCCGCTCTAGCGGGACCACCCATGCCGGTCGGAAAGCCCGCAGAGCGCACGGAAGAATCCGACGGGCTCGCGGCCGAGGGCACGCACCTCGTCGATCGAATCGCGAGTGAACTCGACCTCCTGGCGCGGAACGTCGACATCCTTGAGCGGCTCAGCGGGAGCCCGCCCATGGGGATCATCCGGCTCTCGGAGGCGCTCCACCTTCCGATCCACAAGGTCCGCTACTCCCTGCACCTCCTGGAGCGGGAGGGGGTGATCCAGCCGTCGGCCGATGGGGCGGTCGTGACCGACAAGGCCCGCGAGTTCTGGTCGACGCTGGATCGGTCGCTCGACCGGATGACGGAAATCATCCAGCACCTCAAGGAGCGCGCCGCCGACGCGCAGGGCCGCTCCGGGGCCCGGAAAGGCTATTAGCGGAACCGGTGGTCGGCCCGCCGGTGCCGCCGTAGCTCAGTGGCAGAGCGATCGGCTGTTAACCGAAAGGTCAGCGGTTCGAAGGCGGCAGGCCCGTGCGGCCTCTGTCGAAATTCCGCTCGGCGGCGCCTCGGCGTCTTGGACAACGGTGCGGGCCCGTAGCTTAGCGGCCTAGAGCGGCCGGCTCATAACCGGTCGACCGACGGTTCAAATCCGTCCGGGCCCATGGTGCCGCGGTCGCCACGACGCATCGTGGCCGCACGTTCGCAACGACGAGGGATCCACTGGACTCGGGCTCGCCCTGGAAGTGCGGCATCCACTCGGGCCACCGACAGGCGCCGGACCTCCCACTTATCTCCCTTCGGCTCAATGGGTCATTGCCGCGCTGCGGCCGAGGTTCGGAACATGGGATGCGGAGCGATGAAGGTGTCGTGCGAGGACGGCTTTGAGGTCGTGACGAAGGACAAGCACGAACTGGTCACAATGACCCAGTGGCATGTCGAGCACGCGCACCACAAGAAGGTCACCGAAGCCGAAGTCATGGCGATGCAAAAGCACCCCTAAGGGTGCGGCGTCGCCAACCCCTTCCTTCCTTGACCCGGCGAACGCACGCGAAGGGCGACGTCTCGACCGGGGTGAACTCTACGGCCCAAGCGGGGAAAATGGAAAGAAAGGGTTGGTCCGGGCCCCTAACAGGAGCCGCAGCCGCCGGAACCGCACCCGCATCCGCCGCCCGCCTCCGCTCCCGGCTTTGGGGCCGGGGCGTTCGCGGGGACGATGGTGAACCCCGAGGCATCGAGGCCCTCCACGAAGTCGATCTTCGCTCCGTTGACGAGCTCGGCGCTCATCGTGTCCACGACGACGGAGAATCCGTCCACGGGGACGACCTCATCGCCGTTGCGGGCGCGGTCGAAGGCGAGGCCGTAGGTCGCGCCGCCGCCGGAGCCGCAACCGCAGCCCCCGCCGCCGCCTTCCCCGCAGCACCCTCCACCGCCGCCGCCTCCGCCCGCCTGGACGAAGACCCGCACGGCAGTCCCGGGCTTTTGGCCCTGGATGAGCTGTCGGACCTGATCTTGAGCAGCTTTGGTAACTTCCACTTTCACGGTCATGCGTGGGGCCCTCCTTGACTCCCCGAGTACTCGACCGGATGCATCGTATTTAACGCTCGCCCCCGGCGCGCTACGCCGAGAACGACTTCCCGCACGAGCAGGTCGATTTCGCGTTCGGATTGGAGATCTTGAATCCCGAGGATTCGAGTCCCAGGAGATAATCGACTTTGAGACCGTCCAGGAGCGGCGCGCTCGCCCGGTCCACCACCACTTGGAGCCCTTCCTTCTCGAAGGCGACCTCGTCGCCGGACTCGGCCTTGTCGATCGTCATGCCGTAGGTCAGGCCCGAGCAGCCCCCGCCCTGGACATAGAGCCGCAGCGCCTGCTCGGTCTTCCCCTCCCGGGCCATGATCTTGCGGACCTGCTCGAAGGCGGATGGCGTTACTTCGACGTGAGGGGCCATGGGTCCTCCCCCTAGAAGCGGCCTCCCCGCGTATAGCCTTGACTGGCGGTGGGGTGACCAGAGGACGCCCCGCACGGAGGCTTATGAGCGAGGGGGGGTCTCGGGCGGACCATGTGCCGGCTGTTTGGAATGCTCGGTAACCCGAGCACTCCAGCCGACCCTTGGCTCATCGGTACCGACCGGTCCCTCCTTCGACAATCCGACGCCTCGCCGGAGACCCGGCAGCCCGACGGCTGGGGCATCGCGTGGTACACCGACACTCGGGCCCCCCATGTCGAAAAGGGGGTCCGTGGCGCGTTCGAAGACGCCGAACGGTTCTCGAAGGCCGCTCGCGCGGCCCGCGGCCCGGTGGTCGTTGGGCATCTGCGCCACGCCAGCAACCCGATGAACCTCCCGCGGGAGCGGCTGATCGGGCTCGAAAACAGCCAGCCGTTCGTCTTCCGCAGCTACCTCTTCGCCCACAACGGTCACCTTCCGCACCCCCGGGAGACGCGCCCGCTCTTGGGGCGGTTCGAAGACCAGGTGCGCGGCGTCAACGACAGCGAGATCTTCTTCTGGCTCCTCGTGAAACACGTGGAGGCGTTGGGAGATCCGGTCCAGGCGTACGCGCAGACCATCGTGGAATTGTGGAGCATCTGGGAACAGAGTGGTCGGACCGTCCCCGAACCGTACTCCGGGCTGAACGTCCTGTTCACCCGGGGTCCGAACGAACTCTGGGCGTTCAACCATTGGCGGGGCGAGCACGGAGGGGGCCTTCTCGACGCGAGTCGTCCGTACTATCAGTTGGCCTACATCGCCGATGCGAAGCACTGCATCGTGGGGAGTGAGCCGTTCGACTCGAAGCGCCGCGACTGGAAGAATTTACAGAACGGTCAGTTCCTCGTGGCGCGCACGAGCCAGGGCCTCGTGACCGTCGAAGTGGGGTCGATCCCCCTCCCCAAGGCCGCTCTGACGCCTCTCGCGACGTAACGATCCGGCCGCCGCGTCTGTGGCGGTGAGGCCGGCCGTGAGGTCTAGCCCGGCAAACCTTCTGGGTCCGTCAGCCGCGGCCTAGGGGTATATGGGGCCGTGCCACTATGCGCGCGCTCCATGGCCGAGGTCCGATTGGATGCGATGCTTCGCGAATACTCCGCGCCGACCCGGACCGAAACCGACGCGACCAGCGTGGAGTCGTTGCTCACGGACCTCGAGTCCCGGTACCCCCGGCTCCGACTTCGTCTTCGCGACGAGGCGGGAACGATCCGCCGATTCGTCCGGGTCTTCGTGAATGGCCGCTCCATCGAGGAGCTCACCGGGCTTACCACTCCGTTGGGTGCCAGCGATCGCGTGGAGATTCTCCACTCGATCCAGGGTGGATAGTCCTTCCGGAGCGTCCCCGACGGCCGGTTGATGGAGCTCGTCTCAGGGCCGGACGTCGGAGGCGGGTTCCTCTTTCAGCTGACCGTCGAGGCGGGCGAGCCGAACTCCGTCTTCACGTTCCACGCCCAGGAGGGGGGGATCGATGGGGGCGAGGGCACCGCCGGCAGCCCGCAGGCGTTGGGGTTCGCGGTGCCGGACCGGATGTGCCCGATCGGCGGCCGAATCTGCTGGCATCGGGAGTTCGAAGTCTCGACGGGTGAGGGGCTCAAGGTGCGGTTCGCGTACAATCGCCTGAGGTTCGTCATCGGGCCGATGCTCCGGCAGAAGTCCGGTGAGGTCCCGGTTCCGTTTGATGCGGGGGTACGGGAGACGTTGAGGCACATCGTGGATCCCCTTACGGAGGCGAAGGTCCCCTGGTTCGTGGGCGGCTCCTCCGCGCCGACGCTCCTCGGGGCCAAGCTGAACCCCCACGATCTCGACCTTGGGACCACAGGGGCGGGGGTTCGGATCATCGGCGAGGCCCTCGCCCCGTACATCGTGGAGCCCGTGGCCCTCACACGCATGAGCGACGGCGGGCGGCGCTGGGCCGGGAGGGCGTTCGTGGGGACGTTCCAGGACGGGCTCCTCGTGGAGTGGGCCGAGCTGCCCGGCCCGTCCCCCGCTTCGGGTCCCCTGCACGAATGGTCGACGGAGGTCCTCGAGGCCGCGGAGCCATGCTCCGTCGATGAATGGCAAGTGCCCGTGGCGCCTCCCGAGGTGGCGCTGGTGAAGGCGCTGACCGCACGCCGCGAGCCTCGCATCCGGGAGATCCTTCCCCTCGTTCAGGCCCGCTCGGTCCACCGATCGCTCCTCGACCGGCTGCTTCCCGACCAAGGGCCGACGGCGGGCCTGCGACAGGCGCTCGCCACGAGATTGTCCGGGGGTTCCGCCCAATCCGGCGCCGCCCCCGCGAGTCCACGCACAGGTTCATAGCCCATGCCCGCGCGAAGCGGTGGGGATGAACGCCACCGTCGCCCCCCTTCTCCTTCCCCAGGAGCATCTCACTCCGCACGACCTCGTCACGTACTCAAGATGTCCGTTCGAGATGGAGCTCCAGCATCGGCTTCGTGCCGCCCAGAGAGCCGGCGCTCCCGTGATCGACCCCCCCCTATCGGGCGGCGCCCCCCTCCGCCATTCCCCGCTGTTCCTTCCGCCCCAGGCCCCGGTCCGGGTCAACGATGGGCGGCTCGATCTGTTCGATAGCGACCTCCTGGTCTACGAGGACGAAGGGGAGGACGATCTCCCCGTGCTGTTCCCGCCGGAGCGCGTGCGGCCCGACCCCCAGTTCCGCCGGCACGGCGTGAATCTCCTGGATGACGAGTTCGGGCTCAGCGGGCGCCCGGACTACATCCTAAGCCGCGCGGGCGGCGCGTTCGTCCCCGTCGAGTACAAGGCGACGCACCTCTTTCTCGGCTGGAAAGCGCTGCATCTCGAGAACCACGGCCGCGCCTTCGACCTGCTTCAGGCGATCGCCGAATGCCGGCTCGTCCATGCGGTGAGCGGAGTGCGGCCGCCCTACGGGATCGTCCTCTACGGCGACCGGGGCGAGGACGGCGAACATGAGGGGTGGGTGGAAGTCCCCTACGGGGAGCGCGAGGAGCACTGGCTCAAGGCGGCGCTGACCCAGATCCGCACCGACCGCGAACGGTCCCCCGTACCCACCGAACGGAACTGCGCCCCGTGCGAGCCGAACCGCGACGGACACTGCCGGTTCGCGGCGGTTCGGCCGAACGGCACCGCGCATCCCCCCTGATCGGCGGCGGGGAAACCGCCGAGGACGGAGCCGTTAAATATCGACGGCCCGTCCATTGCGGTCGCGACCCTCACGGGAAGCGTCTCATGCACCCGCCGAGGCCATCGCCTCATCGGGGAAGGGCGAAAGGCCACCGTCCCCCTGGGACGGAGGGGCCGATGACGCCAATCACACGCGTTCTGGACGCTTGTCAAGTGCCGTCAGTGTAGCTGACTCCTGTCAGTTGGGGAATGGCTGGGCTCGGGCGCCGATGAAGGTCGTGCCAAGCTGCGATAAGCGGTGGGTAGGCGCAAGGAACCTGTGATCCACCGATCACCGAATCGGATCTCCGGTCCCGCAAGGGACATTCCGCAAGGAACGGGAACCCCCCGAAGTAAAGCATTCTAGTAGGGGGAGGACAAGAAATCAAACGAGATGCCGCTAGTAAAGGCGATCGAACACGGCAGAGGACAAACCGAATCCCCGCCCGGCGAGGGTGGGGAGATGTGGAGTAGTGGACCTCCGTACTCGCAGGCTTCCGGAGCCGAACGCGCCTGGAACGGCGGACCGAAGAGGGTGAAAGTCCCGTAAGCGAACGGAAGAGGCGAGATTGGAGGTATCCGGAGTATCGTGCGTTGGATATCGCGCGAGAAGCCGGGAGGTACAGTCTTCCGATCCTAAATACGTCCCGAGACCGATAGCGCATTAGTAGCGCGAGCGAACGCTGAAAAGTACCTCGGAAGGGAGGTGAAAAGAGCCTGAAACCAACTGACGATAAGCCGCATGTGGTCCCCAAGGAACGAAGCGGCCGAAAGGCCGTGGACACAGGATCCATGCGTCCGTTTTGAATAACGGGCCAGGGAGTTTCGATCTATGGCGAGGCTAAGGCCCTCAACGGCCCAAGCCGCAGGGAAACCGACAGTCCGCAGCGCCGCAAGGCGTGAGGGACGGGGTGCGCTCGCCCGAAGTCATAGGTGGAAGACCCGAAGCCAATCGATCTAAGCGTGGGTAGGTTGAAGCCTGCCGAAAGGTAGGTGGAGGACCGAACCGGTGTTGACGTGCAAATCACTCGGATGACCTGTGCTTAGGGGTGAAAGGCCAATCTAGACTGGGAATAGCTGGTTCCTCCTGAAACTACTCGCAGGTAGGTCTCGGCCGAGCCGGCGTGGGATGTAGAGCACCGATTACGGGAAGCGGGACCGAAAGGTCTCGGCCTGTTGTCGAACTCCGAAGTCCCATGCGGCGTAGACGCCGGGAGTGAGCGCGGCAGGGGTAAGCCCGCCGTGCGAAAGGGAATGCAACCCAGCCTCGCATTAAGGGCCCCAAGTGCCGGTTAAGTGTCATGCAAAGGGCGTCCGTGTTCGAAGACAACTGGGAGGTGGGCTCAGAAGCAGCCATCCTTCAAAGAGTGCGTAACAGCTCACCAGTCGAGGGCATGGGCACCGAAAATGGACGGGGCTAAACCGGCCCCCGATATGCGAGCGTGCCGCCG